>JAHEDX010000168.1 GCA_024641005.1 Acidimicrobiaceae bacterium
CGCGTTGGCCGCCTGCTGCTGCGCGGCGAGGTCGTCGTACTTGCGCTGCTGCATGGACGAGCCGCGTGCGATCATGTAGATCAGCACACCGATCAGCGGAGCCAGTCCGACCAGGAACGCCCAACCTGCCTTGCCCCAACCGCTCAGGTCCGGGCTGCGGAAGATGTCGATGAACACCGTGACGACCAACCAGATCCACAGGATGAACAGATAGATCCAGAGGATCGTGAAGAACAGATCGAGGAGCGGCATGAGAGTCCCTTCAGAGGTGTGTTGACGCGGTCGAGTCTGCGTGCAACCGCCCGTTCCGGCACGGCGCAGCCGGGGTGAAATTGTCGATCACCCTCGGGCCGAATCCAGCGTCAGAGGTAGTCGTGCTTTGCCAACCAGCGCAGGCAGAAGTAGCCCCAGATCGGCGGGAGGTAGGTGCTGACCAAGCGATAGACGAGGACGGCCGGCACGGCGACGCTGCTCGCGACGCCGACGGCCGTGAGGCTGGCGGTGAGGCCGGCCTCGGCGACCCCGGCGTTGCCGGGGACCGGGCTGATCGCCGAAACCAGCGAGACGGTGATGTTGATGAAGATCGCCTCGCCGAGTGTGAGTGATCCGCCCATGGCCAGCACGCAGCAGAGGAACCCTGCGCCGTACAGCACCTCGGTGCCGATCGAGCCGGCGAGCGCAGTGAGAGCCGTTCGGGGGTTCTTCAACGTCGACAGTGCATCGCGCATCTGCCTCGCCGGCCCGGCGACCTTGTTCCATGTCCAATGGCGCCACTTGGGGACGATCATCGCGACGCCCACCGCCACGGCGAGGATGACGACGGCATTGACGAGCAGACGGATCACATCACCGCCACCCTGGAACGCGGACAGGTCGATGCTGCCCGCGCCGACGAGGACCGTGAACGTGATCATGATCGCCTGTGCCGCGTACCCCGTGAATCCAGTGATCACGCCGGTCGTCGTGGCTGCCACGGCACTGATCCCGAACTTCTGGAAGAACCGGACGTTGGTCGCGATCGACCCCGCTGGGGCAGGGACGGCCATGTTGACGAATCCGATCCCGAGCTGCTCGACCGTCGTGACCCCGATGGGGAGCGGCTTCGGTGCGACGGCGGCGACCGAGATCGAATCGGTGTAGTTGGTGGCCGCCGCGAACAGGAGACCGAGCAGCACGAGGCTCCAGCGGGCGTCGGAGAATGCGTCGACGATCGTGCCGAATCCGACGTCGGCCAGACCGGCGACGATCGTGTAGGCGCCGAAGGCGATGAACCCGACCGTCACCAGGCTCTTCCACGTGACGCGCGTCAACTGCTCGATCTCGGGAACATCGACGCCCAGCGCCGCTGCCGTCTGCTTGCGGAGGTCGCTGATCTTCAGCTTCTGCTGCTTGACCCGGCGCCGCAACCCTGCGTTGCACGCCGCTGTCTGCAGCGACGGCAGCATCTCGCCCAGCGATTCGTCGCCGATCGTCCGCCGAGCAGACGCAATGGCCCGATCAGCGCCGACGATCGTCGTCGTCAGCACCAACATCGCCGCGATGTCGCTGCGCAACTGCTCGTCGGTGGCGTTGATGGCCGCCTCGTTCAGGCCCATCAGCGCCGGTGCACCCGAGCTGTCGAACCAGATGTGGAGCGAATCGAGCGATCCGTGACTGATGCGCGCTCGGTGAAGCCGGCCGAGAGCAGCCCAGATCGCATCGAGCATGCCGTCGTCGACGTCACCATGTGCGACATCGTCCAAGGTGTGATCGAGGCGCTCGGAGACGAGCAAGCCGTCCTCGTGGGCCGTCATCCCCACGCTCACGAGGGCGGGGACCGGCGCACCGTCGCGCGTCGCGACGACCATCGCCAATGCCTCGTGCTCGAGCTGTTGGCGACGATCAGCACCGACCTGGGAGCCCTGGTCCTGGTACCAGGCCTGCTTCCACCACCGGATCCAGCGACGCGCGTTCCACGAGTCTCGACCCAAGCCGCGGACGAACAACGGGGCGCCGTCGGTCGACGTGCCGGTCAGCGCGACCGACGTGCCGGGCTGACGTTCGGCCTCGACGTAGCTCAGTTCGGCCATGTCGACGCCCATCTCGGCGAGAGCCGCTCGGATGCGGTCGGTAGCGGGCAGTCCGGCCGTCGTGCCGAGGGCGTAGCGCACCAGCGCAGCGGCGATCAGACCGAGGAGCAACCCGCCGAGCGCATCGCTGACCGTCGTGACGCCGCCGAGGACCGACGCGCCCGTGGCACCGAGGATGAGCGTCCAGCCGATCTTGCGCATCGGTGCCGTGAGGTGGGGTGATGCGGCAGCCTGAATCGCCGCCGCCATCGCCACGAAGAACGCGGGGAACGTGTCGCGTGTCTCGTCAAGGTCGAGGAAGGCGAACGCCGGCCAGCGATCGTCGATGAAGCGGGAGAGCAACACGACGGTGACCCCTGCGAGGGCGGCGGCGAGCAGCATGTCCCGCAGCAACTCCAGCCGGCCGCGGGCGAACAGCGCCACCCCGACCAACAGTGCCACGGAGTACACGACTCCCAGCTGGTAGGCGGCCTGCCCGAGCCACAACAGCCACGGCGGCAAGGTTCCGACGAACGTCAGCGTGTTCGTATCGAGCGTCGAACCGTTGCCGGCGATCACGATCAGGAGCACGAGCAGCGCAGTGGTGAGGCCTGCCGAGATCAGATCCGTCCGCCACCGGACCCGCGGCGCATCGGCGGGCGCCGAGAAGATCTGCAGCCCCCGCATGCTCACGGGCCGTCCCGATCGATCCGAACCCGCGACGCTGGTACGGATGCCGGCCGCCGGTGGTGCAGGCTCGATGGCGAGTGAACACGGGGAGTTCCGCCCGGGCACGGCCAGGTCGTCCACCGAGGGAGGTGCTGCTCCGCCTGCTCGCTCATCATCACCTCCGTAGGCCTCGTCGAGTCACCTGGGAGAGCGTCGCGCCGAACCGGTGACCGCCGATCGGTCCGGACGGGGTGAATCGACAATT
>JAHEDX010000103.1 GCA_024641005.1 Acidimicrobiaceae bacterium
CTGCCCCACCCGCCAAGAAGGCCCCCGCCAAGAAGGCCCCCGCTCAGGCGACACCCAAGGCGAAAGCCACCAAGGCGCTCGCCCGGACCCCGCGTACATCGACCAAGAAGGCAACGAGCACGACGACCATGGCGACCACTGCGACGACGGTCCACGGCGCGGCCGTGGACGAGCTTCCCAAGCCACGCTTCAACAAGGACGGCTTCGGGTACACGAAGGACTTCGACCTCTCGTTCGTCAAGGAGATGCACGATGCGCTCCAGACCGAACGGATCCGGCTCACGGGCCAGGCCAAGCGGTTGGAGGACGAGGCTCATCAGTTGGTCGAAGAGGCCGAAATGGGAGACGTCCAGTTCGACGACGAAGGCGGCGAGGGCGACACGATGGTCGTCGAACGCGAGCGTGATCTCGCACTCAGTGCGCAGGCCCGTGAAGCCGTCGTCGAGATCGATGATGCGCTCGAGCGGATCAAGAGGGGCACATACGGCTACTCCGTGATGTCGGGCCGGCCGCTCCCGCGCGAGCGCCTCGAGGCGATCCCGTGGTCGACCGTGCTCGTCGAGGAGAAGGTCGGGGGGATCGGCCGCCGATGACGTCGTCGCCCCGCGCCGTGCGCGGGTGGCTGCCGGTCGCGATCGCGGTGGTCGTGATCGATCAGCTCACCAAGCACTGGGCGGTCAACACTCTGGCCGACCGCGACATCGATGTGTTCTGGACCCTGAGGTTCCACTTGTCGTTCAATACCGGCATGGCATTCAGCCGGGGACAGAGTTGGGGGCCGCTGATCGGCGTGTTGGCGCTGGTCGTGATCGTGGTGCTGCTTCTCAGCATCAAGCGTCAACCAGGACGATTGACCGACATCTCGGTCGGATTGATCGTGGGCGGGGCATTCGGCAATGTGCTGGATCGTCTGTTCAGGTCGCCTGGTTGGTTCCGTGGCGGCGTCGTCGATTTCATCGATTTCCAGTGGTTCCCGATCTTCAACGTCGCCGACATGGGGATCACGATCGGTGGTGGTCTGCTCGTGCTCGCCTCCTGGCTGAGCAGTCGACACCACCAATCGGATCCACTCGACGACCCTCGTGAGGGTCACGTCTCCGGACCGACGCCATCATGATCATCGAAACCGTGCCGCCGGCGCTGGCCGGAGAACGGCTCGACCGCATCGTGGCATTCATGCTCGACGTCAGCCGGTCGACGGCATCCACGGTGATCGAAGCCGGCGGCGTCTCCGTCGACGGTCAGCGGGCCACCTCCGGCAAGGTTCGCCTCTCCGCCGGGCAGGAGGTGGCCGCCGACCCGGCGACCGTTCCGATCGAACAACCGCCTCAGGCCGATGTAGCGGTTCAGTTCGGTGTCATCTACGAAGACGACGAGATCATCGTGATCGACAAGCCGGCGGGTCTGGTCGTGCACCCGGGCGCCGGAAATCTCGACGGCACCCTGGTCAATGGATTGCTGGCGCGCTATCCCGAGATCGCCGCAGTCGGCGAGCAGATTCGCCCCGGCATCGTGCACCGCCTCGATGCCGGAAGCTCGGGATTGCTCGTGGTCGCCCGAACGCAACATGCGGCCGACGTCCTGATGGAGCAGTTCGCGTCGCATCATGCCACCAGGGCATATCTCGCGCTCGTCTGGGGGCATCCCGAGGCGCCGCACGGAGTGATCGATGCGCCGATCGGGAGGTCTCGCCGCGATCCGCTTCGGATGGCGATAGTGGCCGACGGCAGGCGATCCCGAACCGAGTACCAGGTGCTCGACCGGTTCGACAGTCCAGCCGAGCTGGCGCTGCTGCAGTGCAACCTCGAGACGGGGCGCACCCATCAGATCAGGGTCCATCTGAGCTCGATCAACCACCCCTTGGTCGGTGACCCGGTGTACGGTCAGCGGCGGCCCAAGCTGCAGCTCGAACGACCGTTCCTACACGCGATCGAACTCGTCCTCGACCACCCTTCGACCGGTGACTCGATGACGTTCCGCAGCGAACTTGCCCCCGATCTCGCAGCACGGCTTTCGTCGTTGCGGCGCGTCGAACCCGACGCCTGAAGCGAGGTCGTCAATCGGCCGACGGCCAGGGGGCGTCGCCGCGAGCGACGTTGGCGATCGACGCGAGCGTGAATCCCTCGAGATACGTCCGCATCACCTCGCCGGCCTGCTTCCAGATCGCGAGCAGGACGCATTGCCCCTCGTGGTCACACGCCCCATCCGCGTGGGGTTCGCCGAAGTCGCCGAGGGTGATCGGACCGTCGACCGCCGAGACGATCTCGGACAGGAGGATCTCGTCGGTGGGCCTCGCGAGCACGTAACCACCGCCGACCCCGCGCTTGGAACGAACCAGGCCGGCGCCCTTCAAGGCGAGCAGGATCTGCTCGAGATACGGCTGTGGGAGCGCCGTTCGTTCTGCGATGTCCCGCACCGAGGTCGGTCCGACCTCGTCGTCGCGAAGTGCCAGAGAAAGTAGGGCACGACACGCATAGTCGCCTCTGGTCGACACTCGCACGACGACCAGCGTACGTGGTGGACAGTTCGGCACACGCATCTCAGGTTTGCGTCGAACATGCCCCGGGTGTCGAGTTCGCTTGGCCACGGGTGGCCGAAGGTGGTGGACTATGGGCGCGTGACCCCATCGACCGAGCAACCCATCATCCCCGACTATGCCGGGCCCAATGTTCGCGGCATCGTCCCGGCGCTGCTCGGTCCGGGCAGATGGGACACCTCGTTGCCTTCCTGGATGCCCGAGCTCGTTCGCGGTGCCGATCAGGTGGTCTTGCTCGTCCTCGATGGACTGGGGTGGGAGCAGCTCCAGGAGCGCCGTGACATCGCCCCCACGCTCGCGTCGCTCGCGGGTGGGCCTGTCACGACGGTCGCGCCGACCACCACGGCGACCGCGCTCAGCTCGATCGCGACCGGTCTGACCCCGAGTGAGCACGGTCTGATCGGATACCGCATCCTGTTGGGGGGCGAGGTCATCAACGTGCTGCAGTGGACCGCTGCCGGGCAGGATCGGCGCCGGTCCCAACCGCCGCGCGATGTGCAGCGGTTCCCGGCATTCCTCGGCGAGCCGGTGCCGTTGGTCACCCCGATCGAGCTCTGTTTCACCGCGTTCAGCGAGGGGCATCTGCGAGGTGGTCGGCCGGTCGGCTTCCGCGCTACGTCCTCGATGGCGGTCGCAGTTCGCGACGAGCTGCTCGCAGGGGAGCGGTTCGTGTATGCGTACTACGGGGGTGTCGACAAGATCGCCCACGAACGAGGTTTCGGCGACTACTACGACGCCGAGCTCCGCGCTGCCGATCGGTTGGTCGCCGATGTCCTCGAAGTGCTGCCGGCAGGCGCCGCGCTGCTGGTCACCGCCGACCATGGTCAGGTTCAGGTGGGCGGCAACATCATCACACCCTCTCCCGAACTGCTGTCGCTCGTCTCGATCCAGTCCGGAGAGGGACGGTTCCGCTGGTTGCATGCTCGGCGTGGAGCGAACGAAGAGCTGTTTGCCGCAGCCGTCGACGAGTTCGCTGCGACCGGGTGGGTCATGCGACGCGACCAGATCATCGAGGAGGGTTGGTTCGGTCCATCCGTATCGCCCCCGATCGCTAACCGGCTCGGCGACGTCGCGCTCGTGGCGCGGGACCCCGTGAGCTATCACGATCCGCTCGACGGTGGCCCGTTCGAGCTGATCTGCCGGCACGGATCGATGACGCCCGCAGAGGTGTACGTCCCCCTCGTGGCGGGAATGCGCGATTGATCGCTAGGTTGCAGTGAACCGGAGGACCACCCACATGACCGACACGCCAGACCCCGCGACCGAAGGTTCCGATTCCGACGCTGCTGCCACCGAAGCATCGACTCTGTCGACCGAAGGAGACCAACCCGTCGAGCACGGCGAACTCCTCGAGCCGGCGAATGATCCACCGGTCGAGCACGGATCAGTCACCGAGCCTGCCAAAGTGATGCGGATCGGTTCGATGGTGAAGCAGCTCCTCGACGAAGTGCGCCAGGCGCCGCTCGACGAGCGCAGTCGTGAACGACTGGCCGAGATCTACGAACGCTCGGTCACCGAGTTGGCCGAAGCGCTCTCACCCGACCTGCAAGAAGAGCTGCGCTCGCTGGCACTCCCGTTCGACGACGACATGGTGCCGAGCGACGGAGAGTTGCGGGTTGCCCAGGCCCAACTGGTCGGCTGGCTCGAAGGGCTGTTCCACGGCATCCAGGCGACGCTGTTCGCGCAACAATTCGCGGCTCGCCAGCAGCTCGAGCAGATGCGTCAACTCCCGCAGGGAAGTGGTCAACAGGTGTCCGGCGACGAGTCGCGCCAGCCCGACCGCCCCGGTACCTATCTGTGAGCGGCCCGGGTGAGGGCCACGCCGCCGACGTCTCGCAGGATCGCCCCGGTTGGCCGCCTGGTCCCATCCATCTGCTTGGTCCGTCACAGGTCGTCGTCTGGTAGGTTCGCGAACCACACCAGTGTGATTCCGCTACCCGATGTCTTGACCAGATGACCCAGTGACCGACTCGTTCACCCACCTCCACGTACATACCGAGTTCTCGATGCTCGACGGGGCGGCGCGCCTCGACGAGATGGTGGCCAAAGCCGTGGCAGACGGACAGCCGGCGATCGGAATGACCGATCACGGCAACATGTACGGCACGCTCGAGTTCTACAAGGAGTGCCGCAAACAGGGCATCAAGCCGATCATCGGAACCGAGGCCTACATGGCCCACGACCACCGTTCCGAGCGGCCCACCCGTCGGGGGCGGGTCGACGACTCCGGTGGCGATACCGAGGGCGGCAAGAAGCTCTACTACCACCTCACCTTGCTGGCCGAGAACGAGACCGGCTATCGCAATCTGATCCAACTGTCCAGCCTGGCATTCCTCGAGGGGTACTACTACAAGCCCCGAATGGACTGGGAGCTGCTCGAGAAGTACTCCGACGGCTTGATCGCCACGACCGGTTGCCTGGGTGGCCATGTGTTGCAATCGCTGCTCAACGGGGACGAGAAGGGTGCGCTCGACAAGGCCGGCCGGCTGCAGGAGATCTTCGGCAAGGACAACCTGTTCGTCGAGTTGCAGGATCACGGGTTGCAGGCACAGCACGACACCAACCCGCAACTCGTCGAGATCGCCAAGAAGATCGGCGCTCCGTTGCTCGCCACGAACGACTCGCATTACACCCATCGTGAAGATCACGAGGCCCATGACGCATTGCTGTGCGTGCAGACCGGGGCACTGATCTCCGACCCCAAGCGTTTCAAGTTCGAGGGCCAAGAGCATTATCTCAAGTCAGCTCAGGAGATGCGGTACCTCTTCCGCGAACTGCCCGAGGCGTGCGACAACAGCTTGTGGATCGCCGAGCGGGCCGATCTCGAGATCACGTTCGGGGACGCCCTGCTCCCGAACTTCCCGCTCCCGGCCGGGTTCACCAGCGACAAGGACTACCTCGACCACCTCACGTGGGAGGGTGCCCGCAGGCGTTGGGGCGACGATCTGCCACCGAGCGTGGTCGAACGGGTCGCGTACGAGCTCAAGGTCATCAACGACATGGGTTTCGCGTCGTACTTCCTGATCACGTGGGATCTCATCCGGTATGCCAGGGACACGGGTATCCGAGTCGGGCCAGGACGCGGATCCGCAGCAGGGTGCGCGGTCGCGTATTGCCTCTGGATCACGGATCTCGATCCGATCAAGTACGACCTGCTGTTCGAACGATTCCTCAATCCCAGTCGGATCTCGATGCCCGACATCGACATGGACTTCGACTCTCGGTACCGGGATCAGATGATCCGCTACGCCGCAGACGCGTACGGGAGAGACCACGTCGCCCAGATCATCACGTTCGGCACCATCAAGGCCCGCAACGCCGTGCGCGACGCAGCGCGTGTTCTGGGTTATCCGTACAGTGTCGGCGACAAGGTCGCCAAAGCGATGCCACCGTTGGTGATGGGCCGCGACACCCCGCTCAAGTACTGCTTCGAGCAGAGCGACAAGTACGCCGACGGCTACAAGGCCGCTGGCGATCTGCGGGCGATGTACGACACCGACACCGACGTCAAACGGGTCGTCGACGTCGCCAAGGGCCTCGAGGGGTTGAAGCGATCGGATGGCATCCACGCCGCCGCCGTGGTGATCACCAAAGAGCCGGTCACGCACTACCTCCCCATCCAGCGCAAGCCAGAATCGGGCCAGGACCCGGCCGAGGCCCCCGTGGTGACGCAATACGAGATGCACGGCGTCGAGGAACTGGGCCTGCTCAAGATGGATTTCCTGGGGTTGCGCAACCTCGACGTCATCACCGACACGCAGGCCATGGTTCGGGCGTCCCGGCAACCGGATTTCGACATCGACACGATTCCGCTCGACGACGCTCTCACGTTCGATCTGTTGTCGCGTGGCGACACGATCGGTGTGTTCCAGCTCGAATCACCTCCGATGCGTCAACTGCTCAAGGCGATGACCCCCAACAGCTTCGATGACGTCGGCGCGTTGATCGCCCTCTATCGGCCGGGGCCGATGAGCGCGAACATGCACTACGACTATGCGGACCGCAAGAACGGTCGCAAACCGGTCGAGTACTTCCACGACGATGCCGAGGAGGTGCTCGACGACACGTACGGCCTGATGATCTATCAGGAGAGCGTGATGAGGGTCGCGCAGAAGTTCGCGGGATACTCGCTGGCCGAGGCCGACAACCTCCGCAAGGCGTGTGGCAAGAAGATCCGGGAGATGATGGCCAAAGAGCGCGATGCGTTCGAGGCGGGGGTCGAGAACACCGGCTACGGATCTGATCTGGGCAAGCAACTGTTCGACATCATCGAGAAGTTCGCCGACTACGCGTTCAACAAGAGCCACAGCTACGGGTACGGGTTGGTGACGTATCAAACGGCCTACCTCAAGGCTCATTACCCGGTCGAGTACTTCGCCTGTCTGCTCACCAGCGTCAAGAGCAACCTCGACAAGGCGGCGGTGTATCTGAGTGACTGTCGGTCGGCCGGCATCAAGGTTCTCACTCCCGACATCAACCGCTCGGTCATGAACTTCGATGCACTCGCCGGTGACCGGGTGCCAGATGACGTGTCGCTGGCCGTCGGAAGCCCAGGGGCAATCACGTTCGGCCTGTCGGCGGTCCGAAATGTCGGCGAAGGACTGGTCGAGTTGCTCGTGGCCGACCGCGACGAGAACGGCCGGTACACCTCGTTCTACGACTTCGCCGAGCGGGTCCCCGAGCAGGTGCTCAACAAGCGCACGGTCGAATCGTTGATCAAGGCAGGAGCATTCGACCGGATGGGCCATCCTCGACGCGGGCTGTTGGCATCGTTCGAACAGATTCTCGACACCACTATCGAGCGGCGCCGCGAACGAGACCGCGGGGTGATGAGCCTCTTCGGGGATTGGGCCGACGGCGACGAAGCGGCGGGCGACGAAGCGGTGGCAGGCTTCGACGAACGGATCTCGATTCCCGACATCGAGTTCGACAAGAACGACAAGCTGAAGGCCGAAAAAGAGATGTTGGGGCTGTACGTCTCGGATCATCCGCTGTTCGGTGTCGAATCGGCGCTGAAACGGCAAGTCGAACATGCCCTGATCGATCTCACCGAGATGGACGACGGCGCCCAGGTGAAGGTCGGTGGCGTGATCACCAACCTGGCCCGAAAGTTCACCAAGAAGGGCGATCAGATGGCGGTCTTCGTGCTGGAGGACCTCGAGGCATCGATCGAGGTCACGGTCTTCCCGCGCACGTTGGTCGAGCAGGGGCACAAGCTCGAGGACGACATCATCGTCTCGGTCAAGGCCAGGCTCGACAAGCGCGACGAGTCGCGGTTCGGCCTGATCGCCCAGGACGTCCAGGTGCTGTCGGGTCTTGGCGACGGGCCGGCACCTCCGATGCGATTGATGCTCCCGAGCCACACGCTCGACGAGTTGAAGATCCAACGGCTCAAGCGGATCCTGCGTGATCACCCCGGTGATTCGGTGGTGCAGGTCGATATCGGCCAGGGCAAGATCCTGCGGCTCGCTGACGAGTTCCGGGTCGACATCGACCGTGCAGTCGGTGAACTCCGGATGGCATTTGGGCACGACGCCGTCCTGCTCTGACGTCCGTTCCCGAACGAAATCATCGGTTTCGCACCCCGGACCGACGACCGAGCCCGGTCGTTCATCCGGCCGTTTGTAAAACCTGACGATTTCGGTGGCACAATAGAGCACCGAAATCGTCCGGGAGAAGGGGACATGCCGCTCGTAGTTGCCACAAATGACGCCATCGCGTTGACAGACGCGGATCTCGACGAGATGGGCTCGATCGAGGGAGCGTTCGACATCGGCGCGCTGTCCAAGGCGAAGGAAGACTGGGTGCTTGCCACCACCGCCCGCATCGACGACAAGATGCACGGTTTCATGTTCTCCACCCTCGAGCGGATCGGCGGCACGCCGTGTGTGCTGATCGGCATGATGAGCGTTCGTCGCCACTCGCGGCGCGACACCGTGCTGCGAGGCCTGATGGGCGAGGCATATCATCGGGCGCTGATGGCGTTTCCCGACGAAGATGTCGTCTTCGGCTCGCGCTTCGTGGCAGCTGACGGGCTCGAGGCGTTCGACAAGCTCGACGAGGTCACCCCGTCGCCGGGTGTGCGCGCCGTGGGTGAAGAGCGCGCGTGGGGCAGGCGCCTCGCCAAGCGGTTCGGCGTCGACTCGAAGTACGACGCCCAAAGCTTCATCGCCAAGAACGGCCAATCGGGCTTCCTCGATTTCGAGTCGTCGAAGCCCGAGAAACTCGACGCCGATGTGGTGAAGATGCTGAGTGCGGTCAACCAATCGGGTGGCGATGTCATGGTGGTCTACGGCTGGACGATGGCCGAAGACCTGGTCAAGCACGGCCAGCGCTGATCGAAGACGACCGGGATTGCGGCGTGCTGATCGCGTCGTGCCGGCCGCGTGAGTCGAGGGGACCTTCCACGTCGTGAGCGAGTTCGCCGACGTCGTCCGGCAGCGCCGAATGACCAGGTCGTTCTCGGCGCGACCGTTGCCCGGCGGACTGCTCGACGAGCTCGTCGAACTCGCGGCGCGTGCGCCCAGCGCCGGCAAGACGCAGGGATGGCATCTGGTCGCCTTGGAAGGTGCCGAAACCGACCGTTTCTGGGACGTCACGATGCCGCCCGAGCGGCGGGCAGAGTTCACGTGGCCTGGGTTGTTCGATGCCCCGCTGATCCTGCTGCCGTTCGCCGACCCGGATGCCTATGTCCAACGGTATGGCGAGCCTGACAAGGTCGGCACCGGTCTGGGTGCGGGGCCTGATGCGTGGCCCGCTCCGTATTGGACGATCGATGCGTCGATGGCGGTGATGACGCTGCTGCTGGCGGCTGAGAACGAGGGCCTCGGCGCCCTGTTCTTCGGTGTGTTCCGGCGCGAGGCTGAACTGCGAGCTTCGTTGGCGGTTCCGTCGGGACTCGAACTCCTCGGCGCGATCGCGCTCGGCTACCCGGCCGACGACAGCGAGCCGTTCGGCGACGCATCGGACCCGAAGCCGGCACCTGGGCGAAGCGCACGACGGCCGCGCCGAAGCGCGGATCAGATCCTGCATCGGGGGGCATGGTGAGCAGCGCCCCGGGTGCCCGTCAGCGCTGACGGCCGATCGACATTCCGTCTGGTACGGGCCGGCCCGTCAGCTGCTCGTAGAGCGCTGCGGGGCTGTCGACCGGGGCCTCACACACATGGTCGCGACACAGGTAGGCCAGCCCGTCGGAGCGGCCCTCCCAGAGTGGCGAGTCGTACGGCTCGCCCCAGGCGAGCACGATGTCGGGACGCCACAACACCTGGGCGACGTCGACCAGTTCGGGCGCGTCGCCCACGATCGCGAGTTCGATCAGACCCCGGTGGCGCAGTTCGATCGCCGTGAGCGCGTTCGACACCCCGCCGGGGGCCTCGTCGATGACCGCACCGAGGAGCTGCAGGATGCGATCGGCGTGGTTCTGATAGCGGATCTCACCGGTCAGCGCAGCGAGCCTCATCAGCCCGTGGGCGGCACTCGAGTTGGCCGATGGCGTCGCGTTGTCGAGCAGATCCTTCTGGCGTACGACCAATCCCTCGCCGTCTTCGGCCGTGGTGTAGAGCCCGCCCCGTTCGGCGTCCCAATACCAGTCGAGCATCGTGTCGGCGGTGTCTCGGGCGGCGTAGATCCAACGTGCCTCCCCGGTCAGCTCCGCGAGCCGGATGAATGCCTCTACCAACGCAGCGTGGTCGGCAGCGAGCGCATCATGGCGCGCCCTCGGGCTGCCGTCGGCCTGCCACGAACGCCGCCAGCGTCCGCCGGCGGTGCGCAGCTCGCGCAGGAGGAACTCTCCGTTCGAGACCGCCGCCGCCTTCCAGTCGTCGCGCTGGAACGTCGCAGCCGCGTCGGCGAGGGTGAACAGGAACAGTGCGTTCCATTCGGTGAGGATCTTGTCGTCGAGACCGGGTCGCGGACGGCGCGACCTGGCCTCGAGCAGGCGTTGGCGGGCTGTTTCGATCGTCGGTGGTCGCTGCAGCTCGCCACGATGACCGAGACGGTTCGGAATCGAACGTCCTTCGAAGTTGCCGTGCCGGGTGATGTCGAACCAGTCGAGCGTCGCTCGTATTGCCTTCGTGTCGGTTCCGGCGAGCGCCGCTCTGGCTTCGGTGTCGGTCCAGGTGTAGTAGAGGCCTTCGACGCCGTGGCCGCTTTCGTCGGGCGAATCGGCGTCCTCGGCGGAATAGAAGCCGCCATC
>JAHEDX010000104.1 GCA_024641005.1 Acidimicrobiaceae bacterium
GCGCACGATCTCCCGCGCACTCGTTGGGTCGAGTTGGCCGACGCGATCGCCACCAACGCAGCGCGAGCGCGTGCCGTCATCAACGCCTGATCAGATCAAGCTGGTGAGCCAGGCGATCAGGGCCTGCACGCCGGCGTCGGGCTCTCCCGCCCGCCAGGTCACGTAGTAGCCGCGGCTCGAACTCACCTCCGGTCCGACCACGACCAGAGCGTCGCCGTCGACGAGATCGTCGATCAGCGGCCGCCAGCCCAACGCGACACCACGACCGGCGAGTGCCTGCTGCAACACCATCGGGTAGTTGTGCCACAGCACCCGGCCGGGTTGGCGTCGTAGCACGATGCCGAAGTTGGCCAGCCAGTTGGCCCACGTCATCCACGGTCGGTCACCGTCGTCCATGTGGACGAACGGCACCTGGTACACCTCATGTGCGGTGCTGTCGGCGCTCAGCCCGTGCTGCTCTGCGAAAGCGGGTGACGCGACCGGCACGACCTGCTCGCGGAACAGCAGGTGGCTGGACTGTCCGGGGAACTCGCCCGTGCCGACCCGCACGGCGGCGTCGAACCCGCCACCGGCGATCTCGACATCGCGATCGAACAGCCAGAGCCGCAGGTCGCGGTCGCCGAGTGCCCCGTGCAGCCCATCGATGCGTGGCACGATCCACTGTTGGGCGATGCCCGGATGCGCGGCGAGCACAAACGTGCCGGCATGCTCAGCCAGCTCGGCGAGGCCGGCCTCGATCACGTCGAAGCCCGCTGCCACGTGATCGCGCAGGCGATGGCCGATGTCGGTGAGCTCGCTGCGGTTGGAGGTACGGCGAAACAGCTCGGCGCCCAGGCTGCGTTCGAGCGAACGGATCTGGCGGGTGACCGCAGGCTGGGTCATGCCGAGTTCGTGAGCAGCCGCGGTGAAGCTGCCGAGTCGCGCCGCCGACTCGAACACGGCGAGCCGCTGCAGGCGGTCGACATGACGCAGGAGTTCCCTCACGGCTCACCCGAAAGCATGATCTGAGGTTATGCCATCGCATACCGAATTGGCGATGTTCAGAGCGCCCGTTCGGCGTCAGGCTGTACTGGTGACACTCGTCGGTCCCTCCCAGCTCAGCTCCTCCATCTCGGCGTCCTCTGCGCTGCTCGACCGGCATCGTGTTCGCTACACCTCGATGGGTCGCGTCGCCGAGCTCAACCCCAACTGGTTGCGCGAGCAGTCGCACGAGCCCGGTCAGGTCGACGCCACCAATCTGCAGCGGCTGTACACCCCGCGCGACGTCGATGCCGATCTCTCCGCGATCGATTGCAGCGTGCAAGGCGAGCACCTGGTCGTCGCGTTCAGCGACGGGCACGTGGCGCGGATCAGGACCGATCTGATCGAGCTCCGGCTCGGCTGGGTGGTCGACGAGGAGGAGCCGCCCGCACCCGAGCCGTGGACGACGCCGCTCGACCCGTTTCCCTACATCGACTGGGCCGACATCGGCTGGAGCGCCGATGACGAGGACACCGATGCGGTGATCGAGTTCCTGTCGGCGTTCTACCGTCACGGCTACGTCGTGCTTCGCAACACCCCCACGACCGAGGGCACGCTTCGTCGCATCACCGACCGGCTCGGGTACATCTCGGGCAACAACTTCGGATGGATCTTCGACGTGCGCGCCGAGCCGAACCCGACCGACCTCGCCTACACCTCGATCGAGCTGCTGGCCCACACCGACCAGCCGTACCGCCAGCCGGTCCCCGGCATCCAGCTGTTGCACTGCCTACGCAACGAGGCGCCGGGTGGCGACTCCACCCTGGTCGACGGATTGGCGGCGGCGAATGCACTGTTCGCCGAGCGGCCCGACCTGCATGCGGCGCTCGTCGACACCGAGGTCGAGTGGCGCTATGACATGGTCACCGACACGGTCGTGAACCGGGGACACATCCTCGAGTACGACCGGCACGGCCGGTACGAGCGGATCCGGTTCAACACCAAGCTCGACGGGCCGGTGCTCCGCCCCGGCGCCGATCTCGACGGCTACTACGCCGGCCGGCGCTGGTTGACGGAATGGCTCAACGATCCGGCTCACCAGGTCACGTTCCGACTCGAGCCTGGTGATGTGATGTTCATGGACAACCACCGGGCGCTGCACGGGCGTACCTCGTTCGACTCGTCAAAGGGTCACCGTCACCTGCAGGGCGGCTATATCGATCACGACGGACCCGACACGATGTATCGCCTCGCGATCCGCCGCCGCCGTGCGAGCATGTCGGCATGACCGAACCGGTGATCGAACGGCACGCCTTCGACGGCGTGCAACCGACAGGCATGGTGTCGTTCACGGCAATGGCCGATGGCACCGCCGAGGAATATGCCCTGCTCGACAGGTTCGAGCGGGTGCATGCCGCAGGGCTGGCAGACCGCGTGCTCGGCACGCTCGATCGGCTCACGGGTTCACTCGGCGGCTACCGCATCACGCGCCTCGAGCATTCGCTGCAGTCAGCGACTCGGGCCCGGCTCGACGGCGCCGACATCAACTGGGTCGTGGCCGCGCTGGTGCACGACATCGGCGACGAGCTCGCCCCGTTCAACCACAGCGAGTACGCGGCGGCGATCGTGCAGCCCTATGTCCCCGCCGAGGTGCACTGGGTCGTGCAGCACCACGGTGTGTTCCAGAGCTATTACTACGCCCATCATCTCGGTGGCGATCGCGATGCACGCGATCAGTACCGCGAGCATCGCTGGGGGCCGTTGTGCCAGCAGTTCTGCGCGGAGTGGGACCAGAACTCGTTCGATCCCGATTTCCCGATCCATGAACTGTCGTCGTTCGAGGACGAGGTGCGCGAAGTGTTCGGCCGGGTCGCCTGGTCGAGCGACGTCACCGCTGTCGGCTCCGAGCGGCTCGTTTCATGAGCACACTGCCGACGGTCGGCTTCATCGGGCTCGGCAACGTCGGTGGCAAGCTCGCCGGCTCGCTGTTGCGCAACGGTGTCGAGCTGACCGTTCGCGACCTCGATCGGGCCGCTGCACAACCATTCCTCGATGGGGGGGCCAAGTGGGCCGAGTCGCCACGCGAACTCGCCGAATCGGTCGACGTGGTGATCACCTGCCTGCCGTCGCCGGCAGCGTCGGCAGCAGTGCTCGAGGCCGATGACGGGGTGCTGGCGGGTCTGCGGCCCGGCCAGATCTGGCTGGAGATGTCGACCACTGACGAGGCAGAGATCCGTCGCCTGGGCACGCGGGTCGCCGATCTCGGTGGACGTGCCGTCGACTGCCCCGTGTCGGGCGGCTGTCACCGCGCCGCCACCGGCAACATCTCGATCTTCGCCGGGTGCGACCGTGCCACTTTCGAGCGGGTGCTGCCCCTGCTGACCGTGTTGGGCCGCAAGGTGCTGCATACCGGCGACATCGGTTCGGCATCGGTGCTGAAGGTGATGACGAACTATCTCGCCACCGCGAATCTGATCTCCGTGACCGAGGCACTCACCACGATGGCTGCGGCCGGCATCGACCTCGGCACCACGTTCGAGGCGATCAAGATCTCCAGCGGCAACTCGTTCGTGCACGAGACCGAGAGCCAGCTGATTCTCAACGGGTCCCGCGACATCGGTTTCACGATGGACCTGGTGCTCAAGGACATCGGCTTGTTCCAATCGATCGCCGATCGTCACGACGTGCCGCTCGAACTCAATCCGATGATGATCGACATCTTCCGAGATGGCGCCGCCCGCTATGGCGGCGGCGCGTGGAGCGACGACATCATTCGGCGGCTGGAAGAGTCGACCGGCCTGTCGATCACCGCAGAGGGCTTCCCGGCCGAGCTCGTCGACGACGAGCCCGAGCAGCGTGGTGCCGAAGTCGTGGTCCGTCGCGACTGATCTCGACCGGTCGCCTCGTAGCCGACCGGGCCGTTCTGCTAGTCAGCTTGGCGTGACGATCTACTTCGAAGACTTCGTTCCCGGTCGCGTGTTCGAGCTGGGCACGATCGACGTGTCGGCTGACGAGATCATCGAGTTCGCCACCAAGTACGACCCGCAGCCGTTCCACGTCGACCCTGAGGCCGCCGAGCTGTCGCCCTTCGGCGGGCTGATCGCCAGCGGCTGGCACACGTGTGCGCTCTTCATGCGGCTGCTGTTCGACACCATCCTGCACGACTCGTCGAGCCAGGGTTCGCCCGGCATGGATGACCTGCGGTGGCTGGCGCCGGTGCGCCCGGGCGATCGGCTGTCGGGGCGCAGCACCGTCGAGGAGGCGAACCCGTCGGCGACCAAGCCGAACCGCGGCACCGTGATCCTGCGCAGCGAGATGGTCAACCAGGACGGTGTCGTCGTGCTGCGTATGCGGGGGCGCGGGATGTACGGCCGTCGCCCTGGTGGCGACGGTTCGGCCGGCTGATCAGTCGGCCGAGCTCTTGTAGCTCAGGCGCAGCTTGGTGCGGAACGCGATGATGTCGCCGTCCTCGATGAGGACGTCCATCTCGACGACCTCGGCGACGCGCAGATCGTCGTAGGTGGTGCTGGCCTCTCGTACTGCGTTGCGGGCGGCCTCCTCCCACGAGTCACTGCTCGAACCGATCAGTTCGACGACGCGATAGACGCTTGCTCCGGTCATGTGGTGCTCCTCATCCCTGTCGTCTTCATGCTGGTGATCCTCCTCGGAACTTGGTCGACAGTTTCATCTCGGTCGTGAACTCGATCTGCCCGGTGGGCAGTATCCGGCATCGCAGCCGGTGGACTTCGCCGACCCGGGCGTCGTCGTAATGGTTGCAGGCGTCGTCGACGGCTCGCTCGGCGGCATGTCGCCACGACAGCCCGTTCGCCCGGTGGGTGCTGATCAGGTACACGCTCTCGCTGCCGCCCCGGATGAGCGGCGGTTCGTCGGACGAATACTCGTCGGAACGTTGTTGGTCGGTCATGGCGGCGATCGCTGCCATCACGTCATCGAGCATCTGTTGGCGCCGTTTTCGGCTGCCCCCGTAGCGGTAGTTGGCCGGCTGGATCGGTTCACCGAACCGCACGCGGACCGGACCGCGGAACGGGCGAGGGACCGACACCCCGATCGGCTGCACCCGGTCGGTCCCGGTGATCCCGACCGGGATGATCGGGGCCCCGGTCATGGCTGCGAGGTGGGCGACTCCGCTGTGACCGCGATGCAGGTAGCCGTCGCGCGTGCGTGTGCCTTCCGGGTAGATCCCGACGAGCTGGCCGGCTCGTAGTAGTTCGGCGGCCGTCTCGAGCGCTGCCATCGATGCCTTCTTGGCGTCACGCTTGATCGGCACCATGCCGATCGCCGGAAAGAGATACTTCGTCTTGCGGCTGTCCATGTACTCGGCCTTGCCGAGGAAGATCACCGGGCGCGGCGACATCGTCATGACCAGCGGTGAATCGAAGAACGACCGATGGTTGGGGCTGATGATGGCCGGGCCCTCGGTGGGTACGTGGTCGATACCGCTGACCTCTGCCCGGTACAGCAATCGCATCGCCGGTCGGGCGACGAAGCGCGCCGGTCGGCTCAAGGTGCCGACGCGCGGCTCGTCGTCGGTACCGAATGCGCGGATCCTCAGATCGCGCAGCCTGGTCGCATCGATTCCCCCGATGCCGCGAGTGTGTCACATCGCCGACCGAGGTCGACGACGGATCCGTGCGGTCAGGCGGCGAGTACCGGGGTGCGGGCGGCGCCCGCGAAGCCGTAGGCCCGGTCGACGCCGGCCGCGACCAATCCGAATGCCCGTTCGCGTGCGACCGGTGCTTGCTGAGGGCTGGCGAGCACGCCGGCCAGCACCGGGCGAACACCCAGGCGGACCGCCTCGTGGGCGACTTCGGTGAGCAGGTCTTGGGGGATGCCGGCGATGCCGGACTGATCGATCGAACGCCCGATGCGGTCGAGGAGAGCGATGTCGATGCGAGAACTCATGCCCTCACGGTATGGGCGAATGGTGTCAATCACTAGCGATGATTATTGCTGTTAATCATTAGATATGCTGATGTACATGCCGACGCTTCGCGACCTCGAATTCCGGCACATCGTCGCCCTCGACACGGTCGCGTCCGAGGGCACGTTCGGCCGTGCCGCCGACCGGCTGGGATACACCCAATCCGCGATCAGCCAGCAGATCGCCTCGCTCGAACGGATCGTCGGCGAGCCGGTGTTCGACCGACCAGGCGGGCCACGCCCGGTCGAGCTGACACCCTTCGGCGAGCAGTTGCTGTCGCACGGTCGGCGCCTGCTGTCCCAGCTCGACGGCATCGGCAACGAGCTCGAGCGGTTCCGTCACGGCGACGTGGGCCGGCTCGCCGTCGGAACCTTCCAGAGCGTGTCGGCGACGGTGCTGCCACAGGTCGTGGGCCGGCTGCGCAAGCAGCACCCCGACGTCGAGTTGACGGTGTTCGAGAGCGATCATGACGACGAACTCGAAGAGCGCTTGGCCAGCGGCGAGCTCGACGTGAGTTTCGTCGTGGGCGAGGCAGCCGGGTTCGAGTCACGTCAGCTGCTGACCGACCCGTTCGTGTTGATCGCCCGGCCGGGTCAGTTCGAACCGGGGCCGGTCGCGGTCTCCGACCTGCTCGACGAGCCGATGATCGGGCAGCACGAGAACTCGTGCCAACTCCTCAACGAGGCCGGCCTCCGCAGCGCGGGCATCGACCCCGCCTATGTGTTCCGCTCGAACGACAACGGCACGGTCGCCGCGATGGTGCGCGCTGGGATGGGCGTCGCGGTGCTGCCACTGCTGTGCGTCGAGCCCGACGATCCGCGCACCGCGCTGCATCCGCTGGTGCCTGCGATCTCGGCCCGGCGCATCTCGATCGCGTGGCGTGCGGGCCGCACGCTGTCGCCGGCAGCAGATCGGTTCGTCGAGTTGGCGGTCGAGGTCGGCGCCGAGCTGGCCGAACGGATTGCCGCCCCACTGGTCGGTCGTCCGGCACGCTGAGTTCGCCGGGACTGAACCGGGACCGTCAGGCCATCGCTTCGGTGGCGTCGGCGACCAACTCGGCCATCACGTCGGCGACCGGCCTCACGTGGGTCGCGTAGCCGATGCCCTGACCGGCGCCCGAATGCAACAGCGGTTCGACGGCATGCTCGTCGATCGCCCCCAGTAGGTCGCCGACGAGCACGTCCTGGTAGGGCATCTTGAGCGGGATCGGAGCGCCGGGCGCCTCCCACTCGTCGCTCCACGCGGATCGGATCTGTCGGAACGTCTTGCCGCTCTCGGACCGGGTGATCACCGTGTCGGCCGAGGTGGCGTTGATGAGCTTGTCGACCAAAGCCGGCTGCAAGTGGGCGGCGTACTCGGTGGTCGTGAGCCAGATCGTTCCGGCCCACACACCTTGGGCGCCGAGCGTCAATGCCGCCGCGAGATGGCGGCCGGTGGCCACACCGCCTGCGGCCAGCACGGGGATGTCGCCGCACGCGTCGACGATCTGGGGCACCAGCGTGAACGTGCCGATCGTGCCCGTATGGGCTCCGGCCTCTGCGCCTTGGGCGACGATCATGTCGACGCCCGATGCCAACGCGCGACGTACGTGGCGGGGGCTGCCGATCAAGGCTGCGGTGGCCTTGCCGAGTTCCCTGGCCCGATCGACCGCCGGCCGCGGCGCGCCGATCCCGCATGCGAACAGGTCGACGGTCGAAGCCATCACTGCCTCGAGTTGTTCGGCCTCGATCTCGGCAGACCGGATGAACCTGGTGCGCATTCCCGGTCCGCTCGGTTCGGGTACGCCGTACTTGTCGACGATTCCCTGTACGAACTGACGGTGTTCGTCGGGGATGTGGGCCTCGATCGCCTCGCGGCTGTTGTGCTCGGGCATGCCGTCCGGCAGCACCAGGTCGACTCCGAACGGCTTGTCGCCGACGAGTCGCCTGATCTCGGCCAGCTCGTCGTCGATCTCGTGCGGGAAGCGACGGGTCGCGCCGTACACACCCAACCCGCCGGCGTTCGTGATGGCCGCGACGGTGGCGATGTCGTGGGCGAACCCGAAGATCGGGTACTCGATGCCGAACCGGCGGCACAGATCGGTGTTGAGTCGTGACATGTCGACCTGATCAGGAGGCGACGGATTCGTCGCTCGTGAGTTTGTTGACGGCGCTCGGCACCGTTCCTGCTTCGGCGGCCTCGGTCTGGGGGTCGCGGAACATCAGCTTGTTCAACAGGCCCATCACGCTCTGGTAGCGAACGGGCAGCACGCGCACCAGCACGTCGAGCATCACGGCGTCGGGCCCGATCAGCACCCGCGCCTTGCGCTTCTCGATGCCGTCGATGATGATCTCGGCCGCCCGTTCGGGCGTGGTGCGCACGGCGTTCTCGAACTGCTCGGCCATGTCTTCGGGGTCGTGGCCCTTCGCCATCGATTCGCGCATACGGCCGTGGCGGACGATGTTGGTCTTGATCCCGCCTGGATGTACCCGCGTGACCAGCACGTCGGTACCGGCAACCTCCTGCTGCAACGCCTCGGTGAAGCCGCGCACGGCGAACTTGGCGGCGTTGTAGCCCGACTGGGTGGGCACACCGAACAGGCCGTACACCGACGACACGTTGACGATCGCCCCGTCGCCGCGCTCGAGCAGATGGGGCAGGAACGCCTTCGTGCCGTGCACGACGCCCCAGAAGTCGATGTTGACGACCCATTCGAGATCCTCGTAGGTCATCGTGGCGACCTGAGCGGCAAGGCTGACGCCGGCGTTGTTGATGATGATGTCGGCACGTCCGAACTCGTCGAAGACGCGTTGGGCGTGGGCCTCGAATGCGGCCCGGTCGGACACGTCGAACGAGTCGGTGAGCACCTTCGTGCCCCGACCCTCGATCATGCGGGCGGTCTCGGCGACGCTGTCGGCATTCCAGTCCGAGATCGCCACATCGGCTCCGCGTCGGGTCATCTCGGCGGCGAGCGCTCGACCGATGCCCGATCCGGCGCCGGTGATGACGACGACCTTGTCGGTCAGGTCGATGCGGGGTGTGCGGGTGAAGAACATGACGGCTCCTGGTCGGCTGGCTCGTTTGGGCGCTGCAACGACCGTACCGCGATCCGCCGGGGCCCTTGGGCCGTGCTTCGGGTTGTTCAGCTGGTCGAGCATCCGCAGATCGTCGGTACCGTTGATGTCGTGACGGCATGGCTGTTGTTGATCCTGGGGCTGCTGAGCCTGCTGGCCACCGCGTCCGCGCTGTTCCGGTTCCGCCGACCTGCGCAAGCCGGCTTCTTCGTGATGATGACGAGCTGGTGGACCGGCGAGTACCCGCTGTTCCACATCGGTCTCCAAGCGGTGATCGCCGCGCTGCTGATCGGCGGAGCGGATCGCGGGATCGGTCAGGTCGGCCTGGCGGCATACGCCATCTCGTGGGTCGGCCTGATCGTGGTTCGAGTCGTGCAGAACCGCGCTCGCCCCACTGCCGAAGCCGCGCTCGCCACCGGCCTCGGCGACCGCTATCTCGACGAGCTGCCACCCGAGCGACGAGCGGTGTTGCGCTCGCGCCCCGAGCGCGGGCTGGTGCTCAGGCCGTGGCACTTCGACCGGACGGGCGTCGTGGTGACCCGGAACATCGCCTATGGCGACGCCAGGAGGAACGTGCTCGACGTCTATCGCCCCGAGGCGTCCGACCGGCCGCTACCGGTGGTGTTGCAGGTGCACGGTGGCGCGTGGATGGTCGGGCACAAGGCGCAGCAGGCACAGCCGCTGCTGAGTCGGTTGGCCCGCAACGGGTACGTCGGCGTGTCGATCAATTATCGATTGGCGCCCAAGTCGCGCTTCCCGGCCCAGCTGCTCGATGTCAAGCGCGCGATCGCCTGGGTCAGAGAACACATCGCCGAGTACGGGGGAGACCCTGATCTGATCATCCTCACGGGTGGCTCTGCCGGTGGCCACCTCGTGTCGCTCGCAGCATTGACACCGAATGATCCCGAGTACCAGCCCGGATTCGAGTCGATCGACACGACCGTTGCAGGATGCATGCCGTTCTACGGGCCGTCGGACTTCACGAACCGGTTCGGTATCCGGGGGCCGACCTCGACGATGGAGATGTTCCTCAAGCGGACCGTGATGCCCGGTTCGATGAAGGAGTTCCCCGAGCTGTATCACTCGATGTCACCGATCGAGCACGTGCGTGCCGATGCGCCACCGTTCCTGATCATCCAAGGGAGCCTCGACGTGCTCGTGTGGCGCGAGGAGACGAAGCTGTTCGCCGAGCAGCTCGCGGATGTGTCGGGGAATCCCGTGGTGTACTGGGAGGTGCCGGGCGCCCAGCATGCATTCGACTTCTTCAACTCGCAGCGCAGTGCCGTGGCGGTCGACACGTGCGAACGGTTCGCCGGCTGGGTGGTCGCCCGGGCGGCAGCGCGTCCTGCCGAGCGCACGCAGAACGAATGAGAACCGTCGCCCTTGTTGTCAGTCGCGATCCGACGCCCTAGCATGTTCTTCAACGGCGCGGGGTGGAGCAGTCCGGTAGCTCGTCGGGCTCATAACCCGAAGGTCGCAGGTTCAAATCCTGCCCCCGCCACCAACTGGAAGGCCCGGAACCATTGAGGTTCCGGGCCTTTCTCGTTCTCGAAGTCGAACGGCCGCTCAGCGATAGGTACCACGAGGCTGTGAACCACCGCTTCTATGTGTCCGGGCCTATCTCGGCCACTCAGCGTGAACGAGCGGCCGGCTTGATCGGTGTCCGTCGACGACTTGAGATGGTCCGGAATCCACCCACGGGCTGAACG
>JAHEDX010000105.1 GCA_024641005.1 Acidimicrobiaceae bacterium
ACCGTTGTCGTCGCCCGGGTGCACCCGATCTACAGTCGGTTCGATGTCCTCCTCGAACTGTGAACTGTGCGAAGCCACAAGGATGACGCAGTGGTGGTTTGAAGATGAGGTCTGTTGGGTGGCCGAGTGTGAGTCGTGCGGCGTGCCGATGGTGGTCTGGAAGCGACACGATCCGAACCCCTCCGAAGAGATCAAAGCAATCATGCTGGATCGGTTGCGTGTCGTTGCGGACGAGCATGGACCGCCGAACTTCTGGTTCGACGACACCCTCAGGACGATCCCGGACCATTACCACGCCCACGCTCGGAGGCGACCGTCGTGGTGAGCAGCTCGGTCCGGGATCAAGTCCTCAGACGTGCTGTTGTCAGCATGGACGAACGTAATGCATGAGTGCCTCCTTCCGACCTGGGACAAACGGTCAGTGCTGAGAATAGCACTCTACGTGGCGCCTCTTGCCACTTTTTGAACGAATTCTTGAAATTGGGCCCACTTCCAGGGTGTTTTCTCCCGCTTTGTGGTTGTGTCGCCACGGTCGCGCAGCGTGATATTCGTGCCGGGCCGGCTCGACTCGCGTACAGTCGTCGCCGTGCGTCCCGAAGACCTGCTACCTCACCGGCCCCCGTTCTTGTTCGTCGACGAGATTCTCGACATCGACCCGGGCATCTCGGCGCGCGCCGTCTGGCGGCTCACCGGTGACGAATGGTTCTTCGCGGGGCACTTCCCCGGCCGGCCGACGCTGCCGGGCGTGCTGATGTGCGAGGCGATCGCTCAGGTCGGAGCGCTGGCGGTCTTGAACGACGAACGATTCGTCGGCAAGTTGCCGCTCTTCGGAGGCATCGACAGTGCACGCTTTCGCCGTCAGGTCGGTCCCGGCGACGAGTTGATCCTCGAATGTGAGATGGGCAGGATGTCGGCGAGGGCAGGCAAGGGCCGCGGTCGAGCGCTGCTCGACGGCAAGGTGGCCGCCGAATGCGAGCTCATGTTCGTGGTCGTCGACGCCTGACCGAAGTCAGCACGGGCATGAGCCAGGTGTGGCTCACGCAGGGGTGATGATGATCGACCCGTTGTGGCCGCCGAACCCGAAGTTGTTCGACAGTGTCGGTCCCGGCTCCCAGTCGCGAGCCTGCCCGGTCACGACGTCGATCTCGACCCCGTCGTCGAGCACCTTGGTGTTCGCGGTGGGTGGAATCTGACGCTTCTCGAACGACAACAGGACGGCTGCCGCCTCGAGCGCTCCGGCCGCACCGAGTGCGTGGCCGGTGACGCCCTTGGTCGAGACGACCGGCACGGAATGTTCGCCGAACACAGCGGCTACGGCCGCGGCCTCGGCAGCGTCGTTCAGGGGTGTGCTGGTGCCGTGGGCATTGATCTGCCTGATGTCGCTCGGCTGCAGGCCGGCGTCGTCGAGGGCCAGTTTCATGCAGGCGATCGCACCCACCCCGCCGGGCGCCGGCGCCGTGATGTGATGTGCGTCTGCATTGCTGCCGCCACCGAGGATCTCACCGATGATGTTGGCGCCACGCGCCTGGGCCATCTCCCATTCCTCCAGCACGAACGCGGCGGCTCCCTCGCCCATGACGAATCCGTCGCGATCGGCGTCGAACGGACGACTGGTACCCGTGGACGAGAGCGCTGTCATGTTGCCGAAACTCGCCAGAGAGGTGGCGGTCCCGGCGTGTTCGGTTCCACCGGCCACGATCGCGTCGGCGAGCCCCCAGGCGATCAGTCGCGCTGCGTACACGAGCGCATGAGTTCCCGCCGCACAGGCCGTGCAGATCGTCTCGTTGGGGCCCTGCAACCCGAAGCGCATCGACACGGCCGCGCCAGGGGCGTTCGCCATCATCATCGGGACGAGGAACGGGGAGACACGACGTTCCCCACGCTCGAGGCGAACGAGTATCTGCTCTTCGAGTGTGTGGATGCCGCCGACGCCGGTGCCGAAGATCGTGCCGATCCGCGCCGGAACGGCCGACAATGTGCCCGCATGTTCGATGGCTTCGGTGGCGGCAGCGATGGCGAACTGTTCGCTCAGGTCGGCTCGGCGGGCGTCCTTGGGTGAGGCGTAGTACGGGGACGAGTCCCAGTCCTGGATCTCGACCGAGCGGCCGACGCCCGACAGCCCGGGCCCCAACAGGCCCGACCAGTACGCTTCCTTACCGAGTCCGCACGGAGCAACGACGCCGAAGCCCGTGATCGCGATACGGCGCCCTTGGCCCTGCATGGAGGGTCAGTTCCTCAGAGCTTCGCGATGACCAGCTCGTACGCCTGGCCGACGGTCTCGATGCCCTCGAGTTCTTCTTCGGGCACTTCGACTCCGAACTCTTCCTCGAGCGCCATCACGAGCTCGACCAGGTCGAGGCTGTCGGCGTCGAGATCGTCACCGAACTTGGCGTCGGGCTTGACCTGGTCCTCGGAGACCGAGAGCACCTCGATGGCGCATTTCTGAAAGCGGGCGAACAGTTCTTGATCCAACGGATGTCTCCTTGTTGCTACGGAACGATCGCCAGTCTAGGGAATGGTCGGCGATCGGGATGGTGTCGGGGTGTGATGTGGTCGAGTGGGCTCAGTGCGATGTGGCAGATGGTCAGTGACCCATGCCGAGTCCGCCGTCGACAGGAATCACCGCACCGGTGATGTAGGCGGCGTCGGACGAAGCGAGAAAGGCGACCACACCTGCGATCTCGTCAGGCGACGCGGCCCGTTCGAGCGGGACTGCCTTGACGATCTCGGCCATGCGGTCGTCGCCGAGGGCCGCGGTCATGTCGGTCTCGACCGGGCCGGGAGCGACCACGTTGACGGTGATGCTGCGCGAGCCGAGCTCTCGGGCGAGCGATCTGGCAAGACCCACCAGCCCCGCCTTGGATGCCGCGTAGTTGGCTTGTCCGGCGGCGCCGAGCAGTCCGACGACGGAGGACATCAGCACGATCCGGCCGCGGCGCGCCTTGAGCATGCCTCGCGCAGCGCGTTTGGTGACGCGATAGGAGGCAGTGAGGTTGGCGTCGATCACGCTGGCGAAGTCGTCCTCGCTCATTCTGAGCAGGAGGCCATCTCGTGTGACGCCTGCATTCGACACGAGCACCTCGACCGGACCACCGAATTCGGCTTCGATTGCAGAAAAGGCCGCGTCGACCTGCTCGTTGCTGGTGACATCGCACTTCACGCCGAAAAACCCTGCGGGCGGTGGTGAGGAGTTGTAGGTGATCGCGACGTGGTCTCCCAACGCCTTGAACCGTTCGGCGCACGCGAGGCCGATGCCGCGCGACCCTCCGGTGACCAGCACGACGCGAGCGGCGGCGGTGGCAGTGTCACTCACTCTGCGCCACCACCCCAGCGCAGCACACAGCTGGCCGCGGTCATTCCGCCGCCGAAGCCGACGAGCAGCACGAGGTCTCCGTTCTGGATCTTGCCGTTGTCGAGGGCGTCGGCGAGAGCGAGCGGGATCGACGCCGAGGACGTGTTCCCGGTGCGGTGGATCACGAGCGATGCGCGCTCGATCGGAATTCCGAGACGGTCGCAGGCGGCCTGGATGATGCGGATGTTCGCCTGATGGGGGATGACGACCTTGATGTCGTCGCCCGTGACGCCCGCGTGTGTCAATGACTTCTCGGCGGAATCGACCATGAGCCGCACGGCCCGGCGAAAGACCTCCTTGCCCTCCATCTGGATCGTGCCACCGATGTCGGCGTGCAGCAGCGGGAGTGCGGAACCATCTGCGTCGAGATCCCAGCCGAGCATCTGGCCCTGGCCGTCGACGGACTCGATCACGACCGCACCCGAACCGTCGGCGAAGAGCGGGGCCGTGCCTCGATCCGTCCAGTCAGTGATGCGCGACAAGGTGTCGGTCCCGATCACGAGCACACGGTCAGCCCCCATCGCCACCAAACCATGGGCCATCACGAGCCCGTACACGAAACCCGAGCAGGCCGCGTTGACGTCGATGGCGCCGCAGGTGAGGCCGAGTTCGTGCTGAACCGCTGCCGCTGAGCCCCACTGCTTGTCGGGCGTGGTGCTCGCCAACACCAAGGCATCGATGCGCGACGGGTCGAGCCCGGCCATCTCCAGGGCCTGGCGCCCCGATTCGACCGACAGACCGATCGTGCTGCCGCCGACGCGGCGCTCGTGGATGCCCGTACGAGTGCGAATCCACTCGTCGCTCGTTTCCATCGTGGCGGCGAGTTCTTCGTTCGTGACGACCTTCTCGGGCAGCGCCGTGCCCCAACCGGAGATGACGGCGCCTCGGGCGCCTGGGCGTATCGCGGGCATGGTGGATCCTCCAGTGTCGGCGTCAGCCGGTGCGCAACCAAGCGATCGGTTGTCGGGATGTGACGCGTTCGGTGTCAACGGCGATGAAGCTCTGCAAGATGCCGCGGAAGGGGGAGCGGACCTCGTGTTCGCCGACGTGGCCGATCACGGCGCCGACTTCGATGAGCGAGCCCGAATCGACGGCGAGCGGGGTGAAGATGCCGGCGGCGGGTGATACCACGAGACGTTCGACGGCGAAGAGATGCTCACCCTCGATGTGTTGGGCTGGAGTGATGCCACCGTGGAGCCATTCGACGAGTTTGTCGAGATCCTCGGGGGTGGCGACCGACACGGTGCGGGCGCCATCGACACTGCGCTTGGCCATGCCGGTGAGGACCCCGCCGGGGCCCAGCTCCGCGAACTCGGTGACGCCGAGCGACGCGAGGGTCTGGAGACCGTGCTTCCAGCGCACCGGGCTTGCCAGCTGCGCCGAGAGCAGGGTGATCCATTCGTGGCCGCGGTCGTGTGGCTTGGCGTCGACGTTCGAGACGACGGGGATCTCGGCATCACGGATGTCGGCGGCCGCGATCGCTTCGCGTAGCCGTTCGCGGGCGGGCGCCATGAACGCGGTGTGGAATGCACCCGACACTTGCAACGCCATCACCCGCTTGGCGCCGAGATCTTTGGCGTGCTTGCCCGCTGCCTCGACGCCGGCAGGGGAACCGGCGATCACGACCTGGCCGGGCGCATTGAAGTTCGCGACCCATACTTCGGCATCGGCCAGGTTGCAGGCGACGTCGACCTGGTCGTCATCGAGGCCGAGCACCGCCGCCATGGTGCCTTCGCGAGCGTTACCGGCATCGTGCATCGCCGCTGCACGCTCACAGACGAGCGACACGCCCTCTTCGAATCCGAGCGCCCCCGTGGCAGCGAGCGCTGTGTACTCGCCCAGGCTGTGGCCGGCGCAAAAGCTCGCCTCGATGCCGAGCCGTTCTACGGCGTCGAGCACCATCAGGCTCGAGACGAATGTTGTGAGCTGTGCGTTGCGCGTGTCTCTGAGTTCGTCGGCGTCCGCGTCGAGCAGCAGCGCGCCGACATCGCGGCCGGCCACCTCGCTGGCCTCGTCGACGAGTTCCCAACTCTCGTGATCGACCCACGGGCGGCCCATCCCCGGTCGCTGCGACCCCTGTCCGGGGAACGTGAATGCGAGCATCGTGGCGAGGCTAGACGGATTTCAGGGGGTCGCTCGTACTACCCGCGGGTAACCACGAACTTTCTGCTCTGGGGTCGTCCGCCGTCAGTCGCGCTCGCGATACGTGGAGACGGCAATCATGCGCAGCGGTGGGAGGGAGAACGGTGGCTTCGCAGGTGTTGGAGTGGATAGCCGCGGGTAGCCTCGCTCGCACGCCCCGGTAGCCCAACGGCAGAGGCAGCGGTCTCAAACACCGTCCAGTGTGGGTTCGAATCCCACCCGGGGCACACAGGTGCCAAGCGTGCTGGCCATGACAGCGGTGAACGTGTCCGTGTCGCGGCATGGCAGCGAAGTGCGGCGTATCGGATGCGTGGCTCGTAGCATCGTCTGCGATGGCTTCATGGCTGGTGCAACGTCGTCTGTCACAGGGTGTGGCCCGATTGAAATCGCTTCGTGCCGAGTTGTCGCAGATCGACGAACAACTCGATGTGTTCGCGAGCGACGCCGACGACCAGGCGATACGTGCACTGGTCTCCGAAACACCCGGCGCGGCACACGACGCCAATGACGCCCGCAAGCACGCTGACGCGATGCGTCGCCATCGCCAACATGTGGTCGATTCGATCGTCGAGCTCGAACGACGACAGGACGAACTGCTCGACAAACTCAACGAGAACCGCTGACATTCCAGCACTACGTCGGCGGCGGCGATCTTGTTCATCCGGTCGTCTGCTTGAATGGAACTGCTCCAGATCCGCTGGAGTTCGGAAAGGACCCAACCTTGTCACTGCGAGTCGTGATCGCCGAGGACGAAGCCATCATCCGGATGGATCTACGCGAGACCCTCGAGGAAGAGGGTTATGACGTCGTGGGCGAAACCGGTCGCGGCGACGAGGCCGTCGAGTTGGTGCGCGCGCTGCAACCCGACCTGGCCGTGCTCGACGTCAAGATGCCGGGCATGGACGGGCTCGAGGCGGCGGGCATCATCACCGACGAGAAGTTGTGTGGTGTCTTGATCCTGACGGCGTTCAGCCAGCGTGAAGTCATCGAGCAAGCACGAGACGCCGGCGCCCTGGCGTATCTGGTCAAGCCGTTCCAGAAGAGCGACCTGATCCCGGCGATCGAGGTAGCGATCGGCCGATTCCGCGAGCTGCGCAACCTGACCGGCGAGATCGATGCCCTGGGCGAGCAGCTCGCGGCGCGAAAGACGATCGACCGCGCGAAAGGCCTGCTCATCGACGAGTGTGACATGAAGGAGAGCGATGCGTTCGCCTTCATCCAACGCACTGCAATGAGTGAGCGCACCAAGATGCGGGAAGTCGCCGAGCGCATTCTCGACGGCTCGTTGCGGCCCAACTAGCGCGAGCTGTCAAGCTGACGCTCGTGGGTACCTACCTCCTCGTCGATGGCAACTCGCTGACCTACCGGGCATTCTTCGCCCTGCCGTCGGACATGGCGACCGCGAGCGGTCAGGTGACCAACGCCGTCTTCGGGTTCACGTCGATGCTGATCAACGTCATCAAGGACCAACATCCGGACGGCATGATCGTCGCCTTCGATCGGCCCGAGCCGACCTTTCGACACGACGCTGAACCAGCGTACAAAGCGCAGCGTGAGGCGGCGCCCGACATTCTCCGACAGCAGATGGGGCTGGTTCGTGAGGTGCTCGACGCGATCGGGATCCAGCAGATCGAAGCTGCGGGTTGGGAGGCCGACGATCTGCTCGCGACGTTGTCGACCAAGTTGGTGGCGCAAGGCGACGACGTGGTGATCGTCACGGGTGATCGCGACAGCTACCAGCTGGTGAGCGATCCTCACGTCAAGGTGCTGTACAACAAGCGCGGCGTCAGCGACTACGCCCTGTACGACGAAGCAGGAATTGCCGAACGCACCGGGGTCACGCCGGCGTTGTACCCGCAGTACGCAGCGCTGAGGGGCGACAACTCCGACAACCTGCCCGGTGTGCCCGGAGTCGGCGAGAAGACCGCCGCCAAGCTGATCAACCAGTACGGCGGCCTCGACGGGATCTTCCAACACGTCGACGAGCAGACCCCGAAACTGCGCGAGAACCTGGCAGCTCACGAGGAGCGCGCCCGCAAGAACCTCGAATTGATGATCCTTCGCCACGACGCACCGATCGACTCGGTCGATTTCGACTCCCTGGCGATTCTCCCGAAGCCCGATGAGATCCAGCGACTCTTCGACTTCCTCGAATTCCGCACGCTCGGCGATCGCCTGGCGGAGGTTCTCGGACCCACCTCTGGGATCGCTTCCAGCGCCCCACGCGACGAACTGGTGGCCGAGGTCGAAACGGTTGATGACCCGAGGGCCGCCGCTGCCCTCATTGCAGGGCTCGGGGTGCTCGACATCGCGGCCGCATGGGAGGCTGAACCGGGTCGCAGCAATCTGCACGGCGTCGCCGTCGTGACCGATGCCCAGACAGCAGCCGTCGCTTGGATCCCTGGTGCTCTCATGCGCGACGACGCCGTCGCCGAGGCGCTCGGTGGCCACGCTCACGTTCGTGGACACAACGTCAAACCGCTGATGCGCTCGCTGCTCGAGGCCGACGTCGACCTGCGCGGCCTGCGGCTCGACACTGCTATCGCCGCATATCTGATCGATCCTGCGGAGGCCAGGTACGAACTGGCAGACCTGCTGGGCAAGTTCACCGGGTTCGCTCCACCGAGCGACGATGCTGCCGCATCGGGGCAGCTCGATCTGACGGGAACGGCCGTCGACGATGCGGGACGCGCTGGGCGGGATGCCCTCGCGGTCCATCATGTCGCCGGCCCGATCGAGGCCAGCCTCGAGGCGCAAGGCATGGCGCAGCTCTACCACTCGATCGAGAACCCACTCGTGCGAGTGCTGGCCAAGATGGAGCATGTCGGCGTCGGCGTCGATGCCGGGACGCTCCGCTCGATCAACCAACGTCTCACCGCCGAGGTCGAATCACTCGGTGCAGAACTTCGCGAGGTGGCCGGACGTGACGACCTCAATCTGAACTCACCGACACAACTGCGCGCCCTGTTGTTCGACGAGCGCGGCCTCAGCCCGCAGGGCGTCAAGAAGACGAAGTCTGGGTACTCGACCGACGCCCAAACGCTCGAGAAGCTCAAGGACCAGTGGCCCGAGTTCATCGTGCCACTCTTGCGGCATCGTGAGGTCGAGAAGCTGCGGGGCACCTACGGTGAGGGGCTGTTGCACGAAGTGGCAGCAGACGGACGAATCCACGCGACGTTCAATCAGACAGTGGCCCGCACCGGCCGCCTCAGCTCGGATCAACCCAATCTGCACAACATCCCCGTCCGCAGCGACGAGGGTCGGGTGTTCCGGACAGCGTTCGTGCCGAGCCCGGGCACGTCGCTGCTGGTGGCCGACTACAACCAGATCGAGCTTCGCTGCATCGCCCATCTGGCAGCGGATCCTGGTTTGATCGACGCCTTCACGAGCGGACAGGACATTCACAACGCGACCGCCGCGCGGGTCTTCTCGGTCGGGCCTGACGCTGTCACGCTCGAGCAGCGCTCGAAGGCGAAGATGGTGTCCTACGGGCTGGCCTATGGCATGGAGGCGTACGGGCTCGGACAACGACTGGGCATCGCCACCGATGAGGCGTCGGTCATCCTCGACGCCTATTTCGAGGCATTCCCGAACGTGAAGGCATACATGGACGCCACCGTGCAGGAGGCGCGCAAGAACGGTTACACCGAAACACTGTTCGGCCGCCGTCGCCCGATCCCCGAGCTGCTCAACTCGAACTGGCGCATCCGCCAAGCCGGCGAGCGGCAGGCGATGAACGCCGGCATCCAGGGCCTCGCTGCCGACATCTTCAAAGTCGCTCTGGTCCGCATCGACGACGCGATCGAAGCGGGTGGCTACGACAGTGAACTGGTGCTGCAGGTGCACGACGAAGTCATCGTGGAGGTGCCGCAGCACGAGCACGACGTGGTCGGCGACCTGGTGGTCGACCTGATGAAGGGCGCGGCGAGTCTCGACGTCCCACTCGAGGTGAACGTCGCTTGGGGCTCGACCTGGGCGGCGGCGAAGGGTTAGATGACGACCGCGCCGTCAGCTCCGAGCGGTGCCGAGCCGCGGTCCGGCCATGCCTGACCACTGGTTCGAGGACGTGGCCGAACATCTCGGTGCTGCCTACCTCCGGTACTCGTTCACGAAAGGCACCAGACAAGAGGTCGAGTTCCTGATCCCGGCCCTCGGTCTGGAGCCGGGTATGCGGGTGCTCGACGTGGGTTGCGGACCGGGCCGTCATGCCTATGCACTCGCGGAGCGCGGCATCGCCGTGCACGGCATCGACATCAGTCGGCGATTCATCGAGTTGGCGCGGCAGGACGCGCCCGAGGGAGCGACCTTCGAACGCCTCGACGCCCGCAACCTGCCGTTCGAATCCGAGTTCGACGTCGTGATCTGCCTGTGCCAGGGGGCGTTCGGTCTGATGACTGCCGACGGTCACGACGAAACGGTGATCGCAGCGATGGCCAAGGCACTGCGACCGGCCGGCCGGCTGGCGTTGTCGGCGTTCAGCTCGTACTTCGTGGCCAAGCACTGGGCCGAGGCGGACTTCGATGCCGACACCGGGGTGAATCACGAACGCACCGAGATTCGTGACGAAGCCGGCCTCGCCATCGAGACCAGCCTGTGGACCGGTTGCTACACGCCGCGGGAGTTGCGCCTTTTGTGCGCTGCGCACGGATTGTGGGTCGACTCGATCAGCAGCGTCGAACCAGGTGCCTACGGGTTCGAGTCGCCCAACGTCGACACCGCAGAGTTCCTGTTGCTGGCGACGCGCGCCTGATGGCCATCGGACCGGCCCGCCGCCTGCCGCAAGACTGCAGGTGCTGGTAGGATCGATCCCTGCACTGGGTATCCGTGCGTCCGAAATTTCCCTGATCCAATCCTTTGAAAGTAGTCCGTTCCTTGTCCGACACCTCGACCTACACGCCCGCCTCGAACCCCGCAATGGGGACGTTCGACGAGGAGGGCATCTATACCCCGCGTGAGATCGTTTCGAACGATCTCGGCATGAGCTTCGCCGACGCCATCGCTGGCACGATCGTCGAAGTCGAAGACGGCCAGATGGTGAATGGCACCGTCGTCAAGATCGACAAGGACGAAGTCCTGCTCGATATCGG
>JAHEDX010000106.1 GCA_024641005.1 Acidimicrobiaceae bacterium
CAGATCATCGAGATGTACTCGTACTCGTCCACGCTCGGAGCCGGTTCTGCGTGGAACAAGTTCTACGATCTGTCGGAACCCGCCGACGTCGAGGCACTCATCGGGCCGACCGGCAACTCGGGCCTGGTTTCCGACATCAAGACCCGATCGGGCAGCAACGCCTACACCAACTGGGAAAACGCCCTGTTCCGTGCCTTCTACACGAAGGACGGTCAGACGTATGCCGCCGCCGGCAACCCGTTGACGCCGACGCCCGAGATGGTCGTCTTCTTCACCGACGGCTTGCCGACCCGCGACCGCGCCACCAGCAAGTCCGACTCGTCGTCGCTCGCGCCGGCGAGCATCCCGAGCCGATTCGACCACACCGACCAGGGGGGTTCATACAGCGGGAATCAGTTGATGAGCCCGCGTGGCTGGTACCGGGCGAACTGGGTCGCCGAGGATTTCGACACGCGCATCATCGGGGTCGGGGTCGGCTCGGCCTTCACGTCCGACACGACCGTCAGTCGAACCGGTTGGCCGACGACGGGCGGCAAGAAGCCCAAGTACACACCCATCCCCAACGAGGTCTTTCTCGGCGATCTCGTCGCAGCAGGAAACGATCCCAGCAGCTACGACGGCACGAAGGACTACATCAGACGGCAGTACAGCGGCGCCGACGGATGGGGCGATGTCAGCACCGCCGACATCCTCGTCACCTCGGACTTCAGCCAGTTCGGCAGCGCCCTGACATCGATCGCGCTCGCCGAATGCGGGGGCACCCTCACCGTGCAGAGCCGGCAGGTGGCGTCGAGCGCACCGGCGGACGCCAGCATCAGCTACCAGGTCGGCGACAACATCGTCACCACCACCCGCATCGCCAAGTCGGGGACGTTCGACATCGCGCTCGACGGGGTCGCTAGCGACACCATCGAACTCGTCCCGCATCCGCTGGACGGCACCGGCTACGTCGCCTCCGGCTGGAGCTGCAAGGCGGGCGGTGCCGATCTCGGCAGCGCCTACTCACTGATCGAGCCGGGCAAGCCGGCCGCGGGCGTCTCCGTCACGGTCAATGCCAATCAGGCGGTCTCCTGCACGATGTTCGTGGTGCCGGCATGAGCCGCAGACGTGACTCCGGAGCGGTGCTCCCGCTCGTGTTGGTCATGGTCGTGATCGGCGCGCTCATCGTGGTGCCGCTGATGAACTACTCGATGTCGGTACTGCGAGCGAACGAGGTGCAGTCCGAACGCACCCGAATGACCGAAGCGGCCAAGGCCGGGATTCGCGTGGCGCTCGGTGACCCCGCCGACGTATTTGCCCGCTGCAACAACAGCGCCGACCTCACGCCGGCGAACCCGGTGATCGACGGTATCCCGGTGTCGGTCACCTGCACCGAAATCGACGAGACCGGCCCGCTCGAGGTGCTCGGCTTCCAGATTCCCTACGGCGCCGTCGCGATGCAGCTCGGCGCCCGGGTGCCGACGTCGTTCGCGGGAACCATGGCGCAGTCCGACCCGGCGCCTCCGTACCCCGCCGACGCCGCCTGGTGGTCGGGGCAGGTCAGCTCCACCGCTGAGACCGACATGATCTGGTTGCCGCAACTGCCCGTCCGCCCGTCGGTCACCCGCAGCTCGACAGCATTTGCGATGCCCGCCGGTTTCGCGTGCTCGGTGTACCTGCCCGGCTACTACCCCGACCCCGTCACGCTCACGGGCAACATCTACTTCGCCAGCGGCGTCTACTACTTCGAGGACACCGTCACCGTCGAAGGCAATGCCGACGTCGTCGTCGGTCAGGGAATCGAAGACTTCGGCTCCGATTGCGCCGACGACATCCAGGTCGCCTCGAACGTCCTCGGCTCACCTGGCACCTTCGCCATCGATGGTGGCGGCGGCACCTGGATCTTCGGCGGCGGCGGCAGCCTCGTGGTCGACAACTCGACGACCACGACTTCACTCTCGATCCGCTTCAACCAGCGGTATGCCGACGTCGCACAGGGTGGACGCATCTCGATCATGTCGGTGAACGGCGCCGACACAGCGCCGACCGACCACGCCGTCGACAATGTCTCGAGCGTCCCACGGTCGAACGTGCTGACGAGCACCGGCTCGGTGCTGGCGCTGGGTGACACGGGCGCCGAATACCTCCCGTCCTCCTCGACCCTCACCGATCAGGCCCGGCTGCCACAGCCACCGATCGTCGCCTCGGTCGTCGGAGTGATCGACCCGTCCGCGGCGACCACCGGCGCCGCACTGGTGACCTGGGACGCAGTGACCGGGCAGGCTGCCGGCGGTGCCCTGGTCGACGGCTTCGAGATCACAGTGACCCCGGCCCCGAGTGGCGACGCCCCCTGTCAGCCCACCGACATCGTGCCCGAGGCGGACGGCACGTTCTCGTGTCTGGTCCGCGGCCTCACACCAGGCGTCGCCTATGACGTCACTGTCGCCACACGCAACTGGGTAGGTGCCGGAAACCCCAGCGCAGCCGTTTCGGTGACTGCCCCGCTCGCGCCCTCCGCCGGTGATCTCGTCGGTGTTCCCGACGCACCCCAGATCGATACTGTCGTCGCGGCCGCGGCCGACGACACGGCCGTGGTGTCGTGGCTGGCGCCGGCCACGGGCGGCTCGCCGATCGTGGCCTACGAAGCCACGGCCTATCGCGTCTACCTCGATCCTCCCGTCGACCCAGACCCGGCAGTAGAGGCTCCACCGGTCGAAGTTGGCAACTGCTCGACGTCCGCGACCAGCTGGGAGCCGGCGGAGCTCAGCTGCGTGATCGGCGGGCTGGCCGATCTCACGCAACCCGAGGACGTCGGCTACCGGTTCTCGGTGACCGCCACCAACGCGCTCGGCGACTCGACCGAGATCCTCGCCGACCCCTCTGGGGGCCCAGTGCTCTCGTTCGACGGAGGGGGAACCGATCCCGTCCCGACACCGCTCGTGCGAATCGTCGAACCCTGGGTGCCCCTGCCGATCGTCGACGTGAGGGCGACCAACGATGTTCCGACCACGGTGTCGATCGCCGGGCACGTCGCCGTGCCGATGGGTCGCCTCAGCATCGACAATCCGTTCGGCCGTAATATCAAGATGAACGGCGGTCTGGTGGCCGGCACGTTCGGTGTCGCCGACTCGCGCGAAAACCTGGCGGTCTCCGGCTCGCTACCGCTCGGGTTCAAGAACGACATCGTCCTCCAACGCGAAGTGCGTCTCGTTTCCGTCGCCGGCAACATGACGTCGGTCGCGATCGCCAAGATCAACGAGGACGGTGCCGCGTTCGCCCTGAGTGCCTGGGTGACTCAGTAGCCTCAGGCACCCTGTCACGGTTTGCAGGGCAGGTCGAGCAACTCGAGTGAACTGTCGGCGACCATGCCGAGCGCGGCCAGATCACCTCGGTAGGTCTCGACGGCGACCACGAAGTCCGCCGGGGTCGGGTACCTGACACAGTCGCCCGTGACACAGGGTTCCATGTCGAACGAGTCCAGGAACATGCGGTCGGGTCCGTAGAACGCGATCGACAAGGGCAGCAGCGTGTTCTTCATCCAGAAGCGGGTCGTGGTCGGCCGTGGATAGCGAAACGCCATGCCGTCTGCCGGACCCAGATCGGTCACCGACATCAGTCCGCGGTTGCGCTGCTGCGGTGAGTCGGCCAGCCAGAGGCACAACTCGCAGACCCGGCCGTCGGCCGTCGTGACGCGAGCCGCGGTCAACTCGAACCCACCGGGGACGGCTTCGACCACAGCGGACGACGACGTCGGGGAATCGACGGAGGACGACGGCTCGGACCGCACGGACGGGGCGCCCGAGCAGCCCACTGCGGCCGCGAGCACCAAGCACCACCATCGCCGCATCCACGGCAGATTAGATGCGGGGATCGTCGCGTAAGGTGCGCCCATGACGTGTGACTCGTGCGGCGCGGAGGTCGACCGCGTCGAGGCCGTGCACCGCAAGTACGTCACGCCACCACACGCCGATCACGATCCCGCGCAGCGCGTACTTCCCGACGTCGAACACTGGTGCTTCGCCTGCCTCACGCACTATCCCCACGAGCCGGCCTGACACCGTCCCATGCGACTGCTCCCCGAGGGTGCCACTCACGATGCGAGCGTCCTACTGGAGACCAGGGGCATCCGTGCATTCGGAGATGGGCTGGTCAGCGTGGTGCTCGCTGCGTATCTCGTCGCTCTGGGTTACTCGAGTGCTCGCATCGGGGTGATCGTGTCGGTGACATTGCTCGGCTCGGCCGCGCTGACTCTGGCCGTTGGCCTGCGGGCAAACGCCTACCCGCGACGGAAGTTGCTGCAACTGGTGTCGGTGCTGATGTTCGCCACCGGCGTCGGGTTCGCCGTGTTCACCGGGTTCTGGGCACTCGCCGTCGTCGCGATGATCGGCACGCTCAACCCGAGCAGCGGTGACGTCAGCGTGTTCCTCCCGACCGAACAGGCGCTACTCCCGGCGACGGTGTCCGATCAAGACCGCACCGCGCTGTTCGCCAGGTACAGCCTGATCGGCTCGCTGCTTGCAGCCTTTGGCGCGTTGTCTGCCGGCGTGCCCGGATGGCTCGGCGACCGATGGGGCTGGACGACAGCGTCGTCGCTGCGGCTCGCGTTCGTGGTGTACGCAGGTCTCGCGGTGGTGGTTTTCGCTCGATACCGGTCGTTGTCGAGCGCGGTCGAGCCGGCATCTCACGCACCATCGACCCCGCTGGGGCCGTCCCGCGCCGTCGTGTACCGGCTTGCCGTGCTGTTCAGCCTCGATGCTTTCGGTGGTGGCTTCGTGATCACCGCGATGTTGGTGTTGTGGCTGCACAACCGGTTCGGCCTGTCGGTCGCGGTCAGCGGAGCGGTGTTCTTCTGGGCCGGGGTACTGTCGGCGTTCTCCGCCCTGGTCGCCGTGCGCGTCGCCAAACGGATCGGTCTCGTACGAACGATGGTGTTCACCCACCTCCCCGCGAACGGTCTGCTGATCCTCACGGCTTTCATGCCCAGCGCCCCATTGGCGATCGGGTGTCTGTTGGCGCGTTCGGCGTTGTCACAGATGGATGTTCCCGCCCGCACGTCGTATGTCATGGCGGTGGTCTCGCCCGAAGAACGACCGGCAGCGGCAAGCGTCACCAACGTGCCGCGCAGCCTCGCCGCGGCCCTCCCTCCGTTCGCCGCCGGTTGGTTACTGCACGTCACGGACTTCGGGTGGCCACTCGTGATCGGCGGCACGGTGAAGGCCGTCTACGACCTGCTGTTGCTCCACCAATTCCGCGACCAGCGTCCACCGGAGGAGCTCTAACGCGTCGGGGCCGAACCGGACCACATCCAACATGATTCGGGTCGGGCTCGAACGGCGAACGTGGTGCCCGGCTCTGTTGCCCACATCAGAGGTCCGCCGCGACAACCTCGCTGTGTTCTCCGTCACCCTCCTCGCGCAGTCCACCGGCCATGTGCAGGTCGTGCGCGTGCAGACCGATGAACAGGCCCACGACGGCGATCGCGCCATACAGGGCACCTGACGACAGCATCGCGAGGGCCGGAGCGGGGCACGTACCGGCCAGCGCCCAACCGACGCCGAACAGGGCACCGCCGACGATGTGGTGGCGCTCGACCTTCGAGCGTGACAGCCGGATCCGACCGCCGTAGATCGTGCGAATCTGCTTGCGGTCGAGGATCCACAACAAGGGAAGCGACACACCGATCGCCAAGCCCATCAGCAAGAACACGTCGAGTTCTTCGAAGCGCAGCGTCTTGTGGATGGTGTCGTACTCGTGCAGTTGGCTGGCCGCCAGGACGAAACCGAACGCTGCTCCGAACAGACCGCCGATGAGGTTCATGGGATTCTTCACTTCGTCAGCACCCCGTTCTGCATAGTGAGATCGCCGAGACTGGTGAACGTCGTGAGGGCGAATGTCACGACGATCGCGGTCACCACGAAGGTCCCGGTTGCCGCCCAGCTCGCCGGTGATCGTTGAGCCGTTCCACAGATTCCGTGCCCGGAGGTGCAGCCGCCGGCCATGCGGGCGCCGTACCCCATCAGGATGGTTGCGACGAACACCACGATCGCGACCACGGGTTTCGACCACCCGGCGGCGAACATCGCGTCGTACCCGGTACGAACGTCGACACCCGGCCCCAGCACGGTGGCGAGGATGCCGCCGACGAAGATCCCGCCGAAATACCACACCCGCCACACGACGACGTCGTGATCGTCGCGCGCCGCCTTGAGGGTCTGCACGTACGCGCCGCTGGCGCCGAGCGGTTGGTTGGCCACGACGAACAGGCCGACGACCAGCAGGCCCAACAGTGGCCCGGCGAAGAACCACGGCAATCGATCCGGTAACAGCCCCATTCGAAGATGTTGTGGGATCTCGGCCGAGAGCGCAAGGGGCAGATGATTCGGCGCCCGCCTCCGGGGGCGCCCGAGGTCGTACTGTCGTCGACATGAGCGTGCGCTATCTCGACTACGAGGCCAGCCGCGAGGTCGCCAACATCGTCGTCGACGGCTCGCCGAACGAGGCCAGCGTGCTGGCGCTCACCCACTGGCCGGGGATCCCGGCGCCCCCTGGGCTCGCCCGCGACCTGTCGGCACAGATGGCATTCGCCTACCTCGACGCACCACCCGACCATGCTCCCGCCCTGGTCGTCACGAACAATCATTTCGACCAGGACGGCATCGTGTCGATCCATGCACTGATCGAACCCGAGTTGTCGCTCGCCCACCGCGATCTGTTGATCGACGTTGCCGCAGCGGGCGACTTCGCCACCTATCGAGACCGGCGTGCGGCGCGAGCCTCGATGGTGCTGTCACGCCTTGCCGAAGCCGAGACCTCGTGCAGCTACAGCGAGTTCACCGATCAGCTCTACACCGAACTGCTACCTCAACTCATGTCGATCGTGCTCGACTCCGACCGGTACCGGGGGCTGTGGGCAGAGGAGGACGACGAGCTGACCGCCAGCGAGCGCGCGCTGGCCCGGGGTGCCGTCGTGATCGACGAGCGGGCCGATCTGGATCTGGCGATCGTCACCATCGACCCCGATCAACCAGTGCGTCACGGGCACCGCTTCGGCGGCGAGACGTTCGAGGGTCTGCATCCGATGGCGATCAACAACGCGACCGATCGATTTCGGCTGCTCATCGTGCACGGCCGTCGCTACCGGTTCGTCGATCGTTACGAGACCTGGGTGCAGTACCAGTCACGACACGTACTACCTCGGGTCGACATGCGCCCGCTCGCCGACCGTCTCAGCACGATCGAATCCGACGATGTCACCTGGCAGGCCGCAGCTCCCGGCAGCCTGTCACCAGAGCTGTTCCATCACGGCGAGTCGTCGATCGATGCCGTCGACGTGGTCGAAAACGTGATCGCGTACCTGTCGTCGAAGGGTCAGGGCGTCTGACGCGAGTCACAACTTGACGACGCTGCGACCGCGTGCCCTGCCGGCGAGAATGTCGGTGAGCACCTGGTCGAGATCGTGAAGCGTGACGTCATGGCCGATCTGATCGAGACCGGAGGGCTTGAGGTCGGTGGCGATCCGAGCCCAGGCGGCCCGGCGCTGCTCCATCGGCATCTCGACCGAGTCGATGCCCAGCAGGTTGACACCGCGGAGGATGAACGGCAACACCGTCGTGGGCAGACCCGGACCACCCGTGAGACCGCTCGCCGCGACCGACCCTCCGTAGTGGATCTGCTTCAACACGTTCGCGAGCGTGACCCCACCGACGCAGTCGACGGCGCCGGCCCACAACGTCTTTTCGAGCGGGCGCCGGCCCTCCTCGGACAACTCGTTGCGATCGATGATCGAGCTGGCGCCGAGTGCGGTCAAGAAATCGGACTCGGAGGCTTTGCCGGTGCTGGCGACGACCTCGTACCCCAGGTTGGACAGGATGTCGACAGCCGTCGAGCCGACACCACCTGTGGCTCCGGTGACGAGCACCGGACCCGACGACGGCGTGACGCCATGGTTCTGTAGGGCGATCACGGACAGTGCCGCGGTGAAGCCTCCGGTACCGATCACCATCGCGTCGCGAGTCGACAGACCGGCGGGGAGCGCGACCAGCCATTCCGCTGGCACCCGTGCGTACTGGGCGTAGCCGCCGTGGCGGCCCACGCCGATCGAGTAGCCGTGCGCGATCACCTCGGTGCCGGCCGGCATCCCTGGTGCGTCCTCGACCAACACGCCGGCCAGGTCGACCCCCGGCACGATCGGCGAGATTCGGGCGACCCGGCCGGTGGGCGTGGAGGCGAGCCCGTCCTTGTAGTTGACGCTCGACCACTGGACCTCGACCAACACGCCGTCGGACGGCAGGTCGTCGGCCGACATGGTGACGACCCCGCGATCGACGGTGTCACCTTCGGTTACGGCCTGGAACGCACTGAACGATGCTGCAGTCATGGCCGCGACCATACCCGTCCGGCCGTTACGACAGCATGGCGAACGGAGCGGCCGACGAGGTCAGCGAGTGAAGTCGTCGGGGATGATCAGGTCGTCGGGGCCGACTTCGTAGATCGACGACTTGCCGAGCCCCAGCAGATTCGAATCGATCCCACTCCGAAGAATGTCGAGGACGTTCTCGACGCCGGCCTGCCCATTGGCGGCAAGACCCCACAGGTAGGCGCGCCCGATCATGACCGCCTTGGCACCCAACGCGAGCGCCTTCAGCACGTCGCTGCCACGCCGAATTCCACCATCCAGCACCACCTCGACCTGGTCGCCGACCGCCTCGGCGATCGCCGGCAGAACACGGATCGGGGCCGGCGTGCCGTCGAGGTTGTTGCCGCCGTGATTCGACACCGAGATCGCTGTGGCGCCCGCATCGACTGCCCTGCGCGCCTCGTCGACGCGACAGATGCCCTTCACCATGAACGGGCCGCCCCACTCCTCACGCAACCACGCCACGTCTTCCCAGGTGGGAGGCGGCGTTCCCATCCAGGTTCCGTAGGCACCGAAGAACCCGGGAACCGGGTCGTCGCCCGAAACGAAGTTGGGCACACCAAAGGTCGGCAGCTCGCCCACCCGAAGCCAATCGAGCAACCACCAGGGCCTCAGAGCGACCGCCGGCGCGAACTTGATCATGGTCTTGAGATCGACCGACTGCGGCACCATCACGCTTCCCCAATCTCGTGCGGTCGCGAACGACCAGTCGAGAGTGAGGATCAGACCGCATGCGCCCGCGGCCCTGGCACGACTCATCCGTTCCAGCATCGAGTCGCGATCGCCCGCCCAGTACATCTGGAAGAGCGTCTGGGGATTGGCAGCAATGACCTCCGCGAGTGGCTTGCTGGCAAACGAGCTGAGCCCCATCGCGATACCGCGAGACGCACAGGCCCGTGCGACGGCCACTTCACCGTCGGGGTGCACCGCTTGAACGCCGGTCGGGGAGGCCAGCACCGGCATCGACAAGGCTTGGCCCATGATCTCGGTCGTCATATCGCGCGTTGGTGACTGCCCAGCAGTGACCGGCCGGATGCCGAGCTCGGTGAAGGCCACCTCGTTGTCACGCATCGACTGACCGCGTTCGGTGCCGCCGACGAGCTGCAAGTAGAGGGGCTTGGGCAGACGTCGCTTCGCCCGCTGCTGTGCCACCGCCACCGATTCGAACCAAGAATTCGCCACCGGGCAAGGATACGTGGTGGGGCGGCTCGAGATTCAGCCGTCGTGCGTTCTGCGACGTGGCGCGAATCGTCGACGACACGCTGGCGCTCGATCTCTCACGCTGGGATGACGCGGATGTGGAGCCACAGCAGCACCTGCCTCGGTGGCGGTAGCTCCGGGTCTAGCTTGTGTCCATGAGCGCGATGCCGCCACCCCCTCCCCCGCCACCGCCCAGTCCGCCACCCCCTCCCGCTGGTTTCGTCGGCGTGCCGGCACCGATGCCGTCAGAGCGACGCCTGGGCCAGCGGCGGTCGGCGGGGCTGGTGCTGTTGTTGTGTCTCGTGACGTGTGGGATCTGGATCTTCGTCTGGGCGTACCAGAACGGCGACGAGTTGAACCGGTGGTCAGGCAAGGGTCTCGGTGGAGGTTTGCATCTGGTCATCACGATCCTGGTCTCGCCAGTGACGATGTTCCTGCTCGCCGGAGAGGTGGAACAGCTGTATCGCGACGACGGCCAGGAGCCACCGATCACCACCCTGTGGGGCCTCTGGTTCCTGCTGCCGCTGATCGGCAACCTGATCTGGTATTTGCGCATGCAGGGTGCGATCAACGACTACTGGGCCGCGCACGGCCAGCGCAACAATCCCGGCCTGTGAACTTCTCGGTCACACGATCACGCGCTTGGGCCCGTGCACCGGCGGGTTCGACTCGGGAACCTGTCAACGGCGTGGCGACTCAGAGCGGCAGAATTCGTAACAGGTGGTGCCAGCGACACTCGGGGCACGCTTCGACGACGTAGGCCGTGAGTTCGCCCCGTTTCCCCGCGCCGAGTTGGCGGAGTTCCTGCTTCGTCGTCACGCACCTGCCTGAGGCCGGCAGCCGATGACCGAAGACATAGGTGACGATCCGCAGTTTGTCGTCTTCGCAGATCGGGCAATCGGCCGAC
>JAHEDX010000169.1 GCA_024641005.1 Acidimicrobiaceae bacterium
ATGGCGGTCGAGGCCGCCGATGGCGCCGACGTCCGAATCGGTGGTGGCCCGACGATGGTACGCGAGTACTTGCAGGCGGGGCTGATCGACGTGCTCCACCTCGCGGTGACGCCAATCATCCTCGGCCAGGGCGAGAACCTGTGGGACGACCTGCGCAACATCGACCTCGACTTCACCGCTGTCAGCGAGGGCGGCGAGGACGGTGTGAGCCACATCACCTTCACCCGGCAAGACCCCACCGACCGACCACCAACAAAGAGCTGATGATGAAGTATCTGATCTCGTTCCCCAGTCGGGCGATGGACGTCGCCGACGACGAATGGGAGCAAGTCGGCCTCGACTCACGTCAGGTAGTCCGACACGCCAAGGAGGCCGGCGTCTGGGTGTTCGGCGGCGGGATCGACGAGAGCGTGGACCCGGTTCGTGTCACCGGCGACGGCACCGTCACCGACGGCGCCTACCCCGAGAACGAACAGCTCTCGGGCGGGTTCACGATTCTCGAGCTGCCGTCACGCGACGCCGCCGAGGAATGGGCAGCGCGCTTCGCCGTCGCGTGCCGCTGCCCGCAGGAGCTCCGCGAGTTCATGTTCGACCCCGAATCCTGAACCGAGTCACGGCCGAGCCGAACAGCGGCGCTTCCACCGAAGCGATCCCGCTCCGGCCGAGCCAGCAGACCCTCGCGTACCAGCGAGATCGGTCGCCACATCGGGAAAGTGCAGTGCTCGGCTTGGGCCGTGGTGCGGCGCGGTCTCACCGTGGTTGGGCGGGAACATGTGCGCGGATATCGAGTGGCCCGTCCGTTCTCGGTGGCGGATCGTCGACGATGGCGTCGCCGGGGCCCCACAGTCGTATCGCGTCTGTTGCCGTCGGGTCAGGGGGTTTGGGTGGGGTCGTTGACTCGGCCGATGAACAGGATCGTGCCGGCGCCTTGATCGCGGATGACGTACAGGTAGGGACGGTTGATCTGGATTGTCGGCCCGTGGGAGCCGGCCATGGCGCCACCGGTTGCAGCTACTGCGCGGGTGCCTTGTTCGTCGACTTCGATGAACGCTTCGTGCTCGACGAGGTCGAGCCAGAGTCCACCGCCGTCGACCATCCCAGAGAAGTCGGCACCAAGACCGAACGCCGATGGCATCCCCATGGCTGAGAGGGTGTCGTTCAGAGTGAGATGTGTTCGTGCCGACCATTTCGGTATCGACAGGTGGATGCCGCCATCGGTGATCGAGTCGAACACCTCGTTCAACGATTCGGTTGTCAGCGACGCCTCGAACTGGGCCAGATCGTTCGGGGCGATGACGATCATCGACAGCGCCCCACCGCCGTAGGGCAACTCGACGGCCTGGTACTCCTCGGTCCACGCCGATGGAAGGTATTCGTCGTAGTGCATCGTCGCGACGTTCACCGTCGATCCATCGGCACGCGTGAAGGCTTCGTCACGGGTCGCGGCGGGGTCGAACGGGAACTCCCACGGGGCGTCGAGCGCGACGGCGTTGACGAGCACCATTGCGGTGGACGCGTCGAGTGACCCTTCGAGGAACAACTCGGGAATCAGATCGTTGGTGTGCTCCTCGACCCACCCGTTGATCACCTGCCGCTCACCGTCAGCATCGGTGTCGAAGTTCGCCTCGGCGAGCGGCGAGCCGTACACGCCGGTCAGCACGTCGAGGTAGTCGTCGCGCAACGCCAAACCCGGCTGGGTCCACACCTTGTTCGCTGCGCTCCACGTCGTTGGGCTCCCGGCGGTGCGCGCATCGAGCGTCAAGTCGTAGGCGTTGATCCCTTCCTGCCATCCAGGAACATCTGCAGCGTGGAGCACGTCGGCCATCTCGGTCGCTGTCGCACCCCTTGCGCCGGCGTAGATCATGGAGAGCGTGAACGTGACGCTGTAGGGGCTCACGACCACGTTGCCCGGTGCGCCCGATGCGACCGATTGGTACAGGTCGGCCGCGAACTCGTTCATGCCCGCAACCGCAGCGGTCGTGTTGCGACCGTCAGCGTCGATGTCGATCGAACGTTCCGTCAGATTCCCGTAGCGCAGCGACAGCCCGTCCGCTTGAGGCTCACCATCGGCGACGGGCTGAGAACCCGGAACCGTTGGACCAGCTGTGTTCGAGGGACTACTCGATGTCGCCGGATCGTCGCCGGAGCCGCATGCTGAGGCGGCAGCCAACGAAACACAGACGAACATCGCAAGCCGGCGAGCCATATCAATCAGACGTTATGTGACCGCTGGTGGTTCCCGAACGCGTCGCATCTCCGGAGCACTCCAGTCGGTTCGGTTATGCCCGTGACACTGCGGCGCCGCAATCGGGCCGATCTGTGGCGCGAAGTCCTCGCCGGAAGGCGTGATTCTGCGCGCTGAAGTGTGCGACGCTGACGGACCATCGGTCGGCGCTCGTTCGACGTTCAGGTCAGGGGTCGATGTCGCCGGCGACTGCTGACGGAATGTCTCGCCGGGAGTGGAGGATGCGCCACACATCCACGATCTCGTCGCCAACGACGTAGAACACCAGATACGGGAAGCGGGTCACCGGGCGAACTCGCAGACCGGGGATCTCCAGCTCGTATGAGAAGCGCAGGCTTCCCGAGTGGGGTGACCGGCCGATCTGGCCGACGGCTCGTTCGACTGCGTCGACGAATCGCAACGCAACTTCTGTGCCGCCCTCACCGAGGTAGTAGTCGGCGGCTCGGTCGATGTCGACCGCAGCGAGCTCGCGCAACCAGACGGACCGGGCAGCCACGATGATCAGGCGTCGGATCGGATGCGATCACGCAGTGACGCGAAGTACGAAGCATCTGCGATCGGCCCGGGACTCGACGAGGCTCCGTCGAGCAACACACGTCGGAGCTGCTGGCGGTCCTTGTCGCGACGGATGAGGTCGCGGACGTACTCGCTCGTGGACCCGTA
>JAHEDX010000009.1:0-16463 GCA_024641005.1 Acidimicrobiaceae bacterium
CCGGCCACGCTCCCACCCGCGAGCGCATCGACCGAGTCGCCCGCGAGCGACGGCCTGTCATACCCGTGTGACAGGCCCGTACATCGATCGGTCCTTGACACGTCCACATGCCCGGTGGGGTTGTAACGGCAAGAGACGACGGCACCCATCGCTGGACCGGCTCTTCCGCGTGTCGCACCTGTCCAGCGTCGATCGCGTCCGCGATGACGACCGCGCATACGCTCGTGTCGAGCCGCAGGACCGACCGCGAGACCAGATGCCTGGTCGGACATGACACCGAGGAGGCACCCGATGAACACCAGCCAACGCACTTTCGTGGTGGGCGTCGATGCCAGCGACGACTCCAACGAGGCACTGCAGTGGGCGCGCGGGGCCGCGGTCGCCGGCGACCGGATCGTCGTCGTGCACGCCTGGGACATCCCGACCATGATCGGGATCGATTCGGCCACGATGGTTCCGGCGTACGACCTCGGCGACGTCGCGGCTCAAGGCCTCGCGGAGTTGGTCGAACGTCAAGATGACGATCGGATCGAACCCGTCACGCGACAAGGCCACGCGGGCAGGGCGATCGTCGACGAGGCGGAGGACCGCGACGCGGATGTGATCGTGGTCGGCCACCGGGGTTCGGGCCGGGCGTCGGTCGTGCTCGGGTCGACCGCCAATCACGTCGTGCACCACACCAAGCGTCCCGTCGTCGTCGTGCGCGGCGAACACAACACTGCGCCTGAGTCGGTCGTCGTGGGCGTTGACGACAATGACCTCGACGATGGCGAGAACGAATCCGTCCGGGCCTTGCGGTGGGCACAAGGGTTGGGCGGCGTCCGCGAGATCCAGGTGGTGCACTCGTGGTTCGTGCCATCGATGATCGCCGGGCGCTTCTCGAATCCCGGCGCCGATTTCGACAAGATGGACACTGCGGCGATCGCCATCGCCGAGCGCGTGATGGCCGCCGCCGGGCCCGCTCCCGAAGGTGTCACGGTCACGGCACAACCGATCAACGGCACCCCGGAGTTCGCCCTGATCGAAGCGTCGCTCACCGCCGACCTGGTCGTGGTCGGGTCGCGTGGCCGCGGTGGTTTCACTCACCTGTTGCTGGGCTCGACCAGTCTCGATCTCGCCTCTCACAGCCACTCCCCCGTCGCGATCATCCGCTGAGCCACAGCGGCCACCCGCTGAGCCGTCGTCGACGGACCGGGGCGAGCATCGTCATCGGACGTGCGAGATCACCTCTCGGGTAGATGTCAGAACGGTGCTCGACACGAGCATGTCGATCGGGTCCAGTGTGATAGTGGGCATCGGTACAGGTTCGATCGGGATCGATTCGGAAGTCCTGAACAGGATCTGAAGATCGGCCGCTCTGGTCTTCAGATACTTGTCAGCAGTCCTCCAAGACTTCCGACGGCGCGACATCGAGAGTGGGGTCCGTCGACGAGAACCCGTCGGCAACGACACACCGCCCAGGCACTGGGCCCGCTCAGGAGGACACCCATGACCAACACCGAAACCCCCGCCGTCGACAACGGCGTCAATGTCGAGGCCCTGCTGGGCGCCCGACAGGCACTCACCGACGCCCCGCAGGCAGCCCAGTTCCAGTGGCGCGCCACCTGCGAATGGCTGAACGGAACCCACAACCGCAGCACCGTGACCGGCTTCTCCGGGCTCGGCCAAGAGCACGAGCATCGCCAGTCCTACTCCATCGACTCGGATCACCCCCTGGCATTTGCCTCCGAGGACAACGGTCCGACACCGCCCGAGATCGTGTTGTCCGCGCTGGCATCGTGCCTGACCGGCGGCATCGCCACCGTGGCGACCCACCGCGGCGTCCAGTTGCGCTCGGTCACCGCGACGATCGAAGGCAATATGGACCTGCAAGGGATCCTGGGCATCGACGGCGACGTTCGCAACGGCTTCGGCGGGGTCAAGGTGACGTACCAGATCGATGCCGATGCATCGCAGGCCGACATCGAGGCGATCGTGGCACAGTCGCAGAAGCGCTCGGCCGTCTTCGACATCATCGCGAACCCGACCACCATCCAGGTCGAGGTCGCCTGAGGCAGATGATGCGAACGCCAGTCGTGGTGATCGGTGCCGGGCAAGCCGGGCTGGCGATGAGCCACCACCTCACCGGTCGGGGGATCGACCATGTGGTCCTCGACCGGGGGGAGGTGGCCAACTCATGGCGCACCGAGCGCTGGGATTCACTCCGACTGCTCACCCCGAATTGGATGAGTCGCCTTCCCGGCCACCGATACGAGGGCGCCGACCCCGACGGCTTCATGACCAAGGACGAGACCATCTCGTTCCTCGATGGCTATCGGACGAGCTTCGATGCCCCGGTCCATACACACGTCACGGTCCGGCAGGTCAGTGCCCGCGACGCCGGGTTCGACGTGGCCACCGACGATGGCATCTGGTCGTGCGATGCCGTCGTGGCGGCGACCGGGGCCTCGAGCGAACCGCGCATCCCCGACGTTGCAGCAGCGCTCCCCGACCAGATCGATCAGCTCACTGCACTCCAGTACCGCAACCCCGGCCAGCTCGCCGACGGAGAGGTGCTCGTCGTCGGCGCCTCCGCGTCCGGCGCCCAGATCGCCGATGAGCTGCGACGCAGCGGGCGGCAGGTCACCGTCGCCGTGGGCGAACACGTTCGTCTACCCCGTACCCACCGAGGGCGCGACATCCACTGGTGGATGGACGCCATCGGCCAGCTCGACGAACGGTACGACGAGGTCGACGACATCAATCGGGCCAGACGGCTCCCGTCGCTGCAGCTGGTGGGAAGTCCCGAGCGCAGGACGCTCGACCTCAACGCTATGAGCTCGACGGGGATCGACGTCGTGGGCAAACTGATGGGGATCTCCGGTCGCAAGGCCCAATTCTCCGGTGCCCTCACCAACCTCGTCGCCAACGCCGATCTCAAACAGAACCGGCTCTTGGACCGCATCGACGAGTTCGCGACCGAGACCGGTCTCGACGCGGAGCTACCCGAAGCGGGCCGACCGAAGCCGACAGTGCTGGGTGCCGTACCCACCGAGCTCGAGCTGAGCCGATTTCGGACGGTGGTGTGGGCAACCGGCTACCGACCGAGCTACTCCTGGCTCGACCGCGCCGCCTTCGATCAACGAGGTCGCGTCGTGCACGACGGAGGTATCTGCGCGCTCCCTGGCCTCTACCTGCTGGGAGTGCCCTTCCTGCGTCGCCGCAAGTCGAGCTTCATCGACGGTGTCGGCCCGGATTCGGCAGAGTTGGTCAGTCACTTGCACGCCCACCTCGATCACCGAACCCGATCCTGAGCGTCGGCATGGCCCGGCCGTCAGATCGGGATCGGCCTGCCGAGCAACGCACTCCTCGTTCGATCGACGATCGTCGCGACCGGCAGCTCGGCCCCGATTGCCCGCTCTTCGGCGGCGCGATCGGGGCCGAGCTGGACGTTCACCGACTCGCGGGTCTCGAACGCAAGGTCACGCAACGTCGTCATCACAGGTGGGCCACCCATCGTCGTGTGCGCTTCGATGGCACCGAGCACCTGTGCGGCGACCTCGTGCCGGCCGATGCGATCGAGTGCGATGACGCACCGCGACAGGGTGTGCCACTGCTGGGCCCATTCGCCTGCCCGGTACCAGATGTCGACGACCTCGGCGAGGCCCCCGCACCCGTCGCCGAGATGCCCTTGGGACACCAACAGGCCACTGGCCTCGGTACGGGCAAACGCACTCATCCACCTGTTGCCCGCCGATCTCGCCAACCGGTCGGCGGCGGCGAACGCATCGAGCGCACCGTCGTCGTCATCGCGGGTCGCGAACCCTTCGGCGACCAACGCCGAGGCCACGTCCGTCGGGCTTCCGGTGCGTCGCCCCGCCTCGCGTGACCGGGCGATCAGGCGCTGGGCCTCGTCGTAGTGGCCGAGCGAGCTGGATGCGACCGACGCCATGTAATAGGCGTGGGCAAGCCGGGACTCGTTGCGCGATTCCTCGGCGATCTCGATCAGGCGAGCACCTTCGATCAGCCCCGACTCGACCTCTCCGGTCGCGTACAGCACATTGGCCAACACCCGTTCGACGAGGCCCGAGCGACCACCCATCCCCTCTCCCTCGGTGGCCCTCGCGGCCTCGGCGAGTGCCACCGCTCGTTCGAACTCACCGCGCACCCAGGCTCCGTACGCCCGGACCCCGGTCACCACGGCGAGCAGTGGGTGATCGTCACCTTGGGCCGACGCGGCGGCCGAGTCGGCCCAGGCGAAGACCTCGTAACGCAACGTGCGCATCGCGTACTCGCGGATCGAACCGATCAATCCGAATGCGGTATCGAAGTCCTCGATCTGCAGCGCGAACCGATGAGCCGAACGCAAGTCGGCGAACGACCCGTCGGCGCGCATCACGGCATCGGTCTCGTGCGGTGTCTGGAGATCGAGTTCGACCGACCTCGCGAGCGAGCCGAACTGGTTCGCATGAGCAGCGAAGAGTTCCACACTCCGTCGATCGTCGAGGCGGGTCCGGCCGTATTCCCGAAGTGTCTCCAGCATCTCGTAGCGCGTACCGCCCGACTTCGGCCGGCGAACAGCGAGCATCGACCGCTGTGTGAGGCGAGTGAGCAGATCGAGCACATCGTCGCCGCGACACACCGACTCGGCCGCACCGAGATCGAACTGTCCCGCGAAGACGGCGAGCGACTCGAACAGTCGTTGCTCGGCCGGTTCGAGCAGGTCGTAGGACCAACTGATCGCGTCATGCAGTGTCTGGTGCCGAGGGTCAGCCCCGCGCCGCACTCCCTTCAGGAGCCGGAATCGCTCGTCGAGCCGATGTGCGACTTCGGTGACGTCGATCGCGCTGGCGCGCGACGCAGCGAGTTCGATCGCTAGTGGAATCCCATCGAGCCGACGACAGATCTCGACGACCGCCGGCCCCGTGATCGCATCGAGCTCGAAACGCGGGTCTGCGGCACGCGCCCGCTCGACGAACAACGCCACCGCTGGGACGGTGGCGAGCTCCTGCTCGGACACGTCGTCCAGTTCGGCGATCGAGAGTGGATCCACCACCCACACGTGTTCACCGCTCACCGCCAGTGGTTCTCGGCTGGTCGCCACGATGGAGACCCTGGGGGCGGCGCGCAGTATCCGGTCGACCAACGTCGCCACGAGTTCGATGACGTGCTCACAGTTGTCGAGCACGAGCAACGCGTGCCGCGGGCGCAACATGTCGATGATCGCATCTTCGATCGACGTCAGCTGACGGGTGTTCACGTCGAGCGAAGTGGCGAACGCGCCCCAGGTCGCATCCCGGTCGATCACGGTCACCAACTCGACGACGAAGACCCCGTCTGTGTACTGGTCGGCCACCGAGCGGGCCAGCTCGTAGCCGACCGACGTCTTGCCGACCCCGCCTGCGCCCACCAGTGTCACCAGTCGATTCGCCGCCTGATCGTCGACGAGCTGGGCGAGCAGCTGGTCTCGGCCGATGAGTGGGTGCAGTGCGGCGGGTAGGGCGACGCCAGGCGCATCGGGGGCCGCATGAGCGATGCGTTCGGCCCGGGCCGGGCCCTCGACACTGCACACCTCCGCGACGAACTCATACCCCTTGCCGTGCGCCGTTCGGATCACCCGCTGGCTGGTTCCGTCGTCGCCGACCGCCTGGCGCGCCGACTTGATCCGCGTCGTCAACGCCGACTCGCTGACGAATCGGTCGCCCCACACGGCGTCGAGGAGCTCTTCTTTGAGGACCACCTCACCGCGGCGATCGATCAAGCAGCACAGCAGATCGAACACCTGGGGCTCGACCTTCACGTCACGGCCGTCGCGCCGCAGCACCACACGCGCCAGATCCAGCTCGCAATCATCGAATCGCAGGATCATCGGCACCTCCCCCGTGCTCGCCGGAGTTCAGTCTGCCAAACGTCGACCCCGCCATCACAGCGACGGAGCCGACCGAAACGCTCGCGACCCCCACGAGGCGGTTGACGAGGTGACCGATGTCTCCTAATGTACGTACAAATGTGCGATGTACGTACATACGGGAGCAGACGCGATGACGTCTCCATCTCTCGTGCCGACCTTGGGAGCTCGCATGACAACCACACACCACCGGATCGTGATCATCGGGGCGGGCACAGCCGGCATCGCAGTCGCCGCCCGGCTCAACAGCCACGGCGAGAAGGACATCGCCATCGTCGACCCGTCGACGAAGCATTACTACCAGCCACTGTGGACGCTGGTCGGCGGCGGGAGGGCAAACGCCGGCAGCACCGAGCGCAACCAGTCCTCGTTGATCCCGAAGCACGTGACATGGATCCAGGATGCAGCAGCAGGATTCCGGCCCGAAGAACGGCTGGTCGACCTGGCGAGCGGTGACAGCGTCGGTTACGACGCCCTCGTGGTGTGCCCGGGCATCCAGCTCGACTTCGACCAGCTCCCCGGCTCGAAGGAGGCACTCGGCAAGGACGGCGTGTCCACGAACTATCGGTTCGAACTCGCGCCGAAGACGTGGGACTTCATTCGCGAGACCACCAAGGGAACCGCCGTGTTCACGATGCCCAGCGGACCGATCAAGTGCGCCGGAGCGCCGCAGAAGATCGCCTACCTCGCTGCCGACTATTGGCGCAAGCAGGGCGTGCTCAAGGACATCAACATGGTGCTCGTGCTGCCCACACCCGGAATGTTCGGCGTCCCCGAGTTCGCGAGCGTGCTCGAGCAGGTCGTCGATCGGTACGGCATCGACGTCCGGTTCAAGTCAGAAGTGACCGAACTCGACTCGGATGCGAAGGAGGTCATGATCAAGGATCTCGACTCCGGCGAGCAGAGCTCACTCGGCTACGACTTCGTGCATGTGGTGCCGCCCCAGAGCGCACCGGACTGGATCAAGGCGAGCCCCCTGTCGGTGCCCGGTGAGGCCAAGGGCTGGGTCGACATCGACAAGAACACGATGCAGCACGTTCGGTACCCCGAGGTGTTCGCACTCGGTGACGCCGGAAGCAGCCCGAACTCCAAGACCGGGGCCGCGATCCGCAAACAGGCGCCAGTGGTCGTACAGAACGTCATCGACCTCCTGAAGGGCAACGGCATCACCCGCCACTACGACGGATACGCCTCGTGCCCGATCGTGACGTCGCAGAACCGCATGCTGCTGGCCGAGTTCGACTACACGATGCGCCCCCACAAGACGGTGCCGCTGATCGACACCCAGAAAGAGCGCTACGACATGTGGCTCCTCAAGAAGTACGGGCTGCCGTTCATGTACTGGAACGTCCTGATGAAGGGCCGAGGCATGACGACCCCGGGAGCCTTCGCCAGCTGAACGAGATCGTTGACGCGTGCCACACGGCCCCCGGCGTGGCACGCGTCCGGTTGTTCCGAGTGCCCGTACCGTGGCGTCGGTATCGTGAATCCATGGGAAGTCGTGTCGTGGCGTGCCCGTCGTGTGGCACCAAGAATCGGGTGCCGACCATCTCGGCCGGTCATCCGCGATGCGCCGGCTGCCACATCGATCTGCCCTGGTTGGTAGATGCAGGCGACGCCGACTTCACCAAGGCGGTCAAGGGTAAACATCTCGTGCTCGTCGATCTCTGGGCACCCTGGTGCGGACCGTGTCGCACGGTTGCACCGATCCTCGAGAAACTCTCGCGACAGTTCGCCGGTCGCCTCAAGGTCGTGAAGGTCAATGTCGACACATCACCCAGCGTCGCCAAACGGTACGAGGCCCGCAGCATCCCGATGATGCTCTTCATGCGCGACGGGAAGGTGATCGACACCGTGGTCGGCGCCCAGTCCGAGCACGTGATGCGCACCCTCACCGAACGACACCTGTGAGGGCCGGACGCTGCGGCCGAGACCCCCGAGCGTCAGCCCGCCGTCTCGTCATGTGCCCCGAGCGTGACCGGGACGATCACGTCGGCACCACCTCGATGCACCGTCACGTCCGCTTGGTCTCCTGGCAGCCGCTTGGCGATCACCGCGATCAGATCCTCGGGCTTGGCCACTGCTTCGTCTCCGAACCGGATGATCACGTCGCCGACCCGCAGCCCGCCGTCCGCTGCACCACTGCCCGGTTCGACCGACATGACCTCGGCACCGGCCGAACCGTCCGCCGGCGGCCGCGTCGAGACCCCGAGCAGTGCGTGACGGGGAACCTGACCATCACGAAGCTGCTCGATGAGCTGCTGAGCCGGCTTGATGGCGATGGCAAACCCGATGTTGGTGCCCTGCCCTGATACGGCGGTGTTGATCCCGATGACGCGCCCCGACAGGTCGACCAGCGGGCCGCCGGAGTTGCCAGGGCTGATGGCCGCGTCCGTCTGGATCAGATTCACCAGCACCTGACCGTTCGGTTCGGTGATCGTGCGGTCCTTGGCCGACACCATGCCGCCGGTCACCGTGGGTTCGGCACCGAGGTCGAGTGCGTTGCCGATCGCGACCAGCGGGTCACCGACCTGGATCGCATCCGAATCGCCAAGCACCATCGGAACGAGGTCGGTGCGGGCGACGTGGAGCACCGCGAGATCCGACCTGGGATCAGCGGCGATCAGCTCGGCAGGCTCGACCGCTCCGTCGTCGAAGGTCACCGACACCGAGTCGGCCCCGTCGACCACGTGGGCGTTGGTGACGACATATCCATCGGCCGACAGCACAAATCCAGAACCGGCGGCCATGCCCTCGACGGGCTGGCCGAACACGTCCGTTCCCGTCACGGTGGTGTGGATCGCGACGATCGACGGCCGGATCGCGACCACCAGATCGTGGACGCTGCCGAGCGCCGGTGATGCCTGCGCCGGTGCAACCGCCGGCGCGCTCGGTGCCACGGGGGTCGCCGAGTCGGTCTGACCATCGTTGACCAGCGCGACACCGCCGGCGACCAGCCCGGCGACGGCGACACCGCACACCAGGCCACTCACGAAACGCCACCCGGACCGCCGCTGCGAGGGGGGTTGGGGGGCTGCGAGCGGCGGCCCGGATGGCGTGGGAGGCGACGGCGGTGCTGGAGGCGGCGGGGACTCGAAGAGATCTTGGGGGGTGAGCAGGTCGGTCATGGTTCGATTCCTTCCGATCGATGGGTCGGGCTCACGCCCGGACCTCTTGCCTCATGAAGCCCAGGTAGGCGGCCGCGAACAGGGCGATGGCAGCGCCGGTCAATGCCACGATCTGCCACCACGCGAGCAGCAGGCTGTCGGAGAGCGGCAGATTGCTGGGCAGTGCACCGGAGGTCTGATCGATCACCAGGCCGGTCGACTGCCGACTCGGGTTGAGCAGCACACCGGTGGCGTCGCGATACAGCTGGTCGGGCGAGATCCGCCGGATCGACAACTCGAGCCGAGCGTTCGCGAGCACCTGTTCGGATGTCGAGTTGGCGTCGACGCCGTGCACGGCGTCGGCGACCACTCCCGCGATCAAACCGGCGAACAGCGTGACCACCAGCCAGATTGCGATCGCGGCGAGCGCAGCGGTCGCAGCACGTCGTGACACGACCGACAACAGGATCGCCAGTGCCAACCACAGCGCTATGTACACCACCGCCACCACGTAGAACGCGCCCACACGGGCAAGGTCGGACCAGGTCGGGCCGATACCGAGCCGAAGCGCGCCATACCCGCCCACGATCGCCATCACCGCGGCGAGCGCCAGCGCGATAGCGGCAATCCCTGCCACGAACTTGCCGTTGATGATCTCGTCACGATGGATCGGTTGCGACACCAGACGGGGCAGGGTGCCCTCGGAGCGCTCACCGTTGACGGCGTCAAACCCGAAACCGATCCCCAACAACGGTCCCAGGATGCCGAGGAACTCGTGGAAGGCCGGGACTCGCTGGGGTGAGAGCGTGAAGAGATACAGGAAGATCGACGGTGTCGACGACGCGGCCTCGGCCGCATCCTTGATCGGCCCTGCCGCAGCGTGCACCGCAGCGAGCCCTGCGAGCGACATCAGCACGACGAGCACCAGGAATCGCACCGAGCGCACGTGGTCGGTGAACTCCTTGACGGCGACGATGCGCCAGCCACCGGTGAACCTCGGAGCATCAGCCAACGTCAGGACGGTCATCGTCGCCTCCTGTGAAGTAGCGGTGGTAGATCGCATCCAGGTCGGCACCGTCGCGGGCGAGGTGCGTGAAACTGCCTCCCGACTCGATCACTGCACGCTGCAGACCCGGGCGGATGTCGGCATCGGCGCGCACCTTCCATAGACCCTCGGCGCGTTCCACCGAGCGCACGTGGTCGACGCTGCGCAACAGTCGCAACGGATCACCGACGTCGCTCAGGCCGACCGTGAAGACCCACCGGTCGCCGACCGCGGTGGCCAGCTCGTCGATCGTGCCACACGCCTCCAGCCGGCCGGCGACGAAGATCCCGATCCGATCACACACCTGCTGCACCTGATGCAACAGGTGTGACGACAGCACGACCGTGACACCCTGATCGCTGCGCAGCCGCTCGACCAGCAGCAACAGCTCGCGTACACCCTCGGGATCGATGTTGACGGTGGGCTCGTCGAGGATCAGCACCGCCGGGTGCTTGACGAGTGCGTCAGCGACGCCGAGGCGCTGCCGCATGCCACGCGAGTAGGTGCCCACTTTGTGATCGGCGTCGTCGGTCAGCCCGACATCGTCGAGCACCCGCTCGATGCGATCGTCAGCGACCTCGCGTCGCAAGCGGTTGAGCGCCGCTGTGTATCGCAGATTCTCACGTGCGGTCAGATCGCTGTAGAAGCCCACCTCGTCGGGCAGGTAGCCGACCCGCGACTTGATCGACAATGGATCGCGGGTCGGGTCGGCGCCGACGACCCGGGCCGATCCCCCCGACGGCTCGGTCAGGCCGAGCAGCATCAGAATCGTGGTCGTCTTGCCGGCTCCATTGGGGCCCAGCAATCCGAAGACCTCACCGCGGCCGATCTCGAGGGTCAACGAGTCGACCGCCGTCTTGTCGCCGTAGCGCTTGGTCAAACCATGGGTCTCGATGACCGGCCGGCCATCCATCTCGCCGACCGGACGATCGATCTCGCTCGCCAGCAGCGCAGCCATCACCGACGCCCGAACTTCACGAACACACCGGCGAGACCGAGGAAGGCCGCCGCGATGACACCGATCGCCACGAGCCCGAGTGTCCGTGAGCCCTGCAGGGTGTAGCGCAGGTCGACGCTGGACGACAGACTTCCGGCACTCGACCGGACCGTGATCGCGTAGTCACCGGCGACGGCGTCCGGCGACGGGGTCACGATCGCCGTCACCTGGGCCGTCTCGCCGGGTTGCACCGCCTCGACCACCTTCGGGTCGAACGATATATCCCATCCCGACGGCGCCGTGCCGGCCAGCTTCACCGAGTCGAGCGGGGCCGTTCCGCTGTTGAGAACGATCATCGGGATCCGCTCCTCGGTGTTCGCCTTGCCGGTCGCGTCCAGCCGCTGATCGGCCGTACCGAGAGTGAGCTTCGGGGTTCCGACCACGTCGGCCTCGAGGTTGATCGTGCCCCGGGCGCCGCTCTCGCTGATCACCGCCACATCGATCCCGTACTGCCCTTCGTCGACCGAGTCGGGCGCCGTGGCCGACACCTTGACACTCGATGTGCCACCTGCGGCGATCGTGATCGTCTGTGCCTTCGACTCGGCGGTCGGCGACGCCGTCACGTCCCAGCCCTGGGGGCCGGTCGGGTCGAACGTGAACGTCTGCTCGATCGGCGTGTCGTTGTTGACCGTGAGCGTGTAGTCGAAGGCACCGCCCGGCTCGCCACTCAACGTCGGGAAGTCAGCCGTCAACCGCACACCGTTGTCGACGACCGCCGCCACCATCAGCACCACCTCGACCGCGGAGCGGCCGCCGGCGGCATCGGTGGCCACGACATCGATCGGGTACCCACCGGGCGCTGCGGTCGGGGGCACCGTGATATCGAGGTCGGCGGCCGCTCCGGTGTCGGGCTTGGACGTGATCGAGTGGATCACGAAGCCGCCACCACGCAGCGTCGCCGCCCAGCCGTCTTCGAGACCGACGACGTCGAGACCGACGACCTCCGGTGTGGCGCTCGCTATCGACAGGCTCAGCTTCACGCTCGAGCCGGGTTGCGTCTCGATCGTCGGGTACGGCGTCACCAGCGACAGCGTGTCGTCAGCGTGCACCCCGGAGGCTGGTGCGAGCATGCAGACGCACGCAGCTGCAGTGCCGATGGCAGCAATTCGCGGTCGATGGGCGGCGGGTAACAGCTTCATGTCTACGAGGGTGCGCCCAACTCCACCAACGCGGAATGAGGCCAAGATCAGCGTCAGGTAAACGTTGCTGTTTCGCTGCGAGCGAGTGCCGAGTCGTCCGTATGCCCACCGTCACGCCGCGGGGGCGGAATCTCCACCAGGCAGGCGGAGCCGAAACGTGGTCGTGGACGACGGCAACAGTTCGAGTTCGCCGCCACAGGCCTCGGCCAGCGAACGCGCCAGCCGCAACCCGATGCCGTGGCCGCTGTCGGATCCGCGGTCGGCGAACGGGTCGCGCTCGTGTGGCGCGTGTCCCTCGTCGGAGATGTCGACCACGACATCGACATCGCCTCGGAGCGTGACAACCTCGACAGTGATCGCACCCGACCCGTGACGGATCGAGTTCTCGAGCACCACGTCGACGATGTGACCCACAGCGTCGACGTCGATTGGCAGCACCAGCGACTGGCCGACCACCGTGATCGTGCGATGACGCGCCATCGCCGCTGACCGCCATCCGCCGACCCGTTCGGCCACGAGGTCGGTCAAATCGGCATCGATTGTGGGCCGGTCGGTATCGCGCGCCAGCGCCAGCAGGCTGGTGATCGTCGACTCGAGCCGGTCGAGCTGCCCGAGGCTCTCTTCCAGCACCGTCGCCCGGTCGGGTCGCGGCGCGGCGAGCTCGGTCTCGACGGCGACCCGCATCGCTGCGACAGGTGTGCGCAGTTGATGCGAAACGTGAGACGAGAACGATCGCTCGCGTCGGACGAGTTCGTCGATGTAGCTGCGGTCTGCGAGCAACTCGTCTCGGAGGGCGTCGAGTTCGGCGATCCCCGTCGGCTCGGGCGGCAACACGACCCGGCCGGGCCGGGCGGCGGATGCCCACCGGCGCAACTCGTCGATGGGCCGGTTGAGGCGCCGTGCCAGCCACATGCCGACGAATCCGGAAATCACCAACACGCCCAATCCGGCGACCGCCAAGATGACCATCGATCTCAGAAACCGCCCACGGCTGGCCGAGCGAGGGGCCTCGATCCGCATCACGAACGACGCCCCGTTCGGCTCGGTGCGCACGGGGACCGCCGCCACCAGATCAGTCCCGACGTAACCCTCGGCGAAGTTACCCGCGATCGCCAATCGCACGATCTGGTCTGCAAGGCTTGGTCCCGTACCTCCGAGCAGCGTCCCGTCGGGCGCATACAGGCCGAGACGGTGTTCCGCCGAACTGACCGGCTGCAGCACCGACGCGTCGATCGGACCGCTCGCCGGGATGCGATTTGCCACGATGGACGCCTCGCGTTGCAGTTCGAGCAGCTCGCCGCGCTGTTGCGCACTGCGAATCGCGAGGGCGGCCGGCACCGAAAAGGCAGAGATCGCCAGCACGGTCACCGCGATCATCGCCACCAGAATGCGCCTGGTCACAGCGGGCCCGACGATCGTTCCATCCGATACCCGATGCCTCGGATCGTGGTGATCCTGCTCGGCGCACCGGCGCGTTCACCGAGCTTGCGGCGGATCGAGTTGATGTGTACATCGAGGGTCTTGGTCGACCCCCACCAGTTCTCGTCCCAGATGTCCTCGATCAGTTGCTCGCGGGTGACCACGATGCCGGCGTCCCTGGCCAGCCGTTCGAGCAGATCGAACTCCTTGGGACGCAACGCAACGTCACTGCCGGCCACGGTCACCCGGCGCGCAGCGCGATCGATGGTGACATCGCCGAGGCTCACACCCGATGTCGACGCGCCGATCGATCCGTGCGCCAGCACCTCGCGCATCCGAAGGTGGGCACTGACTCGGGCGAACAGCTCAGCCAGCCGGAACGGCTTGACGATGTAGTCGACCGCACCCGCCTCGAGACCCAACACCACGTCGACCTCGCCGGCGCGAGCGGTGAGCACGATGATGGGGACATCGGGATGGTGCACTGTGAGATGCGCCGCGACGTCCATGCCGTCACCGTCGGGCAAACCGAGGTCGAGCAGCACGAGGTCGGTTCGAGCGGATTCGACGCTGGCGATGGCATCTGCGACGCTCCCCACACTTCGGACGTCGTACCCCCGGGACGCGAGCGCCCGTTCGAGACTGGAGGCGATCAACGCGTCGTCTTCGACCACGAGCACCGCAGGAGGCACAGACCAGAGGATACGGCCACCCCGATTTCCCGCCACCGCGACCCCATCGACGGTCGAATGCCCGGAACCTTCAGCGATCTGCGACTTCGACGGGCACGGTAACCGGGTCGTGCGCATGGAACTGCAGCACGATGTCGAACCGATCACCCAGGACGAGCGGAGTGGTCAGCCCGAGACACATGAAGTGCAGATCGTTCGGGTTCATCTCGACGCGACCTCCAGGAAGGAGCGCCAGCAGATCTGCCTCGGCATCGGCTTGCGACATCGAGGCGATGTCGTCGTCGATCACGGTGAGGTGAGGGGCCATCACCATGCACCGGGCAGAACTGGCCCCGATCAGACGGTCCGCAGGAGCGTTACGATTTTCGACCGTCACGTACACCGCAGCGTCACGCGCTCCGGTAGGTGTCGGACGCGCCCACGCATCGACGACTGCCATACCGTCAGCCAGGACGACGACATCGTCATCATCACCGCCACAGGCTCCGACCACCAGGACCAGGGAAGCGGCGACCCGAGCCGTCCGTCTCATGGCCCGCATGCCTCGCAGCCCGGACACCTCACAGCAGGGCGCGCAGGTCGGAAGCGAGCCGATCGACGTCGAGCGTCGCGGGCCAGACGATGCGCAGATGGCCCGACGTGTCGATCCCCATGAGGGTGGCGGTGTGGTCGACGGCATAGTCGCCGTTGCCGTAGTCGTCGCCTCGGGCAAAAAAGATGCCATAGGTCGACGCCACGCGTTCGACGGCATCGATCGGACCGGTCGCGCCGGCGAACTCGGGCCCGTATGACGACATGTACTCGCCGAGCAGCTCGGGTGTGTCACGCGCCGGGTCGACGGACACCATCACCACATGCACCCGCCGAGCGTCATCGCCGAGACGGTCGAGGGCCTTGCCCACTTGGGCGAGCGTGGTGGGGCACACGTCGGGGCAGCCCGTATAACCGAAGTACAACACCACCACGTCACCCTGCAAGGCATCCAGGTCGACGGGAGTGCCATCGGTCCACTCGAGCCCGTCCATCGACGGTGCGGCCGTGGGTGCCTGCATCACCGTGCCCGAGTAGATGTGCGGGCGGAACAGACTGAACGCCCCGAATGCGAGAGCGACCACCAGCATCGGGGTGCCGACGATCAGCGAGAACGTGCGCAGACGGTGGCGACCGCGTGGCGGTGACGTTGCCTCGACGTCGCCGTCGATCGGATCGAGGGGGTCGATGGTGGGGGCGCTCATCGCATCCTCGATCATTGCGCCATCACGGATAGCACTGGAAAACGTGGGCGGCGCCGTAGGCGAACGATGCGATTCCCGACGAGTTTCGCAACTCACCACCCAGTACGTCGATGTGGCGGACCAGCTTGTCGGCGTCGTCGGCCAGCGTCTGGTACCGGTATTCGCCGCGGATCATTCCCCAGCCATCGACGATCGCATAGCTGGGCGTGAAGTAGGCCGGATCGGCCGATCGGCGGAACCCCAACCCGACGACGTTCTCGATCTGCTCGGCGGTGCCAGTGAGCCACGACCAATCGTCGTCGCCGGCCGCACCCACCAGCGCCGCCGGTGCAACGTCGGGATCGAGGACCACCGTGACCAGCCGGAACTCGGTGCCGCCCAGATCGACGTCACGACCGACGCGGTCGCGCACCGAACGCATGGTGTCGTCGACGCGGTCGCAAGCCTCACCGCAACCGAGCGGCACGAACGTGTACAGGGTGATCACCCCGCGCCCGTCCTCGCTGGTGACCATGTCGTCGAACTGGTCGACCATCGCATAACCCGGAGCGAGCCGGATCCGAGGCAACACCTGGATCGGCTGGAAGTACGCGAACGCCATCGCACCGAGAGCCAGCAGCACCATGACCGCGGTCAGGACTTTCGCCCATCGTGGAACGCGCCAGTCGTCGGTACTCTCGACCTCGTGGCTCTCCCCGACCTCGTGCGCCGATTCGCCGTGCCGATCGTGATCCTCGTCGCGCTCAGCGCGGGCGGCATCGCGATGTGCGGCCTTCCCGGCGACACCATCGACGATGGCCCCGGGATCGCCGGCACCTATGTGGTCAATGGGGTCGACCCCTTGGGAGTCGAGTACTCGGGCACCGTCACGATCGCCGAGGCCGACGGCGGTGACTACCTGATCGAATGGATCGTGACCGGAACGATTCAGCGCGGTACCGG
>JAHEDX010000009.1:16563-85648 GCA_024641005.1 Acidimicrobiaceae bacterium
CCCGCCGCAACGCCGGGGGGCGGCGGGACGTCGACGGCATTCAGCACCAAACGGCGCCCGGCATCGAGCGGCGCTGTGCTGTCGAACAACACCGTCTCGCCCGTGCTCTCCCCGAGCGCCACCTGGAGCTGGACCACACCAGGGGACAGCTCGACGTCGACCAGCCCGATCGCGGTGGTCCCGCTGACGGGCACCCGGCGGCGAGCCACCTCGTTGCCATCGGACCGAACGATCACCTCCACATCGTCGCCCCGACGGCCTGTCGGCGCAAGCTGCCCCTCGAGCTGCGCCCCGGGGGTGTGGTCGACGACCACCCGCAGACCAGCCTCGTCGCCATGGCCTGCGTACGGGGCGCGCGTCGCCAAGGCGACACCAGCGATCGACACCAACACCACGCTGATCGCACCCAGCATGCGACGCCCGGGCACGAGGCGCGTCGCGTCTGCCGAAGGATGTCCGTTGGGGTGAGCGAGCGCATCGACCAACTCCCCCGGCGCCACCCAGTCCTCGTCGGCGGTACCCGCCCATCGCCGCGGCACGTGAGGAGCACGATCGCCGGCAAGTCGCTCGGCCAATACCGTATTGCCCAAGCCGTAAGCACAATCACCCGGCGGACAGCCGACGACCTGCACGCGGGTGGCGCCGGCCTGCGCGAGCGACCCGATCGCGTTGGCGTGCACCATGCCCGAGCAGGACACCTCGACCACGGCGACGTCGTCTGCGAACCGATTGGCCGATGTCGATTGCAGGTGGCGGCTACAGGCGATCACCACGTGGCGACCCGTCGGGTCGAACGCCTCCGGTGACTCGAACCCCGGCAGGGCGATGGCGCCGAACGAGCACGACCCGATACAGATACCGCAGCCGACGCACGCATCAGCATCGACGACGGCGCTCGGACGCAGCGCCTGGGTGCCGGCGGTCGCGTCGGCATCCGAGCGGTCGTGCATCGACAACGCCAGGTACGGGCAGTCGACGACACAGAGCTCGCAGCCCGTGCACGCGAGTTCGTCGATCGCGACGACCGGCGGCCGCGAACTTCGAACGTGGGGTGCGATCAACGCCCCAGCGATGACGACCACCAGCAGCCCGACGGCGAACCACGCCCACGACGACAGCAGCGGCGGCAGCAGGAACAGCACGAACGGGTCGAGAGGGAGGTCCCCGATCAGTCTGCTGGGATCGGCCGGCCCCAACAGATCAGCGGGGAACACCAGTGACACCACCAGGAGCGCACCGAACATGATCGCCATCCAATGACGCGGCGGCAGCACCCGAAGGCGGGTTCGACGAACGTGCCGCCACACGAAGTATCCGATCACACCGGTCAATGCGAGATGCACGATCCAGATCAGGAACACCACCGGCCAGCCGGTCCCCACGTCGGGCCCAGAGACATTGCGGACGACGAAGGTCGACACCCACCCAGCGCCGCCGATCACCGAGTCGGTCGCCTCATTGAGCGCTTGCGCCCGACGGTCCCACACCAACCAGTAGCCCGTGACCCCCGCCATCCACACCGTGACGAGTGAGGCCACTCCAGTCGTCCACCGCCAACGCCGTGGGCCACGAAATCGACCGGCGACGAAGATCCTCCAGGCGTGCACCAATGTCGTGAGCACCAGCCCGGCCGACGAATACCGGTGAATCGTGCGAACGACGGACTGGATCGGATGATCGTCGATGCGCTGGACGGACGCGTACGACGCCTCGAAGCCATATTGGAAGAACAAGGTGATGTAGACACCGCTGGCGACGACGACACCGAGCAGGAACACGCTGATCGTGCCGGCGTGCGGCAAGGGATTCAGCCGATGCGAGCGGACCACCTTGCGAATCGGTGACTCGGCCCGAAACGTGGCCCGCTCGAGTGCCGGAACCAGGCGTGGACGACCTGTTCGCTCGGTCATGTGCGACCGAGCGAACCGAGCACACGCGTCATGACGAATCCCCGGTCATCGCCCAACGTCACCAGGGCCGGAAGCTGGTACCCGGAGCGTTCAGATTCATGTGGACGATCTGGTCGATCAGCTGTGGGCCATACGAGAGCAGCAGCAGCACACCGGCCGCGATCAGCCACGGCTTGAACCGGTCGAGCCACACGGGCGTGAGCTGTGGGTCGCGCAACGACTCGGCGACCGGCATCTGGGGCACGAGCGCCGCCTCGACCTTCGGCCCCCGAACGGTCTTGATCATCACCAACAGGTACATCAGCACGGCGACCAGCAGGATCGTGCCACCGATCGACACCCGCAGCAGGTGCCCGTTCCACTCGTCGGGCACGTACAACGCCTCGCCGAGTGGGGTGCGACGCGGCGCACCCAGCAGCCCCAGCATGTGCATCGCGTTCGAGAAGATGACCATGCCGACGAACCAGGTCCACGACTGGGCAACGGCGATCTTGCGGCCCCACAGTTGCTTGCCCATCAGCATCGGCACGAGCCAGTAGGTGATGCCGATGAACGACAATGTGACCGCAGTGGCGACCGTGAGGTGGAAGTGCCCCGGCACCCAGGCGGTGTTGTGGATCACCAGGTTGATGTTGTAGCTGGCATTCGTCAGCCCACCGATGCCGCCGAACATGAAGAGGATGCCGGCGAGCAGCTGAGCCGTGACCGATGGATCGTCCCACGGCAACGCCCGAACCCATCCGATCAGGCCTGTGCCTCCTCGGCGGCGTGCCGCGTACTCGAGCGAGGCGATCACCGTGAACGCGGTCAGCATGGACGGGAAGAACACCGCGTACGTGAGCAGGGCGTGGATCCACTTCCAGACCTGCGGAATGCCGGGGTCGACGAACTGGTGGTGGAAACCGACCGGTACGGACACCAGCAGGAACATCCAGAAGCTCAGACGCGCCAGCGAGTCCGAGAACAGCTTGCCGCCGGCCTGCTTGGGCAACATGCCGTACCACGACACATAGGCGGGCAGCAGCCAGAAGTACACGAGCGGATGCCCGGTGAACCAGAAGTAGGTGCGCGCCAGTTGGGGATCGGTGGCGTCGGTGATGCCGAACGACCACGGGATCAGCATCGTCAGCATCTCGACCGCGATGCCGAGGGTCGCTATCTGCCACATCGCGGCGTTGATCACACCTGCCAGAGCGATGAAGGGTGAGCGGACCCCACGGTTGTCCCGACGCCACGCCCGTAGCGTGAGATAGAAGCCCAGGCCCTCGATCCAGCTCCCGACGACGACCAACGTGAGGCCGCAATAGAACGCCCAGCTGGCCTCGAGCGGCGGGTAGAACGTGTAGAGCACCGTGGCCTGGTTGAGCAGCATCGGCACCGCTGCCATGACCAGGCCGACGATCATGGTGATGAACCCGACCTGGTTCACCTTCGGGTTGCTCAGGGGGCGTCCGAGGCCCTTGATCGTGGTCAAGTTGGTGAACCCGACGATGAAGAATGTGGTCCACACCAACGCGTTCAACACGCCGTGCAGGGTGAGGCCCTGGTAGTAGCTCTTCAGCACGGGTTCGAGGTACTGGTACAGGTCGACGTTCGAGAACTCGAGCGCCTGGAGCGGGCCGATCAGGCTGCCGATCGCGAGCGCGGTGATAGCGATGATCAAGTGCCCGCCGATGAATCGGCGTTCCCACCGGGTCAGCTCGTAGCCCTGGCGAGCCGTCTCGGTCGCGGTCGCCGGTCGTTCCTCGATCGTCATCCCTGGTTCTCCGTGGTCTGCGTGGCGGACGAGTCGCTGGTCTCAGTGGCCGTGTCGGTGGTGAGCGCCGCATAGTCGGCCTCGGACACGACCTTGACGGTGCCGTACATCGCGGCGTGACCCTGGCCGCAGTATTCGGTGCAGATGTAGGGGAACTCCCCGATGTCGTCGAACGTGAACGACAACTTCGACACCTGGCCGGGCACGACCATCATGTTGACGTTCGTGTCGGTGATCTTGAACCCGTGTTGGAGGTCGGCGGAAGTGACGTAGATGTCGACCTCGGCACCGACGGGCACGACCAGCTCGCGCGGTGCGAAGTTCCAGGTCTGGGCCAGCACATAGGCCTCGAACTGTCCGTCACCGATCTGGCGCAGGCCCGGCTGGGCCCAAGGGCCTGACTGGGTGACGGTGCGCGGGTCGAGTTCGGACTCTGGGCCAGGGAGCTGGAAGCCACCGGCAAATCCGGCGATCGTGATCGCAATGGCGAAGATCACGAGTAGTGCGATCGATACCCGCATCCAGTTCTTCTCCCATGGGTCGATGCCCATGGTCAACGGTGGTTCGGCGGCGCCGCCGCTCGGGCGCTCGTCGAGTTCGGTACTCACAGGGTGACGCCGCGACTGAGGAGGATGACGTACACGGAGGCCCAGAGCAGGATGATCGTGGCGACGAAGAGCGCCAACACGAACACGGTGCCCGTGGGTTTGAAGTGTTCGGTCGAGTCGCTCACGTCGTCGGAGTGGTCATCGAGCGCGGTCGTCCCCATATGTCTGTCTCCCTCTCCCCGGCACTCCCAGTGCCGTCGATGGCATAGTCCAGGGACCAGTGAACTTTCTCGTGATACCGCGCAGCCAGGGACCAAGGTCCCTTTCTCCGGACCCTGCTCTTCACCAACAATGGGGCCAGTCCGTACCGACCAGCAGCAACCGAGGAGCCACATGGCCGCTGACATCGACGAACCGAGCATCGCGCCGGCACGGTGGTCGCGTTGGCTCCCGTTCCTGGTGTTGTTCGGCGCGCTCGTCGCTGCGCCCTTCGCCGGCTCGACACGGTCGGTCGACGCGAGCCCCGATGACGACGTGCTGCGCGCCGGCGCCGAAGTGTTCTCCTCGGTGTGCGCGTCGTGCCACCAGGCCGGCGGCGTCGGACTCGAGGGCAAGTACCCACCGTTGGTCGGCAACCCACACGTCGATGACGCCGCCTATGTCGAAGACGTCATCCGTAACGGCCGCACCGGCGAGATCATCGTCAACGGGGTCACCTACAACGGGGTGATGCCCGCCCAGGCGACGTTGAGCGATGCCGACATCAATGCCGTGATCGTCTACATCCAGTCGGGATTCGCTGCACCGGCCGTCGACCTGCCTGCGGTCGATACCGGGCCGGTCGCGGGCACCGAACTTCCGGCGCTCGCCAACTACACCTACCTGGTGGCACTGTTGATCGCTCTCGGGTTGGGTGCTGTTGTGCTGGGCCCACGTGTGATCGCCGCCAACGACCGTCGTGAGACCCTCTGGCTCGACGCCTGGATGAAGACCGCAGTCATCGTGGTGGGCGTGATCGTGTCGGTGGTGTACATCCCGGCCAAGGTGCTCGAGCTCGAAACCGTCCAGGAGCTGCCACGCGCCGGACAGGACCTGATTGCGGTCAGTCTCTGGGCCGGTGGTCTGGCCGTCACGCTGCTCGCCTTGTGGTACGCCCACCGGGAGCGGCGGATCTGATGGTCGCCGAACTCGAGTACTACGACACCAACATCCCGTGCCTGGCGGCCTGCCCGGTGCACACCAACGCGGGCATGTACGTGGCGGCCATCGCCGACGGCGACGACGAGTTGGCCTACCTCACCGCCCGGCTGCCCAACCCGTTCGCTTCGGTGTGCGGACGGGTCTGCGCCGCTCCCTGCGAGGACGCGTGCAGACGCGGGGCGATCGACCGGCCGATCGCGATCCGAGCGCTGAAACGTTTCGTCACCGAACAGTTCGGCCCCGAGCACGGCGAGAGCGACGCCTGGAACCGGGTGGCCGCGCCTCCATCGGAAGAACGCCCCGAGAGCATCGGCATCGTCGGTGGCGGCCCGGCGGGTATGGCCTGTGCCCACGATTTACGACGGCTCGGCTACCAGGTCACCGTCTACGAAGCCACCGACAAGCTCGGTGGTGCGATGTGGCTGGGCATTCCCGAGTACCGGCTCGACCGCAGCGTGCTCGCAGCCGACATCGACGCCATCGTCGGCCTCGGTGTCGAGGTGCGTTACGAGACGCGGCTCGGCGTCGACATGACGCTCGACGAGCTGATGGTTCAGCATGATGCCGTATTCCTCGGCATCGGCGCCACGCTCGGTCGTGGGCTCGACATCGAGGGCGCCGACGCCGACGGAGTGTTCAAGGCGATCGAGTTCCTGATCAACATGAACCGGGGTTTCTCGGTCGACGTCGGCGAGCGGGTGGTGGTGATCGGGGGCGGCGATGTCGCGATGGACGCCGCACGCACGGCGCTGCGGGCATCCGAGTACTCGGGCGATCCTCGCGCATCCAGTGGCGACTATGTCGTCGCCGATGCCGATGTGGCGGCAGATCAGCGCTCGTCGATGACCGAGGCGATCGACGTCGCCCGCTCGGCTGCACGCGCCGGTGCCCGCGAGGTCACCGTGGTCTCGCTCGAGTCTCGCGACGAGATGCCGGCTCACGACTTCGAAGTCGAAGAAGCCCAGCACGAAGGCATCACGTTCGTGCCTCGGCGTGGCCCGGCACGGGTCGTGGTCGACGACGGCCGCGTGGCGGGCATCGAGACGATCGGCGTGACCTCCGTCTTCGACGCCGACGGTCGTTTCGCTCCACAGTTCGACGACACCGATCGTCAGACCTTCGACGCCGACACCGTGATCCTGGCGATCGGGCAGGCGATCGACCTCGACGCGCTCGGGGTCGACGGACCGGCCGTCAGCCCGCGCCGCACGATCCAGATCGACAACAACTCAGGGCGCACCACCATGCCTGGCGTCTGGTCGGGCGGAGACGCCGCCAAGGGCCCGCGCACACTGATCGATGCGATCGCCGACGGGCGTCGCTCGGCGGCCGACATCCATCAGGCGTTCGGCGGCGACCGAACACCTCCGCAGCCGGCCACCTTCGTGAAACTCACCCAGTTCCATCGCCTCGACGATGGCTACGACCAGATCGAGCGCGTGTCGGTGCCCACGCTCGACACCGGGCGGCGGATCGGTCTGGCCGAAGTCGAACTCGGCTTCACCGAGCAGCAGGCGCGCTGCGAGGCGTCGAGATGCCTGCGCTGTTTCGCCAACATCATCCTCGATGTCGACAAGTGCGTGCTGTGCGCACTCTGTGCCGACGTGTGCCCGGTCGACGTCATCTCACTCGTGCCGTCCGAGGAGATCGACCCCGGCGTCCCGGGAGGCACCGCCCTGCTGCTCGACGAGGAGCGATGCATCCGGTGCGCGCTGTGTATCGAACGTTGCCCACCCGACGCTTTGTCGATGGGTCTGTGGAAAGGAGTCGGGGTACCCACATGAGCCTCACCAAGAACGACCGTGACGAGGCGGTCGGAGCACACGACGGCCCCGACCGGGGCCGCGCCGACGAGCTCGTCGAACGCCTACGCGGCACCCCGGTCGGCAAGTCGATATTCCGGTCGCCCCGGCGCATCACCCCGCGCGACCGCGCCGCCGGCCACTGGTCGAGCTTCCTGTTGCACATCTACCCCGTCAAGATCCGCAAGAAGGAACTGGCATTCAAGTACTCGTGGTACCTGGGCGTGGTGTCGATGGTGTTGCTGGGCAGCCTGATCGCCTCGGGTGTGTACCTGATGTTCTTCTACGTGCCGTCGCCGGCCAACGCCTACACCAACATCCAGACGATCCAGACCGAGGTGCCGTTCGGCCAGTACGTGCGCAACGTGCATCGTTGGTCGGCCCACCTGATGGTGCTCGCCGTGGCTGCCCACATGGCCCGCGTCTTCTACCGGGGCGCCTACAAGAAGCCGCGCGAGTTCAACTGGGTGATCGGTGTCGTGTTGCTGATGCTCACACTGCTGATGTCGTTCACCGGTTACCTGCTGCCGTGGGACCAGTTGGCCTTCTGGGCAGTCACGGTGGGCACCGAGATGGCCGGCTACGTGCCGTTCATCGGCGACCAGGTGAAAGAAGTGTTGCTCGGCGGCCCCACGGTCGATTCATCGACCCTGCTGCGGTTCTATGTGCTGCACGTCGCCGTGCTGCCCACGCTGATCATCTTCGTACTGATGATCCACCTGTGGCGTTGGCGCAAGGACTCGATGTTCGATCAGCAGACGGAGGATGGCGATGAGTGACCTCGAACATTCGACGCCGGTCGAACTCAGCCGAACGCCCAACAGCGTGGAGGGCAAGCGGGTACTCGGTGTGGTGCCGGGCAAACCGGCCGCCGGCGAGCGCAAGGTGATCGATCCGGACGACAGCGTGATGGTCTGGCCGCACCTGCTCGTCCGGCACGCTGTCGCGGCGATGGTCACGCTGCTCACCGTCATGGTGATCGCGGTGTTCTTCGATGCGCCACTGCGCGAGGTGGCCAATCCTCAGAACACACCCAATCCCGAGAAGGCTCCCTGGTATTTCGCAGCACTGCAGGAACTCCTGTCGATGTTCCACCCGCTCGTGGCCGGCATTCTGATCCCCGGAGCGATCGTGATCGGCCTGGTCGCATTGCCCTACATCGACAACAGCAGGTTCATCAAGCCACGCCATCGCAAGGTCGCGGTCACGGCGTTCACGTCGTTCATGGTGATCTGGATCGTGTTGACCCTGATCGGTTTCATGTTCCGCGGGCCCAACTGGGGTTGGGTGTGGCCCTGGCAAGAATGGCACGGAGAACTATGAGCACCATGAAGAGAAGGCGATTCCTGTCGCACCTGTGGCAGGCGGGCGCAGCCCTGGTCGCACTCGCCGGCGCCTGGACCTCGTGGGATCTGTTGCGCCCCGGTGAGGCGAAGGGTTTCGGCGGCAAGATCCGCACGGTGCCGCCCGCCGCGATCCCCGAGAACGGGGTGATCGAGATCGCTGCCGCCCGCGCCTATCTGGTCAACATCGGCGGCGAGGTCGTCGCGCTCTCGCAGAAGTGCACCCATCTCGGCTGCCGGGTGCCGTGGTGCGAATCATCCAGCGCGTTCGAATGCCCGTGCCACGGGTCGGTGTTCAACCGGGCCGGCGAGTATCGCGCCGGGCCGGCACCCCGAGGCATGGACCGGCATCCGATCGAGGTCGGCACCGACGGTCTGATCTACATCGACACCGGCTCCACCGAAGACGGCCCTCCGCCGGGCCCCGAGACGATCGACGAGCCGGTCACCGGTCCGAACTGCGCACAGGGAGCCGAGTGATGCCCTACGAGTACGCCAACGACGACGACATCGAGCGATCGACCAACACCTGGATGGTGGCCGGGGTTGCGCTGCTGTTCCTGATGGCGCTGGTGTTCCCGTTCTACCGCTGGTACGAGCCCGCAGCGCGCGCCGACAGCCGCGAGCTGCAGGCGGCCTCGCTGGCCGCCGAGGGTGAGAGTGTGTGGACGTACAGCTGCGCCTCGTGTCATGGAACTTCGGGCGAAGGTGCCGTCGGCCCCGCGCTCAACTCCAAGCAATTCCTGCAGTCGGCGACCGACGCCCAGGTGGGGACCTTGATCGCCGTGGGCATCCCCGGTACACAGATGAACGCGTTCTCGCTCGATCACGGCGGCCCGCTCACCTCCGAGCAGATCAAATCGGTGGTCGCCTACATCCGCTCGTGGGAGCCGAATGCTCCGGATCGGCCGGACTGGCGTGACATGGTCGGCGGTTGATCGACCTGGCATCCTCGCGTTGGTTTCGGCTCGCTGGAGTCCTCATCGCGTGCGTGCTCGGGGCGTGTTCGTCGGGCGCCGAGGATGGCGAGCCGTACGGTGCCGTCGCGTTCGACACCGGGGCACCGGTGACGGTCGATCAGTTCCTCGGGGGTCCTGTCCTGCTGGCGGGTTGGGCCACATGGTGTGTGCCGTGTGAGCGTGAACTGCCGGCGCTGAACGTCTTCGCCGCTTCGCCGCAGGCGGCACAGCTCACGGTCGTCGCCGTGAACCTCAACGACGCATCGGTTGGTCGCACCGACATCGAAGCCATGCTCGATCGGCTCGACGTGACGCTCCCGGTGTGGCGCGACGTCGACGGCACCCTGTTGACCCGGTTCGGTGGCTCGCTGATGCCGTACTCGGTGCTGCTCGACAGCGAAGGCCAGGTAGCAGCGTCGTGGGTCGGCGCAATCGACGTCGACGACGACGAATTTCTCGCGTCGATCGCCGCGGTGTCGGACTGACTCACTGCACAGCCAGCTGGGACGTGATCGGCACGAGCTGACGGGCACGATGTGACCTTCGACGGTTGCGAGGGCCGCAACGCCGAGCGCATCATCGGGGTGTCGGATGTCGACGGTCCGCGTCCGGAGGTGCGCATGTCGGCGAATCGAGTCCCCATGCTGAGCTTCATCGGCGGGGCGCGAACGGTCACCGGGAGCAAGACCCTGATCGACACCAGCGACGCGCGCGTGCTCGTCGACTGCGGGTTGTTCCAGGGTCGCAAAGAACTCAGGCAGGCCAACTGGAAGCCCTTCCCGGTGCCCATCGAGTCGATCGACGCCGTCGTGCTCACCCATGCCCATGTCGATCACTGCGGCTATCTGCCGCGCCTGTGGCGACTCGGGTTCCGGGGACCGGTGTACTGCACACAGGGCACGCGCGACCTCGCTGCGATCGTGCTCCCCGACAGCGGTCACCTCCAAGAGGAAGAGGCCGAGTTCGCCAATCGGATGGGCTTCTCGAAGCACGACCCTGCCGAGGCGCTCTACACCGAGGAGGAGGCGACCAACAGCCTCGAGTTGTTCGAGACGGTGCCGTTCGACGAGCTGCGCTCGGTCATCGCCGGCGTCGACGTCACCTGGCGGCGGGCAGGGCACATCCTGGGAGCGGCCTCGCTGCACGCACGGCTGACCGAAACCGACACCGACGTGGTGTTCAGCGGCGATCTGGGCAGGCCGGCCCATCCGATCCTGCTGCCGCCCGACGACATCGGACCCACCGACGTGATCGTCGTGGAGTCGACCTACGGCGACGAGGAGCACCTCACCATCGACCCCGAAGACGAGATGGCACGCGTCGTCAACGACGCAGCTGCGTGCGGTGGTGTCGTGGTGATACCTGCCTTCGCTGTCGACCGCACCGAGGTGGTGCTCTGGCACCTCAACGAACTCGTCGAACGCGGCGAGGTGCCAGACGTGCCCGTCTTCGTCGACAGCCCGATGGCGAGCAGGGCGCTGGACCGATACCGCTCAGAGGTCCGGCGAAGGTCCCCCGAGATCCGGCCCGAGCTGTTCGGCCGTGAACTGTTCTCGTCGATCAACCTGACGGAAACGCGAACGACGGCCGAGTCGAAGGCGCTCAACGATCGCCGCGGTCCGATGGTGATCATCTCCGCGTCGGGCATGGCGACCGGCGGACGGGTGGTGCATCACCTGGCACGCCACATCGGCGACAGCCGCAACACCGTGATGCTGGTCGGATTCCAGGCACCCGGCACCCGTGGCGATCGACTTCGCTCGGGTGCCACCACCCTCAAGATGCTGGGCCACTACTTCCCGGTGCGCGCCGACGTGTGTTCGATCGAACTCTCGACGCATGCCGACCAATCCGAACTACTCGACTGGATCGCGACTGCGGACCATCCGAACCGGGTGTACGTCAATCACGGTGAGCCGGATGCCTCCGATGCACTCGTCCAAGCCATCTCGTCTCGTTTCGACGTGATCACCGTGTCGCCCGACGCCGGCGAGCGCGTGCGGCTCGATCGGCTGTCGAGCCATGCACATCGACCTGGACATCGTTGACCCGGACTGCGGTCGGGGCCGAGCGGGAACGGCCGGCCGCCGGGCAGAGGTGCCGCGCCGACGGTTATCCACAGCCGCTGGTAGGGTCGATGGTTCTCGGGTCACGTGTCTCGCTCGGGCATGTCGGTGAGCTGCCGGTCCGTGCCAGCTCGACTCCGCAGCCCGAATCGACCGGCCGATACCCTGTTCGCACCGCTTGCGGTGTTGACGGCGGCACCTCGGCGAAAAGGAGACTCATGAGCCAGGCACGATTCCAGAAGCGTCAACGAGAGATGCAGCGCGCCGAGAAGGCCAAGGCCAAGGCTGCCCGCAAGGCCGAGCGCGTGGAAGCGGCGGCCGATGCCCCCGACGAGGAGCCCTCAGACACCGACGCCGGCGCCGTGATGGCCAAGCTCGAGGCTCTCCACAAGGCATTCGACGACGATCAGATCGGCTTCGACGAGTTCGAAGAGGCCAAGCAACAGCTGCTCAGCCAGCTCCAGGTCTGACCCCTTCCCACCTCCCTGCACCCGCTGCATCACCAGCAGGTGCTCAGCCAGCTCCGATTCGCCGACCAGAATTTGCCTCGCCACGCCGCGACGCAGCAAGGTGCCACTGCGCCGATCCCTCCAGTGGCCACCTCGAGTCGGGCGACCGCTCGTTTCGCGGTGACCGACCCTCGTTCAGGAGTTGACACACCCATGAGCTCGCTCGATCCCCGCACCCCGATCATCGTGGGCGCGGCTCAGCTCAACGACCGCGACCACGGGTCCGAACCGGTCGATCTGATGACGCGATGTGCTCAGGCCGCACTGGCCGACACGGCATCGGCCCGCGTGCGCGACCGTGTCGATGCCGTACGGGTCGTGTGGGGTGTCTGGCCGTACGCCGATCCCGGACGCCTCGTCGCCGACCGCTTGGGCGCGACGAACGCACGGACCACGGTCACCACCATGGGTGGCAATCAGGTGTACGACCTCGTCGCCGATACCGCCTCCCGGATCCAGTCCGGCGAGCTCGACGTGACGATCCTGTGCGGAGCCGAGACGCTACGAACCCGCCGCAGCGATCACGCCAGGGGAGTTCGCACCGAGTACCTGACCGAGCGGGAGGGAGCATCGCCCGACGAAGTGCTCGGCATGGACCAACCGCTCAATACCGATGCCGAGCGGGCGATCGGCATCGAGACCGTCTCGCGTTTCTACGCGATGGCCGAGACCGCCCTGCGCCATCGACTCGGAGAGGGTCTCGACGAGCACCGCGCCCGTGTTGCAGGACTCTGGGCCCGGGCCAGCGAGGTCGCGGCAGCGAACCCGACGGCATGGACCCGGCGCTCGGTCTCCGCCGACGAGATCGCAACCGAATCCGCCACGAACCGACCCGTGGCATCGCCCTACCCGAAGCTGATGACCTCGAACCTGAACGTCGATCAAGGCGGGGCCGTCGTGATGTGTTCGGTCGAAGCCGCCGAGGCCCTCGGGATACCCCGCGACCGCTGGGTCTTCCCCTGGTCCGGGGTCGGCGCCGCCGACCACTGGTATCCGACCAACCGTTGGGCCTTCGACCAGTCGCCTGCGATGAGGATCTCGGGTCTGCGGACGCTCGAGCTCGCCGGGCTCGGCATCGACGACTGCGATCTGATCGACCTGTACTCGTGTTTTCCTGTCGCCGTGCAGGTCGCCCAGCGCGAGCTCGGTGTCGACCCGACCCGGCCCTTCACCATCACCGGCGGGCTCACCTTCGCCGCTGGTCCTCTGAACTGTTATTGCCTGCTCCCGCTGACCCGGGCTGTGTCCCTGCTGCGCGATGCGCCCGATCAACGGGCACTGCTCACCGGAAACGGAGGGTCGTTCACCAAGCACAGCTCGATCGTGCTCGCCGCCGCACCCTCTGGACGTGGGTTCGTCACCGACGACGTCCAGAAAGCTGTCGACGCGCTGCCATCCCGGCCGACCCCGAACCGACCGGTCGGCGACGTCACACTCGAGACGTACACGGTCACGTCCGATCGCGACATGCAGCCAGAACGGGCGATCATGGCCGCTCTCGATGCGGACGGTCGGCGCCACTGGGCGAGATCGACCGAGCCGGCGATGATGGCCGAACTCTTGGCGAACGACTGCTGCGAGCGTGCGATGCACCTCGACGGCGACGTCGCCACCCTCGTATGAGCCGACGGGCGACCGGGTGTCAGACCAGCGTCGGTCGCGGGGCGAGACCAGCGGCGCGATAGCACGCGTCGACGATCTCCATGTTGCGAACGCCGTCGTCAGCGGTCGTGGGAAACGCGATGCCATCGTTGATGGCATCACGAAAAGCGACCAGCTGGTGGAAATAGGTGCTCGTGCGGTCGCCTACGTACCGTTCGGTCGCACCCGCAGTCTCGACGGTGATCACCGCTCCCCCGTTCTGCGGGGCCAGAGGATTGGCGGCCATCATCGTTCCGAGCGCCCCGGTGACCTTGAGATAGGCGACGACCGAGTCACCCTCGGCGATCATCGACGACCCGACCGAGCCGGTCAGACCCGACGGCCACCTGAGTTCGGCGACCAGCGACCCGTCGATGTCGGGCACGGGACAGACAGCGGTCGCGGACACGACATCGGGATCGCTGCCCGCTGCGAAGCGGGCCCACTGGATCGAGTAACAGCCGAGGTCCATGGTGGCCCCACCACCGATGGCGAGGTCCCACCGGATATCGGTGCGAGGGATCCGGCCGTCGGGAATGTCGAACACCGCCTCGATCCGGTCGAGCCGACCGAGCACCCCCGAGTCGAGCACCGCCCGGATCTGCTCGGCGTACGGGTGGTAGCGCCAGTGGAACGCCTCCATCACCACCACGCCACCGGCACGGGCGGCGTCGGCGATCAGTCGAGCGTCATCGGCGTTCGCGGCGAACGGCTTCTCGCACAGCACATGCTTGCCCGCCTCGATCGCAGCGATCGCCGACTCACGATGCAAGCTGGCCGGCGAGCCGATGTAGACGGCATCCACCTCGTCGGAGGCGATCAGATCGGCATACGAGCCGTACGCGTGGGGAATGTTCCATTTCGCCGCCGCCGCGCGGGCGCGGGCCAGATCGCGAGCTCCGACGGCGGTCAATTCGACGCCGGCAACCTCGGGCGCCGGGTCGATCACCGCCGCCTGGGCGATACGAGAAGCTGCGACGAGGCCGAGACGGATGCTCATGCGGCGGATGGTAGCAAGCAGACCTACCCTGATCGCCGTGACGACTGACTTCGAAGCCCGCGTGCAGGAATGGCGGCCCGATCTCGATGCTGCGCTGTGCGGGCTCTACGGCGACGACGCCGGCCGGATCGGTGATCAGCTGGTCGCGGCCGCACGCCGGGTGAACGAGCGACGCGACCCCGAGCTGATCGACCTCGACCGGTCACGGGCAGCAGCACCGTTCTGGTACCAGCAACCGCAACGGGTCGGCTACATGGCGTACGTCGACCGCTTCGGCGGCGACCTGGCCGGGGTGCGGGCGCGGATCCCCTATCTCGACGAGCTCGGGGTCGACACCCTCCACCTCTTGTCGCTCCTGCAGCCGCGCCTCGGCGAGAGCGACGGAGGCTACGCCGTTCGTGACTACCGTGTGCCCGACGCCCGGCTGGGCACCCCTGCCGACCTCGACGATCTGATCACCGATCTGAGGCATCACGGGATCAGCCTGTGCGTCGACTTCGTGCTCAACCACACCAGCGATGATCACGAATGGGCGACTGCCGCCAAAGCCGGCTCCGAGTACCACCGGGCGCTCTATCGGATGTACGCCGATCGCACCGAGCCGGACGAGTGGGAGCAGAGCTTGCCGGAGGTGTTCCCCGAACTCTCGCCCGGCAGCTTCACGTGGAACGCCGACCTGGGCCGATGGGTGTGGACCACGTTCCGCGAGTTCCAGTGGGACCTCGACTGGTCCAACCCCGACGTGATGCTCGAGGTGTGCGCGCTCGCATTGCATCTCGCGAACCTCGGTGTCGAGATCCTCCGGCTCGACGCGATCGCATTCACTTGGAAGCGCCGTGGCACGAACTGTCAGAACCAACCGGAAGCGCACCTCATTGCTCAGGCCCTGCGGGCCACGATGGCGATGGCTGCGCCCGCGTGCCTACTGCTCGCCGAGGCGATCGTCGGACCCGACGACCTGGTCGGATATCTCGGCCGGCACGAACGCGAACGTCGCGAGTGTGAGCTGGGCTACCACAACCAGCTGATGGTGCAGTGCTGGTCGATGCTCGCGTCACGTCGCGCCGACCTTGCGCGCAACGCCATGGCCCGACTACCCGACACCCCCGGACGAGCCACCTGGTTCACATATGTGCGTTGCCACGATGACATCGGCTGGGCGATCGACGATGTCGATGCCGAAAGCATCGGTGTCACTGGCGCGGGGCACCGCGAGTTCCTGGCCGCGTTCTACCGAGGCGATTTCTGGCAGTCGTTCGCCCGAGGGGTGCCCTTCGGCGTCAATCCGGCGACGAACGACGAGCGCACCAGCGGCATGACATCGACCCTCGCAGGCGTGGCGGCCGCGCTCACGGGCGACGACGCGAACGACCTCGATCTGGCCGTGCAACGGATGCTGCTCGTCTACGGGATCGTGTTCGGCTACGGCGGCATCCCGGTCATCTACATGGGTGACGAACTCTGCCAGGGAGACGACCGCTCGTATGTCGACGACCCCGACCGCGCCGCGGACAGCCGCTGGACCCACCGACCGGAGTTCGACGATCGAGCTGCTGGCGAGCGGCAGGATCCGTCGACGCTGACCGGTCGCGTGTGGGCAGGGATGCGACACCTGATCGAGACGAGGAAGGCCTGTCAACCACTCCACGACGACGATGCCGTCGTGCGCCTGTTCGACCCCGGCTACTCGTCGGTGTTCGCCTGGCACCACCACCATCCCCGGTTCGGGGACATGGTCGGACTGGCGAATGTCGGGCACACCGTTGCCGTCGTCGACCGGCACCCGACACTGCCGGCCGGGGCCATCGACGTGCTCGCTCCCGAGGACCCGGATCCGTGGCGGCTGGCACCACTCCAGGTGCGGTGGATCACCTCCGAGCGCGGGTACGCGACGATCCCGCATCCAGCCTCATGATCGAGGCACTCGCGATCGTCGGCGGGGCGGGTCTCGTGCTCCTCGCCCTCGCCGACCTGGTCAACACGCTGGTCTCCACGTTCACCTCGTATGCCCGGTGGTGGCCGTCCCGGGTAATCGGCCGCTCGACCTTCGTCGCGATCCGTTCGATCGCGCGCCGGTTGCCCGACGAGTCGCGGTCGCGCGAACGGATGCTGGCGGTGTTCGGCCCGTTGCTGTTGATCGAGTTGCTGTTCGCATGGGCGCTGCTGCAGGTGATCGGCTTCGGGATGATCTGGTGGGGGCTCGGCGACATATCGACCATCGGGGGCCTCGGCGATGCCTCGTACTACTCGGGGGTGATCTTCTTCACCGTGGGTTTCGGTGAGATCGTGCCCACCGAACTGATCCCCCGTGCCGGAGCGATCCTCGAGGCGTTCTTCGGCGTGATCACCGTCGCGTTGGTCGTCGGCTACCTGCCATCGCTCTACGCCGCCTACTCCGACCGCGAACGAACGCTCATGACGCTCGACGCCGGCGGTACCGAGCGGATCACGCCGACCGCGCTCATCATGGCGTGGGCCCCCGACGCCGATCCCAAGAAGATCGATGCCCAATTCGAACGCTGGGAGGCGTGGGCGGCCGGCATCCTCGAAACGCATTCGACCGTGCCGTTGCTGGCAATGTTCCGCTCCCACGACCAGCGCCAGAACTGGGTCACCGCGCTGGGACTGTTGTGCGACGCCGCCCTGCACGCCCAGATCATCATGGGCGCCACCGACGGCCACGGCTATTGGTTCCTCCGTCGGGCCGAGGCGATCTTCCGCGAGATGACTCAGGGCGTCGATCTGAGCGCCTACCAGGACGATGTTGGTGACACCGACGAGCCGTCACCCTTGTTCCGCAATCTCTACACCGAGCTGACCGCTCACGGTTTCCTGCTCAGGCCGTTCGACGAAGCCGTGGTGTACACCCGCCAGGCCCGCCAGACGTTCGCTCCGGCGATGGAGTACCTGATCGACGACCTGCTCTGCCCCCGCGGCTTCTGGTCGATCGACAGCACCGTGCGGAGCTGGTCGGCCGACCACGACCTCGGCTGAGCCGCGGCGTACGATCCCCGTGCATGGGGATCATGTCGATGTCGCGGGCAATCACGATGCACGCAACCGAACGGCCACACGAGCCGGCGCTCACCTGCGGCGACGTCACGCTGAGCTGGCAGCAGTTCGACCGGAGCACCAACCGGCTGGCGCGAGCATTCGCGGAGATGGGTGTGAATGCGGGGGATCTGGTCACGATCGCGTTGCCGAACTCGACCGCGTTCTTCGAGTCGGCCTTCGCAGCCTGGAAACTGGGCGCGACACCCCAGCCGGTGTCCGCCAAGTTGCCGGGCCGCGAGCTCGAGGAGATCGTCGAGCTCGCCGACTCCAAGCTCGTCATCGGCGTCGAGGCCGGCCGGATCGCCCACCGCACATGCGTACCGATCGGGTACGTGCCCGATGCCGAGATCAGCGATGACGAATTGCCCGATGCGATCACGCAGAACTGGAAGGCGCCCACCTCCGGAGGCAGCACCGGCCGACCGAAGATCATCCTGGCGAGCAATCCCGGCGTGTTCGACACGGAGGCGGCCGGCTTCTCACTGCCGGCGCGTTCGGCCTGTGTGATCCCCGGGGTGCTGTACCACAACGCCCCGTTCTCGATCTCGTCGCTCGCCCTGGTCGCCGGCAACCATGTGGTCAACTTCCCGCGCTTCGTTCCCGAGCTCGTCCTCGAGGCCGTCACCCGCCATCGCCCGAAGTACCTGTACCTGGTCCCCACGATGATGGCCCGAATCTGGAAGCTGTCCGCCGAGGTACGCGACGCCGCCGACATGTCGTCACTCGAGGTGGCGGTGCACATGGCGGCGCCGTGCCCGCCGTGGCTGAAGGAGGAATGGATCCACTGGGTCGGGCCCGACGTGCTCTGCGAGCTGTATGCCGGCACCGAGGTGCAGGCGATCACCTGGATCACGGGGAGCGAGTGGCTCGAACACCACGGCTCGGTGGGACGGCCGATCGTCGGACGGATGAAGGTCGTCGGCGACGACGGTCAAGATCTACCGGCAGGTGAGATCGGCGAGATCTACATGCTCGCCGACGGCGGGCAGGGATCGACGTACCGATACCTGGGCGCCGAACCCAAACAGTTGAACGACACCGAGTGGGAGAGCCTCGGCGACATGGGCTGGATGGACGAGGACGGTTTCGTGTACCTCGCCGACCGCCGCAAAGACCTGATCCTGCGCGGCGGCGCCAACATCTACCCGGCCGAGGTCGAAGCGGCACTCGAGGAGCACCCCGCCGTGCGGAGTTGTGCCGTGATCGGCATCCCCGATGACGATCTCGGCCAGCGGGTACACGCCGTCGTCGACGCCCCCGGCGGCGTGACCGTCGACGAGCTCCGCACCCACATGGCGGAACGACTGGTCAGCTACAAGTGCCCCGACAACTACGGGTTCGTCGACGATCCGGTTCGCGATGACGCCGGCAAGGTCAGGCGCTCGCTGTTGGCCGAAGAGCACAGCTGACGCCGGCCCGCTCCTGTCCCACGAGGTGGGTGACTCGGATCGGGCGTCAGGCGTGGCCGGTGACCGCGCTCGCCGGATCGAGCACCAGCTCGTCAGGTGCGCGTCGAGCCCGATACTCGGGCCCTGCGAGTGCGTACGCGCCGAGCGCGAGTGCGATCATGATCGCCGAGCACGTGCTGTAGGCGAGCACGCGACCGCCCCACGAATACAGCACGCCGGCCATCACCGCCGTCACACCGCCGGTGAGGGTCTCCGAGGCGCCCAGGATGCCTTGTGCCCCCGCCTGTCGCTCGGCCGGCGCCACGATTCCGACGGCGACCGCGGTGCTCGACACCGTCAGACCGTCGCACACGGCGTGCACCGCACCGACGGCCAGCATCGCCAACCCGGTGGGCATCATGCCGTACAGGAACATGAAGCAAGCACCCGCCACGAGACCGAGCGGACCGAGGCGAAATGGTCCGACTCGCTGTGCGAGGCGACCGCCGTATGCGCCCAGGAAGACCAGTGGCAGCGCAAAGATGGTAATGCCGAGGTTCGCTACGAACTCGCCGGCATCGAGATCGTCGAGCACCACTGCCCACATGGCGTCGAAGGTGCCGATCATCAAGAACAGACACGCCGCCATCAACATCGCCGACATCATCGGGCGACTGCGGAGCAGATCGAACGCGAGCCTGCTGCCCTGGGTTGCGCCCGGCACGACCTCCGCCTCGACGATCGGGACGCGGAACACCACGGGCATGCACACCAGCGACAACGCGGCGATCGTCAGGAACGGTGCCGCCAGTCCCAGCGTCGGCACCATGATCGCGGACAGCGCCGGGCCCGCCGCGAAGCCTGCGACGTCGGCCGACAGCAGGAGCCCGAGATTGTTGCCGAGGTGGTCGGGATCGGCATTGACCACGATCCGCCGGATCGCCGGGAACGCCATCCCGACGCCGATGCCCGACACGAACCGACCCAGCAGCAACGGCGTCAACGACGTGCCGAAGGCCATCACGACCAGCCCGGCGACGTTGAGCAGCACCCCGGCGATCACCAGCCGGCGAGCATGTCCGCGATCGGCAAGCGGAGCGAGAAAGATCTGGGCGACGAACGACGAGAAGAATCCGACCCCGACGATGAGACCAAGCCATTGCGCCTGAATGCCGTACTGGTCTCGAAAGTCGTCGAGCACGGTGAACATGACGCCATATCCCGACGACATCACCGCGGTGATCAGGCCGAAGAGAAGGACCCGAGATCTCCGCACGTAGCGAGGCTACCGAGACGGCCCGGGGAGTGACCCGACGAGTTTGCGCGTCTCTGCGAACAGCTGGGGATCGTCGGCGAATGTCGGGTCGAACGCGACCCGGTCGAGACGTTCGGCGACGACCCGAGCCGTCTCGGCGTCGTCGGTCTCCGTCCACGCCATCGCGAGACGCGGGTTGGAGGCCCCGGCGGTCGCACCTCGCTGCGCCGCCACCGATCCGAACCGGTCCTGGAGCAGGCCCCACCGCCCGCGATCGCGCCGGTATCTGAGTTCACGGATCACCTGCGCCGAGACGAGACCGCCGAGACCGAACGCAACGATCAACGCCATCCACGCCAGATGGTCCCGTACGAACCGGCCCATGCCGGCAGCCAGGTCTGCGCCGACCGAGTCGATCTGCGAGTCGGCCGACAGCGGTACGGCTGCCGTGGGGTCGAAGGCCTGCCAACCGGTTTCGGGGAACCACACCTCGACCCACGCGTGCGCGTCGCTCGCCTTGACCTCGAAGACCCCGGCGACCCGGTCGCGAGTGCCAGGGAGGTAGCCGGTGACGAGCCGCGCGGGAACACCCTGCGTGCGCAACATGATGGTCAACGAGCTCGCGATCTGCTCGCAGAAACCGGCGCGTGAGTCGAACAGGAAATCGTGCACCGCGTCCTCACCGGGGTCGGGCAGCGGCGCCTTCAGGTCGTATTCGACGTTCTGGCTCATCCAGATCTCGTAGGCGCGTACTACGTCATACGTCGAAGGCTGTCCCTCGGCGAGTTCGTTGGCGAGTGCGATGGTTGCCGGAGTGGTCGATGGCGGCAACTCGAGATACCGGCTCAGTGCCTGACGCCCCAGTTCGGTCAGCCTGTCGCCGATCAGGCCCTGCCGACGCAGCAGCCGCTCGTCGATCTCGGCGCGTGCCGAGACCACCGTGTAGATCGATCCTTGCGGCAGCACGGTCGAGGCGCGGATCGCTCCGTCCTGGCGTGTCCACGCGTCGGCATCGATGATCACCTGGACCGGGCGGTTGGCGTGGAACACCAGATTCGGCATGTCGACTTCGAGATGGTAGGTCTGCACGAACTGGTCGACCGCGACGTCGTCGGCGAGTCGGATGTCGCCGAGCGCCGAGGGGACCTCGATGTTGGGCCCGTCCTGCCTGACACCGACCTCCGGGTCGGCATACCAGCGACGCCCGTCGAACGATGCGAATGTCTGTCCACGCCAGAAATCGGGTTCGGGAGCGCGTACCCGCATCACCACTCGATCGCTCAGTTCGCCTCGCACCGAAGTGTCCATCTCCTGAGCAAAGCCGGTGTACCCACCCGCCTGTCCCGGCGGGGCTCGGTCCGACCCTGCCGGACCGGGGTCGGAGTCGTTCACCTGGCCATCGGGCCCCGCGATCGCACCCGGGCGTGGCACATCGGACGCGTCGCGAACGAGCGTCGGCAATGTCAGGTTCGCCGGTCCTGCAGGGACCGGGACGACGGCAAGGATCAGGAACGTGGCGGCGAACCCACCGCACAGGCCGGCGGTTCCCGGCAACCAACGACCGATGCCGAACCGTGAGGTCGACGCAGAGGGGACACGGCGTGCCCGTCTCGTGGGACGCGCCAGCTTCGACAGCGCGACGCCGAAGCAGATCGACCAGGCGATCAGCCACAGGCCGACGCGATCGTCGACCCGGAATCCCGCCGCATACATCATCACGATCGCCGAGATCCCCAGTCCCACGCGGATCGTGCGTCGGTCATGGCACTCGAAGCCGTGCAACACGATCAACACGATCAGCACCTGTGGCAAAGGACCGCGGAGAACACCGAGGAGACCCTCCAACCGGCCACTCGCCGCCAGGACCATCCCGATCGCCACCATGGCGCCTGCGGCGATCACCACGCGTGTGGCCAGCGACGGCTGCTCGCCGGTGCTGAGTGTGCGGGCGCTCACCGCTGCCCCGGCGAAGGTTCCGGACGCCGCCAGCACCGACATCATCGCGCCGTAGTCCAGCGCACCGATCAGCATCCACAGCGACACGACCGTCGCTGCTGCGGCCCACCATCGGGCAGCGACGGACGAGGTCGACTCGGGTTCGCACGGCGTGGCCTCGGAGCGTCGTGGGGACTGCGCCGGTGACGTCGGGCCCAGATCGGCGAGCGCCGACCAGTGGGCCGCAGCTTCCACGTCGGAGATCGCGACGATCTCGGCGTCGCCGACCGCCACGCCGACCCGGGCCCCGGATCGAAGCCCCTGTTCGAGTGCCCATCGAACCACTCCCGCCTCGGCATCGGGATCCGGTGCGGACGGTCGCGCCCGCACGACCCAGACCAGATCGCTGTCGCCCCGACGGTCGTGGACCACGAGTTCCCCGCTCCTGACGGTCGACGCCCAGTGCACGAATTTCTCGCTGTCACCCTCGCGCCAGGGGCGCACGCCGTCTATCTCGCCGGCGATCGCTCCGGACGGTCCGAATGACTCGCCATCATCGACGTGAGAGGAACGCTCGATCAGCACGTCACCCGGATGAGCGCGCGCTGCGACGAGGAGTGTTCCCGTCTCGACGCTGAAGCGTCTGCTCCACCACATGAGTCCGATCGCTCCGGCCGACCGCACGCGCACGTCGAGCCGCTCGATCACGCCGCGTTGCGCCATCACCGCCGACTCGCGGAAGCCGCCATCGATCGCCCAACCACTCGACACGACGTCCGCGCCGGCGCGCACCTCCACCCACACAGGGCGCGGTGACCGAACCGTCAGCGACAGCACGAACGGGTCATCCTGGGTGGTACTCGGGGGCAGTCGCATCGAATCGATCGCCACAGATCGCAAGGTCACCGGCCCGGCCACCATCGCAGCGACGAAGAGCACCATCCCGGCCGCGAGCAGGATCACCACGGGGGTCGCTCCGGTGAGCCGTGCGATGGTCGCTCCGCCCACCCACGCCAGCAGCAAGCCGACGCCACCGGCGGAAACTCCGACCGGGCGGTTCATGTCACGCCGTGGGTGCCGGCACCAGGTCGAGGCACTCGAGCACGACCTCGCGACCAGCTCGAACCGAACCCGACGCATCGGACACGATCACCCGATGGGCGAGCGCCGACTCGGCGAGCGAAGTGACGTCGTCGGGCACGACGTAATGACGGCCTGCCATGGCGGCGCGCGCCTTGGCGAGGCCGATCAGTGCGACGCCCCCGCGCGTCGACGCGCCGAGGCGCACCCGCTGGTGACGGCGCGTCGCGTCGAGCAACCCGACCACGTAGCGGGCAATCGCGTCGGCCACGAACACGTTGGTCACGACCGTGCGCGCCTCGACCACATCCCGAATATCGACGACCGGCATCACCGAACGCAACAGGGTCCGACCACGCCGGCCGGTGAGCACCTCGACCTCGTCGTCGGGGCTGGCACGGCCCGGCGTGACGACGGCAGCGAAACGATCGAGGGCACCTTCGCCGAGCGGGTACGTGCCCGTCATCTCGAGCGGGTTCTGCGTCGCGATCAGCAGGAACGGCAGCGGCAGTTCACGTGTGACACCGTCGATGGTGACGGCCGACTCCTCGGTCGCCTCGAGCAACGCCGACTGTGTACGTGGATTGGCACGGTTGAGTTCATCGAAAACAACGATGTTCGAGAAGATCGGGCCGGCCCGGAAACGTAGGTCGAAGGTGTCGCCGTGGGGCACCATCGTGCCCGTCACGTCGCCGGGCAACAGATCTGGTGTCCCTTGGATGCGGTGGAACGAACCGCCCACCGACGAAGCGAGAGCCTGTGCGAGCAGGGTCTTTCCCACGCCGGGGATGTCCTCGATCAACAGATGCCCACCCGACAACAGACAGGCGACCGCCGTGTCGATCGCGCGCTCGCGTCCCGCCAGAACCGCGCCGATCGACGCGGAGATACGCCCGGCGGTGTCGGCAACCCTTGCCGCGTCTGCAGGCGCGGGAGGAGACGCCGCATGCTCGGGCTCAGCCATCATCGATTCCACCGTCACGTCCATGCCGAAACTCATGCTGTCAGATCATCGGACCGATGTGTGCCCGCCTTGAGCCGATCAAGAATCGAACGCCGGTGCCCGCCCGCCGCCCGATCAGTGGGCCGTGAACCCGCCGTCGACGAGGAGGGCATGGCCGGTGATGTACGACCCGGCCGCGCTGGCGAGCAGCAGCAATGCTCCATCGAGTTCGTGGTCGTACCCCATCCGGGGAATCGCGGCAAAGGTTCGGATGTACTGCTCGCTGCTCTCGTCGCCGAGCATCGGCTCGGTCATCTCCGACGGGAAGTACCCAGGGCACAGTGCGTTGACGCGGATCCCCTTGCGGGCGAGTTGCAGTGCCAGCTCGCGGGTCATGTTGACCACGGCGCCCTTGCTCGCGCAGTAGTTGGCCTGCTTGATCGGCGTCGCCCCGACGAGACCCAGCATCGATGCGATGTTGACGATCACTCCGCTCCCCCGCTCGGTCATGTGGGGCACGCACAGCTTGATGAGATGCCACACCGCGGTCGTGTTCACCTGCATCGCCTGTTCGAACTGATCGAGTGTCTCGCGCTCGATGCCGACGATGTGGGACACACCGGCATTGTTGACGAGCACGTCCAGGCGCCCTGCCCGCTCGATGGTCTCGACGATCAGTCGTTCGCGATCGTCGGCAACGGAGACGTCGGCGGGGATCACGATCGCGCCCGGCAGCTCGCCGGCGAGCGATTCGAGTCGCTCGACGCGTCGAGCGCTGATGACGACGGTGGCCCCGACCCGGTGGAGCACCCGGGCGAACCGGGCGCCGAGACCCGCCGACGCCCCGGTCACCAGGGCTACCTGCCCGTCGAGGCGAAACAGATCGAGCGGATCGTCGGACATGGGCACCTCGTCAGTCGTCATCGGGTCAGTCGTCATCGGGTCAGTCGTCATCGGGTCAGTCGTCATCGGGTCAGTCGTCATCGGGTCACTCGTCACGGGCGGATCCGAACCGACAAGCAGGTCACGCAACCTTCGAGCTTCTCGAACTCGGAGATGTCGACCTCGACCGTTTCGTATCCCATCGATCGGAACAAGGCGGCCGACTGCGGCGCGTCGGCAGCCATCAGCAGCCGGTCGTCGCCCAGCACGACGACATGCGCCCCGGCGGGTTCGGGAACCGGCAGGAAGCGTTCGAATGCCGAGGGTTCGTCGACCAAATCGGGATAACCCACGATCGTTCCGTCCGGCAACGCCGTGACCGCCGACTTCAGGTGGAGCACGCTGCGCACCGGCACCGCACGGACGTCCCATCCCCAGGGCATCAACAATGCCGTGAGCTGAGCCACCGCCTCGGCATTGGTACGGCCGCCGACGCCCACATAGACCATGCGGTCGACCTTCAACACGTCGCCACCATCGAGCGTGCCCGGCTCGACGATGTGGTGCACCTCGAGACCCGCAGCGATCGCTGCGGTCTCGGCACCGACCACCTCGGCACGACGGCTGAGCGCTCCCGGCCGGGCGACCACGCATCGATCGCCGAACACCACCATCGCGTCCTCGATGAACACGGCGTCGGGACAGTCGTCGGCCCGTTCGACCTCGGTGGTATCCCAGCCATCGGCTTGCATCGCCGCCACGTACGCCCGCCACTGCTCGGCGGCGAGCTCGATGTCGACCGGCACCCGGGCGCTGTGTGTGACCAGACCGTCCGCGAGCAGCGGGCCGGGCGGACGGACGAGGGCGTGGGGCACGAGCGTCGACATTACCGGGAGGCCGGCCGTCCCCTAACGTCGACACAGAGTCCGAGGAGGGCCGATGAACAAGCTCGCACGCCGCGATTGGGTTCCGCCAGACAGTGAAGATCTCGTCCAGCAGATCGCCGGGCGCGTCGCCACGACCGACGCCGACGCGCTCGATGACGAGCTGATCGGCCTGACCGCCGAGAACCGACGGATCCACCAACACGACTGTGTGAACCTCAACCCGGCGGCGAACACCATGAACCCCCGCGCCGAGGCCCTGCTGGCCTCAGGGCTCGGTTCGCGCCCGTCGCTCGGCTACCCGGGCGACAAGTACGAGATGGGCCTCGAGGCGATCGAGCGGATCGAGGTGATCGCTGCCGGGCTGGCCGCCGAGATCTTCAGGGCTTCGTTCGCCGAGGTGCGGGTGGGTTCGGGTGCGCTGGCCAACCTGTACGCGTTCATGGCGGTCGCCGAACCCGGTGACCCGATCATCGTTCCGCCCGCGTCGATCGGGGGCCATGTCACCCATCAACAAGCGGGCGCCGCGGGCCTGTACGGGCTCGACATCCACACGGCGCCGATCGACGCCGATCGGTACACCATCGATGTCGACTCACTCAGGATGCTTGCTCACCGGGTCCGGCCCAAGCTGATCTCGGTGGGAGGCAGCTTGAACCTGTTCCACCATCCTGTCGCAGCGGTCCGTGCCATCGCCGACGAAGTCGGCGCGATCGTGTTGTTCGACGCCGCCCACCTCTCGGGCCCGATCGCCGGCGGCGCCTGGCCCGATCCGCTCGCCGAAGGCGCCCACGTGATGACGATGAGCACGTACAAGAGCCTCGGCGGTCCACCTGCCGGGCTGTTGGTCACCAGCGATGCCCGGATCGCCGAGCGCGTCGATGCGATCGCATACCCCGGACTCACTGCGAACTTCGACGCCGCCAACACCGCTGCCCTGGCCATGACGCTGCTCGACTGGCGCACGCACGGGGCCGACTACGCCGCGACGATGGTCGGTGTCGCGCAGGTGTTGGCCGCCGAGCTGGCAGGCCGGGGGCTGCCGGTACACGCCGCCGCCGACGGGGCCACCGAATCCCACGCGTTCGCGCTCGATGCGAGTGGGCGTGGCGGTGGGCACCCGACCGCTCGCGCCCTCAGGGCCGCGAACCTGCTGACATCGGCGATCGGGCTGCCGGACGATGCGGGTGCGGGCGTTCGGATCGGCACGAACGAGATCGTGCGCTGGGGGATGACGGCCCTCGACATGCCAGAGCTCGCCGACCTCGTCGCCCGCGCCTGGCGCGCTGATACCCCGGGACCGATCGCCGCCGAGGTGACCGCGTTCCGTGGCCGCTTCAACGACCTGCACTACATCCGCTGACCGTCGCCGGCCGAAGGCGCGGTCACGCCGGTCGCGGGCGACCCGCAGTCGGTTCAGCTGGCCAGAGGCGGGCCGAGCCGGGCGGTGACCGCAGCTCTCACCTGGTCGTCGAAGCTTCGCACGTGGGCCTCGACAGCGGCCGCGCACACATCCGGATCTCCGGACCGCAGCAGTTCGAGGATCTCGATGTGCTCGTCGACCGCGTGTCGCGTGTCGGCGACGTCGGCGAGGTACATGTGCCAGACCCGGTCGCTGTGGGCGTAGAGCATGTCGAGCGTGTCGGTGAGGAACCGGTTGCCGCTGGCGTCCCAGATGATCTCGTGACAGCGCCGGTCGACCGCGAGCAACTGCTCGGGGGGCACGCCGCCGCGCAGCGAGTCCTCGATCACGGCAGCCATCTCGTTCCACTGGTCGGTGGTGCCCCGCACACATGCCAGGCGAGCGGCGTAGGGCTCCATCATCGCCCGGGTCTCGTACAGCATCGAGAGTTCGGCGACGTCGATCGGGGCGACCAACATGCCACGTCGGGGGATCACGGTGACGAACTGGTCTCTGGCGAGGCGTTGCAGCGCCTCGCGGATGGGGGTGCGGCCGATGCCGAGGCGTGCTTGCAGCAGATCCTCGCGGACGACCTCGCCGGGCGCGAGCTCGAGCCGGACGATGAGCCGGCGAATTCGTTCGTACGCCTGTGTACTCAAGGATTCAGTCGTGATAGATTCATGATATATCAGTCCTTCGAACAAGGGGAACCCCGTGAGTGATGTTTCTTCCAACACGGTGCCGGCCACGGCAAAGTGCGTCGTCATCGGCGCCGGCATCGTCGGCAACTGCCTGGTGGGTCACCTCGCCCGGCTCGGCTGGACCGACATGGTACTGATCGACAAGGGCCCCCTGCCCAACCCGGGCGGTTCGACCGGCCACGCCTCGAACTTCATCTTCCCCGTCGACCACAACAAGGAGATGGCCCTGCTCGGACAGCAGAGCGCCGACCAGTACCGCGAGGTCGACCGGTCGGTCGACTCGGGCGGCATCGAGGTCGCCCGCACCCAGGCCCGTATGGACGAGTTCCAACGTCGCATGACGTCGGCCGCCGCGTGGGGCATCCAGGCCGAGTTGCTCACCCCGGCCCAGGTCAAAGAACTGGTGCCGTTCATCAATGACGACGTCATTCTCGGTGGCTTCCACTGCCCCACGGTGTCGGTCGTCGACTCGCTCGACACCGGCACACTGTTCCGCAACGAGGCGATCGAGAAGGCCGGGCTGCGCGTGTTCGCCAACACCGAAGTGCTCGACGTCGAGACCGAGGAAGAACCCGCCACCGGCCTCAAGAAGGTCACCGCCGTCGTCACCGACAAGGGCCGCATCGAGGCCGAGTACGTCGTGATCGCATGCGGTGTGTGGTCGAACCGCATCGCCAACATGGCGGGCGCAACAATCCCCCTCGTGCCCGCCGTGCACCAGATGGCCGACGTCGGCCCGATGGACGTGTTGGTCGAGACCAACAAGGAGATCGGCTACCCGATCGTTCGCGACATGGACACGTTCTGCTACGAGCGCCAGTCATCAGGCTCGATGGAGGTCGGCTCGTACGCCCACCGCCCGATCCTGCACCACCCCGACGAGATCCCGTCCAACGAGGAAGCCGCTCTGTCGCCGACCGAGATGCCGTTCACCCCTGACGACTTCGACGACCAGATGGAGCAGGCGATCGAACTGATGGACATGCTCGGCGATGCCGAGATCAAGTACGCCATCAACGGCCTGCTCTCGCTGACCCCCGACGCGATGCCCTGCCTCGGCGAGACGGCCGAGGTGCGCAACCTGTGGTCGGCCGCAGCGGTCTGGGTGAAGGAAGGTCCGGGCATGGCCCAGGTCGTCGCCGAGTGGATGACCTACGGCTACCCGCGGGTCATCGACGCACACGGCGCCGACATCGCCCGCTTCTATCCCCAAGAGCGCAACGACGAACACATCTGGCGGCGGGCCGAAGAGCACTTCAACAAGACGTACGGCATCGTGCACCCGCAAGAGCAGTGGGCCGGCCGACGCAACCTGCAGGTGTCGCCGCTGTTCTCGCGGCAGCAAGCGCTCGATGCGTTCTTCTTCCAGGCCCGCACCTGGGAACGTCCGCAGTGGTACGGCAGCAACGCCGACTTGGCCGAGCGCTACGGCGTCGCCGAGCGCGAGGTCGAGTGGGACAACCGCTGGTGGAGCCCGATCACGGTCGGCGAACACCTCAACATGCGCGAGAACTGCGGTCTCGTCGACCTGTCGGCGTTCCAAGAGTTCGAGATCTCCGGCCCTGGTGCGGTCGAGTTCGCCGACTTCTTGGCGGTCAACAAGATCGGTCCCGTCGGACGCGCCACCTACACACCGTGGCTGACGCCCGATGGTGGCTTCCACTCCGACCTCACGATGCAGCGCATCGCCGACGATGTCGTGATGGTCGTCACCGGCGTGTTCGATGGCGGCCGCGACATGCACTGGATGCGCAAGTACATGCCCAAGGACGGCTCGGTCACGGTGACCGACCGTACGCTGGAGATCTCGACGCTCGGCCTGTGGGGCCCGAAGGCGCCTGCGGTGCTGGCCACCCTCACCGATGCAGATCTCAGCCAGGAGGGTTCGCCGTACGGCTCGCTGGTCAACGTCACCCTCGACGTCGGTGGGTCCACGATCCCGGCGACCCTGTTCCGGATCTCCTACGTCGGCGATACCGGCTGGGAGATCTATGTGGCATGGGACGACGCCCGTGCCGTGTGGGACGCCCTCATGGCAAACGGCGCCGAACACGGCATCCGCCCGACGGGCGGCGGCGTGTACGGAACATCCGGTCGCATCGAGAAGGGTTACCGCTTGCAGGGAGCCGAGCTCGAGAGCGAGTACAACCCGCTCGAGGCCGGCCTCGCCCGCCCGAAGGTGAAGTCGGCCGACTTCATCGGCAAGGCTGCGTACCTGGCTGCCCGCGAGCTGGGCGAGCCTGCGGTCCACATGTGCACCTTGTCCGTCGAGGACCAAACCGACTCGAAGGGCCGCAAGCGGTGGATGCAGGGGGGCAACGAGCCGATCTGCGATCTCGACGGCAACGTCATCTTCGACTCGCACGGACGCGTCTCGCGCGTGACCACCGCCGGCTACGGCCCATCCGTCGGCAAGCACCTGCTGATGGCCTACCTGCCCACGCAGCACGCGGCGCCCGGCACCGACCTGCAGGTCATGTACATGAACGAGCTGTTCCCCGTGAAGGTCGTCGGCACCGGAAGCGCCTTCGATCCCGACGACACCCGCCTCAAGGGCTGACACCGACACATCTCCACCCCGTTCTGTTCAGCGTTTGGCAGGACCGGTCCTGCCAAACGCTGCGCAGAACGGGGTTGTGGAAAGGGCTGACATGAAGATTTTGGTATGCGTGAAGCGGGTCCCCGCTCCGGGGTCGAAGATCAACGTCACCGCCGACGGACAGTCGGTCGACGCCACGAATCTGGGGTTCACGATGAGCCCGCACGAAGAGTGCGCCGTCGAGGCCGCCGCCCAACTCGTCGAACAACACGGAGGCGATGCCACCGTGCTCACCCTCGGAGCCCCCGAGGCCGAAGAGCAGGTGCGCTACGGCGTGAGCGTCGGCATCCAGCGCGCGGTGTTGATGCCGACCGCCGACGGCGAATGGGACCCTCAACGAACGGCGCAGGCGATCACCGCGGCGATCGGCGAGCTGGAGGCCGCGGACGGGCCGTTCGACGTGATCTTGTTCGGCAACGAATCGGCCGACTCCGGAGGTTTCCAGGTGGGCGTCCGCGTCGCCCATGCGCTCGGTCGGCCGATGGTCAACGGTGCGAAGGGTCTGACGCTGAGCGACGGTATCGCCCACGTCGAACGTGAAGCCGACGCCGGCCGCGAAACCTACGAACTCCCGCTGCCCGCCGTGGTCGGGGTGAAAGAGGGCATCAACCTGCCGCGCTACCCCACCATGAAGGGCCGCCTGGCATCGAAGAAGGTCGAGGTCAGCTCGATCGCCCCTCACGGTGACGTCGGTGGGCTCGGCAAGATCACATTGCGTCAACCACCCGAACGCAAGTCCGAGACGATCATCCTCGGAACCGGACCCGACGCCGCCGCAGCCGTGGTCGACGTCCTCGAAGAAATCGGAGTCCTGTGATGTCTGGCACCACGCTCGTCGTCGTCGAGCACGACCGCGGCACGATCGCCCCAGCCACGCTCGAAGCGTTGACTGCAGCGCGTTCGCTCGGCGGTTCGTTGGAGGCGCTCTCGATCGGCACGGCAGCAGATGGGCTCACCACCGAGCTCGCCGACTACGGCGTGTCGGTGGTCCACCAGGTCCACGACGACCAGCTCGCCGACTACGGCCCCGAGGCATGGGGCGAAGTGGTCGCTCAAGCGGTGCGCTCGCTGTCCCCGGCGATCGTGTTGGCGACCGGCACCGATCGCGGTAACGAGGTGCTCGCCCAGGCAGCAGCTCGACTCGACCTGCCCTTCTCGGCGAACTGCACCGAGTTCCGGCCCGGCGATCGTTTCGAGATGACCCGCGTCCGATGGGGTGGTTCGTTGCTCGAGGATGCGTCGCTCACCGCCGACGTCAAGCTGGTCACGCTCGCCCACCACACCGTCGAGGCCGTGCCATCGGATTCACCCGGCGCAGCCGCCACCACCGCCCTCACCGTCACCCTCGATCCTTCGCTCGCACGGTCGATGGTGAAGGGCCGGGTCGAGCGCGAGGCCGGCGTCACGTTGTCGACCGCCCCGGTCGTCGTCGGCGGGGGCCGAGGCGTCGGATCGGCGGACGGGTTCGCTCCACTCGACGCGCTCGCCGACGCGCTCGGCGGCGTCGTGGGATGTTCGCGAGCGGTCACGAACAACGGCTGGCGCAGCCACACCTCACAGGTCGGGCAGACCGGAACCCGCATCGCCCCCGACGTCTATTTCGCCTGTGGCATCTCCGGTGCGATCCAACACTGGGTCGGAGCGATGGCGAGCAAGAACATCATCGCCATCAACACCGATCGCGACGCCAACATGGTCACCAAGGCCGGCTACGCGGTGATCGGCGACCTCCATCAGGTCGTACCAGCGATCACCGAAGAGATCCGGCGTCGTCGCGGCTGAACCGACACGGCGCGGCTGATCCAGCGTCGTCGCGGCTGAACCGACACGGCGCGGCTGATCCAGCGTCGTCGCGGCTGAACCGACACGGCGCGGCTGATCCAGCGTCGTCGCGGCTGAACCGACACGGCGCGGCTGATCCGGTGACGGTCGTCGAGGCCCCGCCGCTGCGCCACGACTAGTCTCGCCGCGACAGGCCGTGCCCTTCGGCACGTTCATCGAATCCACCATGCGCCGACGACCACCGCGATCCGAGCAACCGATGCCCGCTCCGACCGACGCCGCCGCGGTGAACGCGCTCGGTGCGACCGTGACCACCCTGATGTCCCAACTCGCCGGGGCTCGTTCTGCTCTGGCCGACGCGGCCGGGCGAATCGCCGGGCTCGAGCAGCAGATCGGCGAACTCGGCGAACGGGTCACCGCGAGCGAGAGCGCTCGTGCAGGTTCATCTGGCGCCGTGACTGCGCACGCAGCACGTGCGGCTGCGATCTCGCTGCTCTGGTTGGGGCAGGCACCCCTCCGGCGAAACCCGCTGGTGTCGGTCGTGATGCCGACCTACTCACGAGCCCGCCTCGAGCTGCTCCGAGGGGCTGTCGACAGCGTGCTCGATCAGACGTACCCGGCATGGGAACTGCTGGTCGTCGACAACTCAGACGACGGAATGCTCGACTCCGTCCCCGATTGGTGGCCCCAGGACGATCGGGTCCGGGTCCTACGCTCGACGCCGCACCGGGCCAGCGAAGCCCGCAATGTCGGTCTCGATGCGGCCGCCGGCGAGTTCATCGCCTATCTCGACGACGACTGCCGATGGTTCCCCTGGTGGTTGCGCACTGCGGTCGCGACGTTCGAGTTCTCACCCTCCTCGATCTTCGTGCACGGCATTCGCTTCTCGGGTGGGCCGTCGATGTCGCCAGGGCTCGTGCAGGCCGAATCGGTGACACCCCTGAAGCTGCACGTCGACAACTTCGTGGACACCAACACACTCGTGCACCGCGGAGACACCGGTGAGCGGTGGGACGAGGCATTGCACGCATGCAGTGACTACGACCTGATGGTCAGGATCGCGCACCACCCACACCAGTTCGTGCCCGTGCCTGCGTGCACCTACGGGATCGGCACCCCAGGGCAGGTGTGGTCACTCGAGAACGAGGCAGCGAATCGAGCCGAGAGGGACGAGGTGCGAGCGAGGGCCCGGCGTCGGCGCCCACTACGGATCGTCGCGGTCGACAGCAGCGATGCACCCGGCGCGCAGACCGAACTCCTCGACGAGATCGACGAACTTCGGCGACACGGTGCCGACATCGCGCTCGCCGGTCGAGCATCGGGACCGACTCACCGGACAACCGCGAGCGGGGTCGCCGTCTACGGAGCGCTCGACGAGGCGCTCGGGTCTCACCACCCCGATCTGGTGCTCGTGTACGGAGCCGGGCCGCGGCCTGCCGTCCGCGACACCCTCACCGACCGTGGCCTCCCCTATTTGATCCGCCTGCACCCGGCCGGTCAGCCCGATCTCGATCCCGGCCCGCTCGATGACGCATGCATCGGCGTGTGGGCGCCGCCCGACGCCGAGCACTTCGACGACTGGGTGGTCTCGTTGACCCGGGTGCTGGCCGATTGGCACGATCGCACCGACGAGCAGTCCATCGCTCAACGCCGCTGGTGGACAGGGCGATAGCTCGTCGACACCCCGGAGGTCAGATCACGTAGCGATCACCGAGCTCGAGGTCGCCGTCGGCATACGTGGTGAGCGCCGGTTGGGACGCGACCCGCGGTGTCAGGATCACACCGCGCAGCTCGCCCGAGGCGCACCGCGACCCGAGGTACTGATCGATTGCGACGTGCTCCTCGAGCCAGCGGTCGAACTCGGGGCCGTCCTCGGGGATGTCGGCGAGAATCCGATCGAACACCCGTGAATGAATCGCCGTCGCGTGGGTGCAGGTGACATACCCGGCGGGCTTGATGAATCGTTGCCCCGGCTCGGGGCCCGGCCCGGCAGTTTGCTCGACCCCACCGAGGAAGCAGACGTCCCATTCGAGGTCATCGAGTTCGGCGACCGCGCCGGCGAGCACCTCACGCGTGGCGTCGAGGAAGACGGCATCGTCCTCGAGCCCCAGGAAGTGCTGATAGCCGCGGCGCTGGGCCGTTTCGATCATGCCGCGCCACGACAGCGCACAGCCCCTGTGATGGTTGTCGGGCGTCTCGACCGCCGACACCCGTTCGACCCGCCACGCGATGTCGAGTTGTGCGTACCGATGCTCGGCTGCGGCGCGGCGCTCGACCGCGTTGTCGAGATTGAGGCTGAAGATGGCATCGAAGTACCCGAACGGGCTCGTCGACTGGGCGACCGCCCGGTCGAACACCTCGTTGAAGCCGGCGTTGGTGGCGTACTCCTCGAAGAAGTGCTCGGCGATGGGTTCGGTGTCCCAACCGACCTCCGACCAGCCGATGTGATAGTTGCGGATCCGGTCATCGAAGGTGGGTTTGTACGGGACACCCGTCGGACGAGCGAACCGGTGCAACCACCCGAACTGCGGGAGACAGAGCACACGGCCACCGGCGCGCCGGAACTTCTCGTGGATGTAGCCCTCCTCGCCGCCGAACCCACGGAACCGGGGATTGAAGCCCGACCAAGCGTCGCGACGGCATGCGAACACACCCAGGCCCTGCATTTCGATCTCGAATGGTTGGCCCGACGGGTCGTCGACGCGCTCATCGCGACCCCAGCGTCCGTACATGCCGGCGCCCCATTCGGGCAGGAAGTGAGTTCCGACCCGGGAGTTGAGGTCGTCAGACCACAACGGGCCCTGGATGAGATCGACCGTGTCGGGATGTTCGTCGAAGTAGGACAGCAGCGCCTGCAGGGCGCCGGGAGCGAACAACACATGGCTGTCGACGCAACAGACGTAATCAGCGTCGGCCTCCCGGAACAGCAGATCGCGCACCGCCGTGCCACGGAATCCCGAGAACGGCAGATAGCGAGCGTTGTCGGTGGACGCCACGACATCGCGGAGCGCCTGGGACTGCAGCCCCTCAGGATGATTGTCGATGATCAGGATGCTCAACCGGTCAGCGACCTCCGGGTGATGGAGGCGGATGCTCTGCATCGTGAAGTAGGCGCCGTCGAAGTCGTCGTAGACGCTCATCCCGACGCACAGCGAACGATGCCCGACCGGCCCGGTGGGCTCGGGAACGGGGCGATCGGCTTCGGCCGCGGCATCGAGCTTGCCGAGTACGTCGACGAGCAAGAGGCGTGCGTCAGACATCGTCACACCGCCCGATCGGCCTGGCGGTGGCCGGCGCCGGGCGATCGCCGTCGAGCCAGGCCATCGAGCGGTACGGAGCCACGAACTCGAGGTAGTCGTCGTCGTCGGCGCCGATCCAACGATCGGCCGCCGCCCAGACCCCGACGGCCGGCACGGCAGCATCAGGGGCCCGCCCGATCCTCAGATCGATGCTGGGGCGGAGCTCGCTCCACCACATGCCGTACGGAAGCTGGTCGGTCCACACCTCACACCGACCGTGGTGTCGCACGGCTGACGCGATCGCGACGAATTCCTCGAAGGTGAACGGGCGGTCGGGATCCTCGCAGACGATGGCGAATCCGTGCCGCGCCACCGAAGCGATCTGGCCGGAGAGCACGTCCGTATACTGGCCGACTGTGACGGTCGACGACAACCACCTCCCTGTCAAGGTGCCCGGCGTCGAGGTCAACGAAGTCGCCGACGGCCTGGTCGTCTTCGATCCGGGCGCGCAGCAGGTCCACTACCTCAACAGCACCGCCTCGGTGGTGTACGAACTGTGTGACGGCCGGTCGACGACGGCGATCATCGTCTCGGGAGCGCTCGAACTGTTCCCGGATGCCAGTTCGCCCGAGATCTTCGTGGAGTGCCTCGACGATCTTGCTCAGCGCGGTCTGATTCGCTGACGCGCCTTGCCGGACATCGTCGATTTCCAGCTGCTGTGGCACTCGGTGTCGATCGACACCACCCGCGCCGACGCACCGGTCGAGCATGCGTTGACGTATCTGGTCAACGACGCGGACCACGATCTCGCACCGGCGAACTCGATGAGGTACGTCGTCGTCAGCGGCGCTGACGGTCACGCGATCTTCGAGGACGGTGACCGACTCGTCGTCGCCGACGATGCCGCAGACGTGCTCGATGTCCTGTATCGGCGCGTCCACCAGCGGGCGTTCGAACTCGCTTCGTTGCGTGGCTGGGTGCGCGTGCACGCCGCCACGGTCGATCTTCCCGGTGGCCGGGTGCTCATCTCGGCCGAGTCCGGCACGGGCAAGACGACGCTCGCTTGTGCCCTGAGATCGGCCGGCATCGACGTGCCTGCTGACGAGAGCGTGCTCGTGCGCGACGGGGAATCGATCCCTGTCGCCAGACGCTTCCATGTCAAATCGACGGCGGTCGAGGTGCTCCCCGAGCTCGCCCGGGTGATCGCCTCCGAGCCGCGACTGGACGAAGCAGGGATCGTCGCGGTGAATCCCCGCCTGCTCGGCGGCGATTGGCAGATCGACCAACGTCCGGTGAGAGCGCTCGTCGTGCTCGAACGCGGCGAAGGCACCGAGCTCAGCGACATCTCCTCCGTGGAGGCAGTCCCCCAGCTCGTCGACGGCTGCTTCCGGAATCAGGAGGCGCTCTCCGACGTGTTCCGCGCGATCTCGAGCGTCGCCGTGTCTGCGAGCTGTCATCGGCTCCGGATCGACGATCCCCATGACGCGTTGTCGTGCCTGCTCTCGATCTGACCCCCACCCCGAGGCGCTGATCCAGAACACGAACGATCTTGCCGAATACCAGAAGAAGTGATCATTCACCTGTGAACCCGCCGCTGCTATCGTTGACGGCAGTCGAGCGCGTTCGGGCCTCGACCTACCCCCGAGGAGCGACCATGAGTGGCGACGAGATCCAGAATGGCGATCGCGATCGGCGGTCGTTCCTGAAGAAGATGGCCCTGGCCGGATTCATCGCGCCGGTCGTCACCACCTTCGGAACACAGGGGCTGCAGTCGAGCTTTGCCCAGGCGGCGAGCGCGTCGGGCACCGCCCCGACCTCGACGATCGCTGGTGACAGCGGCGGAGTGGTTCCCACCACGACGCCGGCTCCCACCACGTCGGCTCCCACCACCACGTCGGCTCCGACGACGACACCGGCTCCGACGACGACACCGGCTCCGACCACCACACCGGCTCCGACCACCACGTCGGCTCCCACCACAACGCCAGCGCCAGCCTGAGCGCGCGGTTCGTCGCCCTACGACGACCAGGTTCGCGCCCGACCGCGAGCCTGATCCGGCTGCTCGACGGCACCACCACGCCTGCCGCGCTGGACCCCCTCGACCTCATTGCTGCTGCCCGCACGGCCGACGCCGTCGGGCTGGCCCCGGCGCTCTGGGCCCATGGCACTCGTGTCGGCTGGTGGCAACCGATACCCGCTGACGCAGCACGCCTGATCCGTCGTCATTCGAGCGCACCGTTCGGGCAACCCGAGCTCGCCCTGCAGCATTCGTTCGACGACAACACGTCTCGAATGCAGGATCTGCTGGCCCAGGGTGAACTGGTCGAGGACGCACTCCGTACTGCCGGCGTCCGCTCGGTCCGGCTCAAGGGATGGCACACCGTGACAGCAGGCTGGTGGGCCGATCCCGCCGAGCGCACGATGACCGACCTCGACGTGCTCGTCGCCGCATCCGACGCCGAACGAGCTGCCCGGGCCTTGGCCGGGATCGGCTATGTCCCCATCGAATCGGGGCATACGGCGTTCGCGGATCACGAGCTCGCGCCGGTGCATCTGCCGGGTCGAGCGGGATCGGTCGAGATCCACACGGCGCTCGCGGTGAGCCGCTGGGCCTCCGTGCTCCCGCCGAGCGATGTCCTGGCGGTGGCCGGACCGATGTCGTCGACCGATGCCGTCACCCATCTGATCGTCCACGCACAACTCCACGACGAGGGCCATCTGCTCGGTCGGGTGCCGCTGAGAGCGGTCCACGAGTTGGCCGTCAGGTCGAGGCTCGACCTCGCGGACGAGGTCGATTGGGAGGTGATCCGGTCACGATTCGGCTCGGTCGGCGCCGAGGCAGCTCTCGACAGCTTCCTGACCCTCGCACGAAGGATGTTCGCCGCAGAGGTACCGGCTCCTCACCCTCGATTCGTACGCGTCGTTCCACACGCCGCAGCCGCGATGGCGATGTTGGACCGTCCGCGTCTCGCCTCGCTGTATGCCCGCCTCGCCTACCTGCCGAGAGCGCTCTCGGCCACCAGGATGCAGTCGCTGTTCCCCGGCCGACCTGTGTGGCGTTCACGGCTCGGCTGGATCGTCGACGGGATCGGTCGATCACTGCGAGGCGTCGCGCACGGCAGAGCGAACCGCCAAGGTGGCAACGCCCGTTCGCCCGCCGAGTAGCTTGGCGAAGGTGAACGCCTCGTCACGGCGAACCTGGTCGTCGTCAGCGATCGGCCTGCACGCATGAGCAGCGTCGGACGCCCGCATGTCGAGCTCGGGATGTACCCCTTCGCGTCCGTCGAGTGGGCGTGGGACGAGATCTGGTCAGCGATCCACGAGCGCGCGGCATGGACCCCTCCATCGCTGACCCGCTCCGGTGACGTGCATGCCCGCTGGCACGACTCGGACTGTCTGGTCACCCATGTGTGCGGCTGGCCGTTCGCAGCGCTCCACCGCGACGAGATGCATCTGATCGGGGCATTCGCCCTCGACCTTCCCGAAGCAGACGGCGGGCACTATCACAGCGTGTTGTTGAGCCCCCACGATCGGCCACTCGACCAGCTGGTCTCGAGCGAGGCACACGCCGTCGCCAACAGCCCCGACAGCCTGTCGGGCTGGTTGAGCCTGCTCGGGGCGACCGTCGGAGGGGCCGAGAAGTGGCCCGGGACGGTCACGTTCACCTCAGCTCACCACGAGAGCCTGGTGGCGTTGGCCAGCCGAAAGGCCGACATCGCCAGCATCGACTCGTTGAGCCTGGCACTGATCGCCGCCGAGGAACCCGAACTCGTCGCCGGCCTGCATCGGGTCGGCCTCGGCCCGCGGATCCCGACCCCCGCCATCACGGTACGGCGCACTGTCGACCTCGAACAGGTCGACGAGCTGCAGCACGCGTTCCGCGAAGCCCTCACGGACCCGACGACCGAAGCGGCGAGAACCGCCCTGCACATCGCAGGGTTCGCCGAGAACGGTCTCGACGACTATCTCGCGATCCTGGCCCTCGGGCCGACCGGTTGAACCGTCGCGCGAACCGGCGGGCGTGACGCCTCGCTCGTGACATCGCCACCGCGTATGGGATAATGTCCCGCACACTCGTACCGGGAATTACAGCGCAGTTTGGGGACATGGTGGCTGAGCAGACCGAATCGCGAGGTCGACGGAAGGGCCGCGACCGCGCCGAGGCGAGCCCGCGCTCCCGACTCCCCGAGCAGCGTCCGTTCGCCCAGCCGCGACTGCTCCACGGCCCCACCGAGCTGGCGAACGCCGACCAGCTCGAATCGATCCACCAGGCATCGCTGCGGATCCTCAGCGAGATCGGCATGAAGGTCCTCGACGACGAGACCCGCGCCCTGTTCGTCGGTGCAGGCGCCACCGCCCACGACGACCAGATGGTGCGATTCGACCCCGAGATGATCGATCCGATCATCTCGACCGCACCCGGCCAGTTCACGCTGCACGCCACCAACCCCGCCCACCACCTCACGATCGGTGGCGATCACATCGCCTTCGGGTCGGTCGCCAGCGCCCCCAACGTGGCCGATCTCGACGGCGGCCGCCGCACCGGCAACCGCCACGACTTCCGCAACCTGCTCCGGCTGATCCAATCGTTGAACTCGGTCCACTTCACCGGCGGCTACCCCGTCGAACCGGTCGACATCCACGGCTCGATCCGGCATCTCGAAACATCACTCGACCTGCTCACGCTCACCGACAAGGCGATCCACGTCTATTCACTCGGTCGCCGACGCAACGTCGACGTGATCGAGATGGTGCGTATCGCACGCGGTGTCACCGACGAGCAACTCGACGTCGAGCCGAGCGTGTTCAGCATCATCAACACGAACTCGCCGCTCACGCTCGACGTGCCGATGAGCCACGGCATCATCGAGATGGCGCGCCGCAACCAGGTGATCTGCGTCACCCCGTTCACGCTCGCAGGAGCGATGGCCCCGATCACGCTGGCGGGCGCCGTGTCACAACAGAACGCCGAGGCGTTGGTCGGCCTGATGCTCACCCAGATCGTGCGTCCCGGGAGCCCGTTCGTGTACGGCGGCTTCACCAGCAACGTCGACATGCAGTCCGGGGCACCCGCATTCGGGACGCCCGAGTACTGGAAGACCGCCGTGGTCGGCGGTCAACTGGCGCGTCGATATGGCGTGCCGTTCCGCAGCTCGAACACCTGCGCCGCCAATGCCGTCGACGCACAGGCCGCTTACGAGTCGATGTTCTCGATCTTCGGAGCGATCAGCGGCGGCGTGAACATGATGATGCACGGTGCCGGTTGGATGGAAGGCGGCTTGCACGCGAGCTTCGAGAAGATGGTGATCGACGCCGACCTGTTGCACATGGTGTCGGCGATGCTCGACCCGTTCGTGGTCGACGACGAGTCGCTGGCGTTCGACGCGATCGCCGAGGTGGGCCCTGGCGGGCACTTCTTCGGGACGGCGCATACCCAGGCGAGATTCCGAAGCGAGTTCTATCGCCCGTTGGTCAGCGACTGGCGCAACTACGAAAACTGGGCCGATGCCGGTCGCCCCGATGCCGCCCACAAGGCGAACGGCCTGGTCAAGGCATACCTCGCGGAGTACCAACCTCCTGCCATGGACGACGCCGTCGTGGCCGAACTCACCGACTTCGTCGCCCGGCGCACCGCCGAGGGTGGCGTGCCCGTCGATTACTAGGAGCAACACATGAAGACATCAGCACAGGTGGTCGTGATCGGAGGCGGGGTCGTCGGCGCGTCCGTGCTGTTCCACCTCACCGAGAACGGGTGGACCGACGTCGTGTTGGTCGAACGCAAGGAACTCACCGCCGGTTCCACCTGGCACGCGGCCGGCGGCATGCACACGCTCAACGGCGATCCAAACGTCGCACAGCTCCAGCAGTACACGGTGCAGCTGTACAAGAAGATCGAAGAGCGCTCCGGCCAGAACTGCTCGATACATCTTCCCGGCGGCATCACGCTCGCGGCCGACCAGGACCGTATGGACTGGCTGAAGATGGCGGTCGCCCGCGGCAGATACCTGGGCATGGACGAGCTCGAGATGATCTCGCCGAAGGAGGCTCAAGAGCTGTTCCCGCTGCTCGACCCGCAGTACTTCCTCGGTGCCATGTGGGACCCGATCGAAGGTCATGTCGACCCGACGGGAGTCACCAACGCGTACGCGATCTGTGCCCGGCAGCAGGGTGCCGAGGTGTACAAGCAGAACTGGGTGAGCGCACTCGTGCAGCGCACCGACGGCACATGGACCGTCATCACCGAGCACGGTGAGATCCACGCCGAGCACGTCGTGAACGCAGGTGGCCTGTGGGCTCGCGAGGTCGGTCGGATGGCCGGGCTCGAACTGCCCGTGCTGGCGATGCAACACCACTATCTCGTGACCGAACCGATGGACGAGGTCAAGCAACACATGGCCTCCACCGGGCGCGAGATGCCGATGGCGATGGACTTCAAGGGTGAGATCTACATCCGGCAGGAGGGCGACGGCATGCTGCTCGGCACGTACGAGCAGAACTCGCGTGCCTGGTCGGAGCACACGACACCCTGGACGTTCGACATGGAGTTGCTGCCGCCCGATCTCGATCGCATCGAGCCCGAGCTCAGCGTCGCGTTCCAGCATTATCCCGCCATGGCGACCGCCGGCATCAAGACGATCGTCAACGGGCCGTTCACGTTCACGCCCGATGGCAACCCGCTCGTCGGTCCCGTCCCCGGCCTGACCAACTACTGGACGGCATGTGGCGTGATGGCCGGCCTGTCGCAGGGCGGCGGTGTCGGGCTCGCGCTCGCGAACTGGATGACCGAGGGCGACCCTGGGTTCGACATCTGGGGTATGGACGTCGCCCGCTTCGGCGACTACGCCACGCTGCCCTACACACGGGCCAAGGCCGAGGAGAACTACCGGCGCCGTTTCCGGATCACGTTCCCGAACGAACAGCTACCCGCAGCGCGTTACGTACAGACGGTGCCGATCCACGACCGCCTCGTCGAGCACAACGCGGTGTGGGGCGTCGACTTCGGCCTCGAATCACCGCTGTGGTTCCAGCGCCCTGGCGAGGATCCCGTCGAGAACGTCACGTTCCGGCGCTCGAATGCATTCGATCTGATCGGCGAAGAATCGTTCGCCGTGCGCGAAGCCGTCGGATTGACCGAGGTCACGAACTTCTCGAAGTACCGCGTCAGGGGCCCGGGCGCCGCCGACTGGCTGCGGGGGCTGTTCACCAACACCCTCCCCAAGGTCGGCCGGATCAGCCTCACCGCGATGCTGAACCACCTCGGCCACGTGATCGGCGAGTTCTCGGTGGCCCGCATCGACGACGACGACTTCTTCTTGTTCAGTTCGCTCGGCGCCACCGACCATCATCGTCGATGGTTCCTGCAGCACATGCCGGCCGATGCGCGGTTCGGTGTCGAGGTGGTCGGCCAACGGATGGTCGGGCTGTCCGTCGCCGGGCCGAGCTCGCGAGAGGTGTTGCAGTCGCTGACCCGCGTCGACATGTCCAACGAGCACTTCCGGTTCATGGACTTCCGTCGGATCGATCTCGCCATGGCACCGTGCTGGGTGGGCCGCATGACCTATACGGGCGATCTCGGCTACGAGATCTGGGTCTCTCCCGAGTACCAACGCCACCTCTTCGATGCACTGATGCAGGCCGGCGAGCCGCACGGGATTCGATTGTTCGGTGTACGGGCACTGCTCACGATGCGCCTCGAGAAGATGTTCGGTACCTGGTTCCGCGAGTACCGCCCGATCTTCACCCCCTACGAGTCACGCATGGATCGGTACGTCAAGCTCGATCACGAGTTCGTCGGGCGGGCAGCGCTCGAGACCGCTGCCCCACCCCGGCGCTACCTCTCGTACTTCGAGGTCGACACCGATCCGGACGAACCGGCCGACGTGATCGGCGACGAACCGGTGTGGTACGAGGGCCCCGACGGCTGGCGGGTGGTCGGCTGGATCACGTCCGGCGGCTACGCCCACTATGTCGGTAAGTCGCTGGCACTCGGCTACATCGACGCGCAGGTCGCCGATGATCCCAGCGGTGGTCGCTTCGAGATCGAGGTCATCGGGCAGCGTCGGCCGGCCACGCTGTTGCGCGAACCCGTGCTCGACCCGCAGGGCGTGCGGATGCGGGGCTGACATGGCTCGCCCGATCGATTTCGACCGTCGAGACGCACTGCTCGACGAAGTGGTCACCTATGTCGGCGAACATGGGCTCGCGAATCTGTCGCTGCGTCCGCTCGCGGAACATCTCGGCGTCGGCGTCAACTCGTTGATGCACCACTTCGGGTCGAAGGACGACCTCATCGTCGCTGCGCTGCGCCGATCGGGTGAGCAGCAGCAACGGGTCGAGGCGGGTTGGCTGCGGCGGCGACCGGCGATGACACAGACCGACCTGCTGCGGGCGTGGTGGCGCTGGATCATCTCGTCACCGCAGCATCTCGCGCTGGCGCGGCTCGGTATCGAGGCGGCTGCGCTCGAGGCCACGCTCGGTGGCCTACCGCGCCAGGTGCGAGGTGAGCAGATCGGCTTCTGGCGAACCAACATCGAGACCCGGTTCATCGACGAGGGCATGCCCACCGAGGTCGCCGTCGTCGAAGCCTCACTCGCCAAGGCCATGTTCACCGGCCTGGTCATCGACTTGCTGGCGACAGGCCAGAAGACCCGGCTGACCAGGTCGTTGGAGGCCGGACTGGTACGGCTCGACGGCGTCGTGGCGTCGTCCAGCCGACCGGCCTGAGTGGCCTGAGTGACCTGAGTGGCCTGAGCTGCAGTCGACTGTCACAGCGCGACGACCCCGTCGAGTTTCGACAGCGTCGAATCCGGCCTCAGAGGTCCTTGACCAGGCGGAGCGCGTCATACACGGCAGCGTGGATGTTGCGGCTCGACACTGCGTCACCGATGCGGAACAGTTGGAAACGTCCGTCGGGATTGCGCAGGAGGTCTTGTCGCCGACCGTCGATCAACGCGCCGTAGTCGACGGCCCCCAGGTTCGACGACTGCTCCTTGAGCTCGAAGTAGACATCGGCGAGCGCCGCCGTACCGTGGTCGGCCACCACCGTGTCGACGTATCGCACCGAGCGATGACTCGTGTGCTCACTGCCGAGTTCGACCCGCAGACGGCCCTGGTCGGGCTGCACGCTCAACACCCTCTGGTGCAAGGTGATGCGGGTGTCGGTCTCGTTGAACGCGCGCGCATACGGAACGTGGTTCATGCCACCGACCTCGATACCGAACATCCGCTCGGGCGTGACGATCTCGAGGTTCGCTCCCGACAGTGCGATCAATTCGGCAGCCGAGAGCGCCGAGTGCGTGCCGTTGTCGTCGAAGAACAACACGTCGCCCTTCGGCGTGACGTCACCACCCAGCACATCCCAGCTGGTGACGAGTCGATCGGCCCCCTCCTCGAGCTCGGGTAGCTGCGGCTGGCCACCGGTGGCGATGATCACCACGTCTGGTTCCAACTCCGTGACGACGTTGCCGTCGGCGTAGGTGTCGTACCGGATGTCGACGCCGAGCCGAGCACATTCGGATACCCGCCAGTCGATGATGCCCCGCAGATCCATGCGACGCGGATTGCGCACCGCCAGGTTGATCTGGCCGCCGGCCCACGGCATCGCCTCGAGCACCGTCACCGCGTGCCCACGCTCCCCCGCGACGCGGGCGGCTTCGAGACCGGCCGGGCCGCCCCCGACGATCACGACCCGGCGCGGCGACGGTGCCCGCTCGATGTCGTGTGGCATCGTCTGCTCACGGCTGGTGGCCGCGTTGTGGATGCACAACGCTTCGCCGGCCTCGTAGATGCGGTCGAGGCAGTAGGTCGCACCGACACACGGTCGGATCTGCGACTCGCGTCCCTGGATGATCTTGCGCACGATGTGTGGATCGGCGAGGTGGGCCCTGGTCATGCCGACCAGGTCGAGCTTGCCCTCGCGGATGGCGTGACGGGCCGAGGCGACCTCGTCGATCTTCGCTGCGTGCATCACCGTGAGGTCGGTGTGGGCACGCACCATCCCGGCGAAGTCGAGATGCGGCACCGAGGGCATGCCGTGGATCGGGATCACCTCGGTCAGCGCTGCCTCGTGCTCGATGTGCCCACGAATCACGTTGATGAAGTCGATCAGGCCGGCCCGTTCGAAACGCTGCAGCACATCGAGACCGCGCGGGGTATCGATCCCCCCGGGGAGCGTCTCGTCGATCACCATCCGGATGCCCACGACGAAATCGGCACCGACCCTGCTGCGAATCGCGCTGAGCACCTCCCAACCGAACCTCAGCCGTCGCTCGTCATCGCCGCCCCATCCGTCGTCGCGTCGATTGGTCAGGGGCGACAAGAACTGATCGAACAGGTGCCCGTACGCCTCGACCTCCACGCCGTCCATGCCGCCGGCCTGCATCCGTTCGGCAGCGTCGGCGTACTGGCCGATGATCCGCTCGATGTCCCAGTCTTCGGCAGGTTTCGGGATGCCGCGGTGAGCCGGTTCCCGCAGCGCGGAGGCCGACACGATCGGCAACCAGTCGTCCTGGCCCCAACCGCTGCGCCGCCCGAGATGGGTGATCTGGATCATGCAGGCGGTCCCGTGCTCGTGCACATCATCGGTCAGGCGACGGATCCAGGGAACGATGGCGTCGTCGTAGGCGTGCAGATTGCCGAATGCCGGCGGGCTGTCGGGCGCAACGACCGCGGACCCCGCCGTCATCGTGAGCCCGATTCCGCCCTTCGCCTTCTCGACGTGATAGAGCCGGTACCGGTCTTTCGGCATCCCGTCCTCGGAATAGGCAGGCTCGTGGGCCGACGAGAAGACTCGATTGCGCAACGTCAGATGCTTCAATGCGTACGGTTGGAGCAGCGGATCATCCGTCATCGTTGGCAACCCCACCTCATCGTGTCGCAAGGATAGTTGCTCAGTCGAATTGCGACCGTTCGGACATCGCTCGATGCGACGTATCGTGGACCCGACGGGTCGCGCGTCGTGCACGACGCGATCCCGGCGCTTCGACCCCGACTGGAAGAGGCACACATGTCGCACAAGGAAACGCACCGGACACACCGGATCGGGTGGCTACGGGCAGCGGTGTTGGGTGCAAACGATGGGATCGTCTCCACGGCGAGCTTGATCATCGGTGTTGCTGCGTCGAGCGCTTCGCGCAGCCAGGTGCTCGTCGCAGGCGTGGCCGGCCTGGTCGCTGGTGCGATGTCGATGGCCGCGGGCGAATATGTCTCGGTCAGCTCACAGGCCGACACCGAGGCGGCCGACCTGGGGCGCGAACAACGCGAGTTGCGTGACGATCCCGAGCGCGAACTCGACGAGCTGAGCGCCGTCTACCGTGGCCGGGGGCTCGACGCCGAACTCGCCCGTCGCGTGGCAGAGGGCCTCACCGCCCACGATGCGCTCGGCGCCCACGCCCGAGACGAGTTGGGTATTTCCGACACCACCGCCGCTCGGCCGGTACAGGCCGCGTTCACGTCGGCCGCCACGTTCGCCGTCGGTGCCGCCTTGCCGTTGCTCGCGGCGGCAACCGCCACGGGGGCCGCTCAGATCGTCGTCGTGGCGGTCACTGCGCTGGTGCTGCTCAGCGTGCTCGGCGCGGTCGGTGCTCGAGCCGGAGGCGCACCGGTTGGCGCCGCTGCGGCACGCGTGACCTTCTGGGGTGCGTTGGCGATGGGGGTCACCGCCCTGATCGGCTCGCTCTTCGGCGCTGTCGTCTGACCCGTGATCGGTCCGAACCCGGCCGAATCGTCGCCCAACGGATGCGCACCAGGCGGAATTCAGTTGACCATGCGGTCGCGGCCGGCCCAGTACGGCTTGCGGAGCTCGGTCTTGAGCACCTTGCCCGACGGGTTGCGAGGGATTGCATCCATCCGCTCGACCGAGGTCGGGCACTTGTAGCCCGCGAGATGTTCCTTGCAGTAGGCGATCAGCGCCTGCTCGCTCGGGTCGGTGCCCGCCGTCGGCGTGATGATGGCCTTCACCGTCTCGCCCCACTTCTCGTGCGGTACGCCGATCACGGCGACGTCGGCAACATCGGGGTGCTTCATCAAGACGTTCTCGATCTCGGCCGGGTACACGTTCTCGCCGCCCGACACGATCATGTCCTTCACACGGTCGTGGATGAACAGGTAACCGTCGCGGAGGTAACCTGCGTCGCCGGTGCGGAACCAGCCGCGGCCGTCGTCGCCGATACCCTCGGGAAACGCTTCGGCGGTGGCCTGCGGGTTGGCCCAGTAACCCTTCATGTTCTGCGCGGTGCGGCACCACACCTCGCCGACCTCACCATCGGGCACGTCGTCCTGCGTGCCGGCATCGACGATGCGCAACTCGACATCGCCCCACGGCTCACCGGCCGACCGCAACAGGTGGGCCTTCGGCCCGCCCGGGTCGTGGTCGTGGGGACGCAGGATCGTGATGCCGCCCGTGGTCTCGGTCAAGCCGTATGCCTGGGCGAACTTGCAGCCCATCTTGGTCATCGACCCGACGAGCACCTGCTCGGTGATCGGCGACGCGCCGTAGACCATGCATCTCATCGTCGAGAAGTCGACATCATCGATGTTGGGCATCATCAACAGGAACTGCAACACAGCGGGCACGAGCAACGCGTTGGTGATGCCGTGCTGCTCGATCAACGTCAGGATCAGCGACGGGTCGATGTCGCGGACCAAGACATTGGTGCCGCCGTTGAACAAGCCGACCAATCCCCACCCGCTCCCGGCCACGTGGAACAGCGGCATGGCGACGAGATTGACACTGTCGGTGTCGAAGAACCATTCCTGGGATGCCGCCGGCAACATGCCGAAGAAGTTGGCGTTGGTCAGTTCGACACCTTTCGGGAGGCCGGTGGTTCCCGAGGTGTAGAGCTGATAACACGTGTCGTCGACCGCTGACGACACGCCCGGGTCATCGACCGGTTGGCCCGCGATCCAGGCGTCGAACTCCGGATACTCATCGCTCGCTCCGAGCACGACGACGGTGTCGACGGTGCTCAGGTTCATCTTGGCGAGGTGTCCCAGGAACTCGGCGCCGATCAGCAACACCTTCGCTTCTGCGTTGTCGAGGATGTACTCCATTTCTGGTGGGGCGAGCCGCCAGTTGACTGCGACCGTGACGGCGTTGATCTTGCCGGCGCCCAGCAGGAACGTGAAGTACTCCGGCGCGTTCTTGTCGAGAAATGCAACTCGGTCCTGCCCGCCGACGCCGACCGCTCGCAAAGCGTTCGCCACCTGGTTCGACTCGCGATCGAGTTGTGCGTAGGACCACGCACGGTCGTCACAGATCAGCGCGACCTTGTCGGGCCGCTCAGCTGCGTGCACCCTGCTGATGTCACCGATCGACGTGATTGCGGACATTCGATACCTCCTGGGTGGTGCGCTGTGCCGGTCACCCGCACGACGCAAAAGTAGTCGGCTCGCGTCGGCGGTGCAGTTGCGCCGGCCGAACCTGTGCCTCGTTCAGCCCGACGGGACCGGATCGACCGCGTTCCGCCGGCCATCCAGCCCGACCGCGTGGAGCAGCCCGTCGGTCACGTCGTAGACGAATCCGGAGATGTGGTCTTTGTGTCGGATGAACGGCGTCATGAACAGCCGCTGCATCGATTGACGCACGTCCTCGTACGGGTCGGTGAAGGTCTCGAGCGACCACCACGGCTTGACGCCCAGTTCGGCCGCGAGTTCGTCGCGGAACTCGGCCTCGTCCACCTTCTGCAGTCCGCAGTCGGTGTGGTGCACCAACACGATCTCGCGAGTGCCCAGAAACCGTTGCGAGAGGCACAGCGACCGGATCACGTCATCGGTGATGATGCCGCCGGCATTCCGGATGATGTGGGCTTCGCCGTTGCCGAGGCCGAGCACCGCGAACGTGTCGATCCGTGAATCCATACATGTGACGACCGCCAGTTGACGGGTCGGTCTGACCTGCAGATCGGCGTCGACGAAGCGTTCCGCGTAGCGACGGTTGCGGCCAACCAACTCGGCGACGTTGGCGGTGAAACGGGATGATGTGTCGCTCGTCATGAGTGCTCTTTCGGGTTGGCGAGTGGCGTGTGATGCCGACGCAGGGGGACGCGCCGAGTCAGGACTCGGGAGAGTCGTTGATGCTGAAGAGAATCTCGGCCATCGTGTGATCGCGTTCGAGCGGGTGCCGCAACGGCCGGTCGGCATCGATCTGGTAGCGGTTGCGACGGCCGACCCGTTCACGGCGCAGGAAGCCGGCATCTTCGAGTTCGTGCAAGATGCGCTGCACTGCGCCCTCGGTGATTCCCACCAGTTGGCTGATATCGCGTTGACGTAGTTCGGGGTCTCGACTGATGGCGATCAGGACGTGTGCGTGATTCGTGAGGAAGGTCCACCCTCTCGTCTCGGCCAGGTTCATACTCAATACATAACATACCTTTTGTAATTGGTCAATCAGGTTGCAGTAATTGCCTCGATGGCCTAGGGTCATCGCCACAACCGAGGCGCGCCGGGAAGTCTGGTCGGCAACACCAACCCGTGATCCTCGCTGTCCTCTTCCTCCACCTCGTGCTCGGCATTGCGCTCGTCGCTGCCGGCGACCGTGCGGGTAGTCGTGCCTTCGCCCTCGCAGCGATCGCACCCACGGTGACCTTGGCCTGGCTGGCGACCGAGATCGGATCCGTCCTCGACGATCGCCCGGTCGAGCAACGGATCGAGTGGATCCCCCAACTCGATCTGGCGATCGATCTGCGGCTCGATGCGATGGGTGCCGTCATGGTCATGCTCGTCTCGGGCATCGGTCTGTTGGTCTGTGTCTACGCACTCGGGTACTTCTCACACCCGAAGCCCGGCACAGGTCGGCTGGCCGGACTGCTGACCGTATTCGCCGGATCGATGCTCGGCGTCGTGTTGTCCGATCACCTGATCGCGCTGTTCCTGTTCTGGGAGCTCACGTCGGTCACGTCGTACCTGCTGATCGGCAACGACGACCGCAACCCGCGAGCCCGTGACGCAGCGTTGTCGGCGATCCTGATCACCGGAAGCGGTGGTCTCGCGATGCTGGCCGGGTTCGTGCTGATCGGCCAGGCGGCGGACACCTATCGGCTCAGCGAGCTGGTGGCGACCCCTACCGGCGGCACAGTCATGACCGCCGGGGTCGTCCTGGTCCTGATCGGCGCCTTCACGAAATCCGCACAGCTACCGTTCGCCGGCTGGCTACCCGGGGCGATGGTGGCACCGACACCGATCAGCGCCTATCTCCACGCCGCAACGATGGTGAAGGCCGGCGTCTACCTCATCGCACGCCTGGCGCCGCTGCTCGCCGACATCGGGCCATGGCGGCCGATGGTTCTCGTGATCTCGTCGACGACGATGGTCGTCGGCGGTTGGAAGGCGCTGCGCCAACACGACCTCAAACTGTTGCTCGCGTACGGGACCGTCAGCCAGCTCGCGTTCATGATGTTGCTGTTCGGAATGGGCCGCTACGACCTGGCGCAGGCCGGCATCGTCGTGCTGATCGCACACGGTGCGTTCAAGGCAGCGTTGTTCATGGTGGTCGGCATCATCGACCACCAGACCGGCACGCGAGACGTGCGACAGCTGCACGGCTTCGGCCGTGCATGGCGCCCGGTCGTCATCACCTCGGTGCTGGCCGCCGCCTCGATGGCCGGGTTCCCTCCCCTGCTCGGGTTCATCGCGAAGGAGAAGGGCCTCGACGCGGCGCTCCACGCCGACTTCGGCGGCGGCACCGCGCTCGTGGTCGTCCTGATCGCCGGGTCGATCCTCACGGTCGCGTACTCCGGCCGATTCGTGCTGGGCGTGTTGGGCAGGCTCGCCGAACCCGACCGGGACGCCGTCTCCACGACCGCGGCCGCACCGGCGGGCTGGTTCGTGGCCCCCGGGTTGCTGCTGGCGATCGGGTCGCTGGCGGCCGGGCTCGCCCCGGTGCTGGTCGACGAGACGGTGCAGGCCGCAACCGTGTCGCTGTATTCGGCCGCTGAACCCAAGCACGTCGTGCTGTGGGCAGGGTTCAACACGGCGCTGATGCTGTCGGCCGTCGTCATCGTGGCCGGGGCCGTGATGATCGCGTCGCACCGGCGGATCGAGCTCGCCCAACACGCGTTCGGCAGCGCGATCTCCCGCGTCCCCGACGCCGACCGCGTGTTCTGGGGGATCGTCACCGGCACGTCGCGGTTCGCAAAGCGGATCACCGCCATCGTGCAGAACGGCTCTCTGCCGATCTACCTCATGGTCATCCTCGGCGTCGCCACGGCACTGCCGCTCGTTCCGGCACTCACCTCGTTCGACACGTTGCCCGACACGATCGGCACCTGGGTGCACGTGCCGATCGCAGGCGTCATCGTCGTCGCCGCGGTCGGCGCCACGGTCGTGCGCCGTCGCATCGCAGCGGCGCTCATGCTGGGGGCGGTCGGCTACGCGATGGCCGGTTTCTACGTGGTGCAGGGCGCACCCGACCTGGCCCTCACTCAGTTCACCATCGAGACCCTCGCCACGGTGCTGTTCGTGCTGGTACTGCGGTTCCTCCCGCGTCGATTCACCGACGCGAGGGCCGTCGTCACCGCACCGGTGCGGTTGGCCGTCGCCGGCCTCGTGGGCGTGACCGTGTTCGTACTCGCACTCGTGGCGGCCGGCGCCCGCAGCGACGTGTCGCAGGCGTCGATCTCGGGCGAGATGCTCGAACGCTCGGTGCCAGACGGCAAGGGCGCCAACGTCGTCAACGTCATCCTCGTCGACTTCCGCGGCCTCGACACGCTGGGCGAGATCACGGTGCTGGCGGTGGCCGCGCTGGGCGCCGTGTCGCTCGCCCGGGTGGCGCGCCGCCCCGGTGAGCGAGCCGCCGCCAACAGAAGTTTCGCCAAGCTACCGATCGTCGATGCGTCCGCCCGGCTGCTGTATCCGAGCATCCTGGTGCTGTCGGCCTACTTCCTGTTCGCTGGCCACAACCAACCGGGCGGCGGCTTCGTCGGCGGTCTCACCGCCGGAGCCGCTATCAGTCTGCGCTACATCGCCGGAGGCGTGGCAGCCGTGCGCAAGTCGTTCCGCCTCGCGCCGTGGACGATCCTCGGTAGTGGGCTGGCGATGTCTGGTCTCACCGCGTTGGTACCGCTCGCAACCGGCAACTCGCTGCTCGAGCATGCCGACGTCAAGTGGAACCTCCCCCTCGTCGGCACGATGAAGGCGACGTCGGCACTGCCCTTCGACATCGGCGTCTACCTCGTGGTGGTCGGCCTGGTGCTGATGGCCTACGAAGCCTTTGGCGATGACCAGGCACCCGAGGCGGTGGCCACATGACGATCCTCGTCGCCGCCGTCGCCGCCGTGCTGTTCGCGTGCGGCACCTGGCTGTTGATGCAGCGGCGTCTCTCGCGCATCATCATCGGTATCGGCCTGCTCGGCCACGGCGCCAATCTGCTGCTGGTCACCTCGGGCGGCAGCGGTGGGCGCCCACCCATCATCGACGGGTCACCGCTCGGCGACTACGCCGATCCGCTGCCACAGGCCCTGGCGCTCACGGCGATCGTGATCACGTTCGGCGTGACCGCCTTCCTGTTGGCGCTCGGGTACCGCAGCTGGCAGCTGACCGGCGACGACCAGGTCGAGGACGATGTCGAGGACCGCATGGTCCAGCGACGCGAGGCCGACCATGCCGAGTCGGAGCACCCCGATGTCGACCCTGACAACGACCTCGGGTCCGACCTCGAACCAGCACCGGTGGAGCAGGCATGAGCACCCTCGTTCCGCTTCCGATGGCCATCCCATTGGTCGCATGTGCACTCTCGATCGTGGTCGGACGGTGGCGCAGCGTGCAGCGTCTCATCAGTGTCACCGCCCTCACCGCCGTGCTGGGGGTCAGCGTCGCGCTGCTGGTGCGGGCGGACGACGACGGCTTCATCGTGCACCGGTCCGGCGGCTGGTCGGCCCCCCTCGGCATCACTCTCGTCGTCGACCGTCTCGCCGGGCTCATGCTGGTCGTGTCGGCGCTGGTGCTGCTGGCCGTGATGATCTACGCGATCGGTCAGGCCGGCCAAGAACGGCAGCGAGTCGCCTTCCATCCCGTGTACCTCGTGCTCGCCACGGGCGTGTCGGCCAGCTTCCTCACCGCCGACCTGTTCAACCTGTTCGTGGCCTTCGAGATGATGCTCGCCGCAAGCTACGTGTTGATCACGATCGGAGGGCGGCCCGACCAGGTCCGCTCGGGCATGAGCTATGTCGTGATCAGCCTCGTCGCATCGACGCTGTTCATCACGGTGCTGGCGCTGATGTATGCAAGCACCGGCACCGTCAACATGGCCGACCTCAGCCTGAGGTTGGCGGAACTCGACGGCGGTGTACGCGCTGCGCTCGCGCTCGCGCTGCTCGTGGTGTTCGGTATCAAGGCCGGGTTGTTCCCGCTGTTCTTCTGGCTGCCCGACAGCTATCCCACGGCGCCGGGCCCGGTCACGGCGATCTTCGCGGGTCTGCTGACCAAGGTCGGGGTGTACGCCATCATCCGCACGCAGACACTGCTGTTCGACGCCCCTGACTGGATGGGCACCGTACTGATCGTCGTCGCCGTACTCACGATGACGGTCGGCGTGCTCGGGGCGATCGCCCAGGACGACATGAAGCGCATCCTGGCGTTCCACATCATCAGCCAGATCGGCTACATGATCTTCGGGCTCGGCCTGTTCACCGTGGCCGGGCTCGCCGGCGCCGTGTTCTACATCGTGCACCACATCATCGTGAAGACCGCCCTGTTCCTCGTGGCCGGTCTGGTCGACCGGCGAGCCGGCTCGAGTCGCCTCAGCGAGATCGGAGGCCTCGTTCGCACGGCACCGATGCTGGCCCTGCTGTTCGCGGTGCCCGCACTCAGCCTGGCCGGCATTCCCCCGTTCTCGGGGTTCCTGGCCAAGTTCGCCCTGGTCGACGCCGGCCTCGCGTCGTCGTCGTGGTGGGCGGTCGGGTCCAGCCTCGCCGTCGGACTGTTGACACTGTTCTCGATGACCAAGATCTGGACGGGGGTGTTCTGGGGTGAGGCGGACGAGCAACCACGTCGCGAGCCCCGCGGCGACGGCCGGTTGGGCGGCCCGATCGGCATGGTCGGGGCGACCGCAGCGCTGGGGTTGGCATCCATCGCCGTCAGCATCTTCGCGGGGTCGATCTACGGCATCGCCGAACGCGCCGGCCACGACCTGCTCGCACCCGAGCGCTACGTCACAGCCGTGCTGGAGGCGAACGAGTGAGCGCCCCGCGACATTTCGCAGTGCTGCTGTGGACCGTGACCCTCTGGGTGCTGCTGTGGGGCGAAGTCAGCATTGCCAACGTTCTCAGTGGCCTCGCTGTGGCGGCGACCGTGTCGGTCCTGGCGGGGCGTCCGCGCTCCGCCGAGCCCGAGCGCCGAGCGCGGATCGCTCCGCTGGCGGCGATCCACTTCGCCGGGTTCTTCATCTACAAGCTGGTCGAGGCCAACCTGGTGCTGGCGTGGGAGATCGTCACGCCGCGCAACCGCATCCACACCGGCATCGTCGAGGTGCCGCTGCGCACCGAGACCAACCTGGCAACGATGATCGTGGCGGACGTGATCACACTCACCCCGGGTTCGCTCGTGATCGAGGTAGTGGGTTCGCCGCCGGTGCTCTACGTCAACGTGCTGCACCTGCACCACCTCGAGCGAGTCCGACGCGACCTGCTGCGGATCGAGGAGCTGTCGGTGCGGGCGTTCGGGTCACCGACGGCACGCGCCCAGCTCGCGAGGAGCACGCCATGACCGCGGTCGCCTACGTCATCTTGTCCCTCGCCGCGTCGATCTTCGTGATTCGGCTGCTGCTCGGCCCCAGCGTGGCCGACCGCGTGGTCGCGCTCGACGGCCTGTTGATCACCGTCATGTGCGGTGTGCTGGTGGCTGCCGCCGACCAGGACTCGGCGATCGGTCTCGACACGGTGCTGGTTGTCTCACTACTCGGATTCATCGGCACAGGGGTGCTGGCCCGCTACGTCGAACAGCGAGGCGGATGATGGACCAGATCGGTGGCGTCGTGTTGGTGCTCGGTTCGCTGTTCATCCTGCTCGCCGCAGTCGGAACGCTGCGTTTCGACGACGTCTATGCCCGCATGCATGCCGCCGCCAAGGGGCCGGCGTTGGGCGTCCTGCTGACGGGCATCGGGACGGCGTCGATGATCAGGTCGGTGGCCGCCACCGTGGCCGTCACGCTCGTGATCGTGCTACAGCTGTTGACCGGTTCGGTCGGATCGCACATGCTCGGCAGATCGGTCTACCGCTCGATACGCCCACCACTCGACGGTCCCGACGAACTGGCCGATCGCGAGCGGGCGGACTGATCAGCGGGTTCAGTACCACATGTCGGGCATCGACGCCTTCTTGCGGCCCATGTAATCGAGCAGCGCCTCGTCGAGCGCCTCGTCGAGTGGTGGCGCCTGGTAGTTGGCGAGCATCTCGACGACCCGCCGCGCTGCCCGCTCTTCGGTGCGTGACTCGCCGGCGTCCCGCCACTGCTCGTAGCTGTTGTTGTCGGCGGTGACGCTGTCGTAGAACGCCGTCTCGTAATGCCGCAAGGTGTGCTGCGAGCCGAAGAAGTGTTTGCCGGGGCCCACCTCGTGGAATCCATCGATGGCGAACTCGTCCGACTCGAGCGATACCCCCTCGAGATACCGGTGCAGAGCACCGCAGAAGTCGGCGTCCATCACGAATTTCTCGTACCCCATCGACAGTCCGCCCTCCAACCACCCCGCGGAGTGCAGGAGGAAGTTCGTGCCGCACAGGATCGCCGACATCATCGACATCGTCGACTCGGCCATCGCCTGACCGTCTGGAATCTTCGAGGCCGTGAAGGCGCCCGCGCAGCGCAACGGCAGGCCGACCCGGCGGGCCAGCTGCCCGACCACGAGCGAGCCGATCGCTGGTTCGGGGGTTCCGAATGTCGGCGACCCGGACCGCAGTGCCATCGACGACAAGAAGTTGCCGTAGATCACCGGGCAGCCGGGGCGGATCAGCTGCGCGAGCGCGACACCGACCATGGTCTCCGCGTGGGCCTGGGCGATGTCTCCCGCCAGCGTGACCGGGCCCATCGCCCCACCGAGGATGAACGGCACGATCACCGGCGCCTGGTTGGCTTCGGCGTAGGCGCGGATCGCCCCCGTCATCGCGTTGTCCCACACCAGCGGCGAGTTCACGTTGACGTTGCCCAAGATCACGCAGTGATCGTCGAGGAACTCGGCGCCGAACAGGATCCGGGCCATCTCGACCGAGTCGCGTGCCCGCTCGGGGATGGTGACCGAACCCATGAATGCCTGGTCGTTGTACTTGATGTGGCTGTACACCATGTCGAGGTGGCGCTTGTTCACCGGCACGTCGACCGGTTCACAGATCGTGCCGCCCGAGTGGTGCAACCAGGGAGTCGAGTACGTGAGCTTGATGAAGTTCCGGAAGTCCTCGAGCGACGCGTAACGGCGGCCTCCCGCCAGGTCACGAACGAACGGCGACCCGTAGGCCGGCGCCATCACGACATTGTTGCCACCGATGATCACCGACTTGTCGGGATTGCGGGCATGCTGGGTGAACTCGCTCGGCGCCGACTTCACGAGTTCGCGGATCAGGCCTGGTTCGAAACGCACCCGCGTGCCGTCGATCGAGGCCCCTGCCGCACGGAATTCCTCGCGGTCCTCTTGCTCGTTGATGTCGATCCCGATCTCGGCCAGGATCTGGTCGGCCTTGCTCTCGACGAGGTCGAGGCCGTCCGGTGTGATCAGGTCGTGCGGCATCACCTTGCGGCGGATGAACGCCGGACCTGCTGGGCCGGAGTCGACCCCGGTGCGCTCTTCGACTCGTGCTGCTCGACCGCCCCCGCGTCGCGTCATCGTTCCCCCTGTCGCTGGTCCGTCAACCCATTACCGTGCCGGATGTGACGGCCTTCTCCCGGCGACGCGAGAACGCCCCGAGATCGATCATCTGCCCCGTGTAGGCACCGTGGAACTGCACCGGCTGGGCGTCGTGATCGTGTCCGCCCATGGTGGCGTCGATGATCTCCCTCATGTACTGCCCGGCGATCGGAGCGTTCTTGAACTGGTTACCACTCGTGCCGCACGCCATGAAGAACCCGTGCAGGCTGGAGCGGTCGTAGATCGGCACCCAGTCGTCGGACGCGTCGTACAACGCTGCGAGGCCGGTCGGCTGCGACGGCACACCGAACTCGGGGACTCGCCGAGCGAGACGCATCATGGCCGTCTCCCACACCTCGACCGTCGGATAGTCGGAGTTCGAATCAGGGTCGTCTACCCAGTGCAACTCGTCGCACTCGGGCTCTGATCCACCGAGCAGCAGCGTCCCACCGATCTGCGGCCGGAAGTACTGACCGACGTCGAGGTCGGAGACGAACGGGGCGCCGTCCTCGAGTCGCAGTCCAACCGGCGCGGGCGCGGTGAAGACCTCCTGGCGGAGCGCGCGGTGGCCGATGGCCATGTCGTCGGTGACGCCGGCCATCTCGTTGATGATCCGAGAATGCGGCCCGCCGACGTTCACGACCACGGGAGCCACGAGCGAGTCACCCGACGCCAACGTCACGCCGGTCACACCCACGGAGTCCCGCTCGACCGACACCACCTCGCAACGGAACGCGAACCGGGCCCCGTGCAACCGCGCAGCGTAGGCAAGGTTCTTGGCCGACAGCATCGGGTCGTCGATGAAACCACAGCGCGGCGAGTACAGCGCGGTGAGCTCGCCGACGGCGTCATCGGCGAACGCCGGGTCGTCGAGACGTTTCGGCGGGTAGTACTTGCCGACGTCGAGCATCGGGAACCGCGCCGCGAGCGTCGCTGCGTCGAGATCCTCGTAGGGGATGTCGAATTCGTCCCACCAGGGCGTGATCGCCGTACCGTCGTAGCCCGTCGTACGCAGGATCAGGTTGCCGCACTCGATGAACCTGGCCATGCCGTCAGGATCGACAGCTCCCAGGTGTGCTTCCCAGTCGAACCACATCTGGGCCGCCTCCCAAGCCGTGAGGATGGCGTCGCGCGTCGAGTAGCTGTACCGGATGATCGACGAGGAGGCACTGGTCGACCCGGCCCCGGCCCCTGGCCCCTTGTCGACCACCACGACGTCGCGGCCACCGCGAGCCAGCTCGAGCGCGACCGACGAACCGATCACTCCGGCTCCGATGACGATCGCGTCTGCCCGCACGAGGTCACCCACCTCGTGCACCGTTCACGATCGTCTCCTGCCAAGCGCGCGTGTCCGCGACCGCATTGAACGTGAACGAATGGAGCGCCTCGATCCCGAGTTCGAGCGCGTCATCGGCGAACGCCACGACCATGTCGGTCGGGTCGAAGCCGCCGGGCGCCATCAGTTGCATCACGGTCGAGCGGTTCTTGCTGAGATATCGCAGCGACGCTCCGATCCCCAGCCTCGTGCCCATCGTCATCAGGCGAGCTCGGTCGACCACGCCGGGAAGACCCAGCCGCACGGGCAGCGTCAAACCCGCGGCACGCTCGGTCTGCAGCCACGAACGGATCTTCGCTTCGTCGAAGCACATCTGGGTCGAGACCCAACCGGCCACGCCCGCCTCGGCCAGCGCAGCCTGCTTGGCATGTAGTTGTGCGGTGATCTCTTCGTCGGCGATCATCGCGTGACCGTCCGGGTAGCCGGAGATACCCAACCGTTCGATGCCGGGGTTCGCACCCAACAGGTCGCGGATGAACGGCAGGGCGCCTGGGTACGGGCCGGCGGGTTCGGGTGCGTCACCGGCAATGACGAACACGTCGGACACGCCCACATCTCGCAGCCACGAGGCCAACGCAACGACGTGCTCAGGGCCTTCGACGAGCCGCGCCGCGAAGTGCGGAACGGGACGGTGGCCGAGTTCGAGCAACCGCTCGGTGTACTCCTGGGTCACCGAGATGCCCTTCGCCGGCGAGCACGTGACCGACACGTGAGCACCTGCGGGAAGATCCTCGATCGCCTGGTCGATCGACTTCATCGGCACGATCTCGTAGTGGAGATCGGCGACGAGATTGCGCATCGCCGGCGAGCTCACCGGGTCGCGGGTCGTGTCCGGTGACCGTTTGAACTTCTTCAAGAGATTCAACATGTCGTGCTCCTCATCAGCCGAAGGTGTCCGGCAGCTCGGCCTTGCGGCGAGCCACATAGTCGAGAAGTTCTGCATCGATCCCGTCGTCGATCTGGGGCGCCTCGTACGAGGCGAGCTGCGCCTTCCAGATCGCGTTGGCCCGCTGAGCGGCGTCGAGCGCACCGTCTTCGATCCACTGCTCGTAGCTGTTGTTGTCGGCGGTGTTCGATCGGTAGAAGGCGGATTCGAAGTTGGCAAGGGTGTGTGCGGTGCCGAGGAAGTGCATGCCGGGCTCGTGCTCGAGGATCGCGCCGAGCGCCTGACCGTTCTCGCTGAGGTCGATCCCTTTGACGAAGGTCGACATCGCGCCGAGCTGATCGCAGTCGAGCACGAACTTCTCGTAACCGATCGCGAGCCCGCCCTCGAGCCAACCAGCTGCGTGCAGCACGAAGTTGACGCCACCCAGCACGGTCGGCTGCAGCGTCGACGACGACTCGTAGGCGGCCTGCGCGTCGGGAAGCTTCGATGCACACAAGGACCCGCCCGAGCGGAACGGCACACCGAGCCGTCGCGCGAGTTGGCCCATGGTGTACAGCACCATGGCCGGCTCAGGGGTACCGAACGTGGGTGCACCGCTCTGCATCGACATCGAACTCGCGAACGATCCCAGGATCACGGGGGCACCGGGCCGCACGAGCTGGCAGAACGCCATCCCCGCCAACGCCTCGGCCAGGCTTTGCGCGGCCACCCCGGCGGAGGTCACCGGCGCCATCGCCCCCGCGAGGATGAACGGGGTCATGATGCACGCCTGATTGTGCGTGGCATACACCTCGGCCGACTCGAGCATGGTCGCATCCCACACGAGCGGCGAGGACGCATTGATCAGGCTCGTCAACACCGTGCGGTCCTGGAGGTCACCACCGAACGCGATACGTGCCATCTCGACCGAGTCGAAGGCGCGCTCGCCGGCGGTGACCGACCCCATCAGCGGCTTGTCGCTGTACCGCAAGTGGCTGTAGACCATGTCGAGGTGACGCTTGCTGACGGGCACGTCGACGGGTTCGCACACCGTGCCGCCGCTGTGATGCAGGTACGGGGACATATAGGTGAGCTTCACGAAGTTGTCGAAATCGGCGAGGGTGGCGTATCGCCTGCCGTTGTCGATGTCGTGCACGAACGGAGATCCGTAGTTCGGGGCGAACACGGTCGCATCGCCACCGATCTGCACGTTGCGCTCACTGTTGCGGCCGTGCTGGGTGTAGATCGCCGGGGCTGACGTCTGCACGATCTGGCGGCACATTCCCCGCGGAAACCGCACCCTGGTGCCGTCGACGTCGGCGCCGGCATCGCGGAATCGTTCGATCGCCGACGGATAGTCGCGCACCTCGATGCCCACCTGCTCCAGAATCGTGTCGGCGTTGTGCTCGAGCATCTCGAGGCCCTCGTCGCTCACGAGCTCGAACGGCTTCATGGTGCGCGTGAGGAATGCCGCCGCCGACGTGTCACCGGTGGCGCGCAAAGTGCGGCGGGCGTCCCGGCCACCCCCACGGCGCCCGCGTCGTTCCGGCGTTGCTGCTGCATCGGTCATTCGGCTACTCCCCTACGTCGGCGGCGGGCGCGCCCACCGGTGTCGTTTCGTTCCATCGGTTCGGGCAGCGCAACGAGCGTCGCCAGGTTCGGCGCCGGCGCAGAGGCGTGCGGCAGCGCCATCGCCGACACGAACAGCTCCTGGAATCGCGGCTCGGTCGCTGTTTCGATCTTCACGACCTCGCGCACTGCCTGCTCCATCTCGGCCCGCAAGGTTCGAGAGAGCAGGGCCTGCACCGCTCCGGTTCCCGCAGAGTTGCCGACCGCTCGAACGTTCGGCAGCGGGCAATCGGGCACCAGGCCGAGGACCATGGCGTGCAGTGGATCGATGTGGGCCCCGAACGCCCCGGCCAGGCGCACCTCGCCGATCTGGGGGTTGCCCGCGTGCTCGACCAGCAGATCGATCCCGGCGCGCAACGCGGCCTTCGCGAGTTGGATCGCACGGATGTCGTTCTGGGTGACGGTGATCAGGTTGTCGCCGTGGCCCCACAGCACATACGAGAAAGTGCGACCCTGCTCGATCACCCGGTCGGTCCGCGATGCCAACTCGCCTCGGATCACACCGTCCTGGTCGATCACGCCCGCCAGAAACATCTCGGCGACGACGTCGATGATGCCGGAACCGCAGATGCCGGAGATGTCGAGTCGTCGAGTCGCCTCGGCGAAGCCTGGATCGTCCGACCAGACGTCGGCACCGATCACCTTGACTCGCGGCTCGAGCGTGACCGGATCGATGCGCACACCTTCGATCGCCCCGGCGGTTGCCCGCTGGCCCGAGCTGATCTGGGCGCCCTCGAACGCCGGACCGGTCGGGCTCGATGCTGCAAACTGCCGGGCACGATCTCCGAGCACGATCTCTGCGTTCGTTCCGACATCGACCAGCAGCTGCATCGTGTCGGACCGGTGCGGGCCTTCAGCCAGGATCGCTGCTGCGGTGTCCGCGCCCACATGGCCGGCGATGCACGGACCGACCCAACAGCGGGCGTTCGGCAGGGCAAGATCGAGTTGCGCCGCAAGCGCCACGACCGCCTCGTTCGTCGCCAGGGTGAACGGTGCCTGCCCGAGCGGCGTCGGGTCGATACCCAGCACGATGTGGTGCATGATCGGATTACCGACCACGACGACCTCGAGGACCTTGTCGCGCGAGGCTCCGGCCTGCTCGACGAGTTCGCCGACGAGTTCGTCGAGCGCCCCGCGGACGGTGTCGGTGAGCTCGCGGTCGCCACCCGGGTTCATCATCACGTACGACACCCGACTCATCAGGTCCTCGCCGAACTTGATCTGCGGGTTCATCCGCCCGGCGCTGGCCACCACCTCGCCGGTGGTGAGATCGCACAGGTGCCCGGCGATCGTGGTCGACCCGACGTCGACCGCAACCCCGAATGCTGCATCGACGAAGCCCGGCCATGCCGCGACGATGCGATCTCGCTCGTCGATCGCAACGGTCACCGCGCCGTCACCGCGATCGATCGCCGGCTGCAACGACGCGAGCACCGGGAACGGGGCACTCGCAGGGACGTGCCCGTGTTGCTGTTCGATGGCCGACGCGAGGATCCGTGCGGCGGTCGATTCGTCACCCAGCTCGGCCTTCGCGACCTCCACGTACCAGAGCGTGAAGGACGGGTCGATCACCATCGGTGGCAGGTCGAGATCCTTGCGCACGACCTGACGGTGACGCTGGCTCGACGGCGGGATGTCGACGACCACGTCGCCGACGATCGCCGCAGCGCAACCCAGACGATGCCGATCGAGCAGGGGACGATTGCCCCGGTAATCGGTTTCGATCGATGCCGCCGGACCCAGCGAGTCGGCGTCGACCGTGATACCCCACTTGGCGAACGCACCGTTCGCCGGTACCACCTGGCAGCGACCGCAGATACCTCGCCCACCGCAGACCGTGTCGAGGTCGGCCCCGAGGCGGCGCGCTGCTTCGAGCACGGTCGTGCCGTGCTCGACCGTGCCGTTCAGCCCCGACGGCGTGAAGACGATCCGATGATCGCCCATCGGGTCCCCGTCACCCAGCCGGTCGACGTCGGCGACCTTCGCGGCCACCGCGGCCGCCCTCACCGGTCGGGGCGTTGGGGTCGCGATTGGCACGGATCCAGGCAGCGCAGTCACGATCGGTTCCCATCAGCACGTCAGCGGCCATGACCGCCGACTTGACCTCGGCGTGCATCGGATTCATGATCGCCGACGTCATCCCCGAAGCGATCGCCATCGACAGGAACGTGCCGGTCACCTGGTGCCGATTCGGCAAGCCGAAGCTCACGTTCGATGCCCCGCAGGTCGTGTTCACTGCGAGCTCCTCGCGCAGACGGCGCAGCAGGGCGAACGCCTGTTGTCCGGCGGTCCCCATCGCTCCGATCGGCATCACGAGTGGGTCGACCACGATGTCGCTGGACGGGATCCCGTGATCGGCCGCCCGGTGGACGATCTTCTCGGCGACGCTGAACCGCACATTCGGGTCTTCCGAGATACCGGTTTCGTCGTTCGAGATCGCCACCACGGCTGCTCCGTACTTTGCGACCAGGGGCAGGACCCGTTCGAGCACCTCGTCCTCGCCGGTCACAGAGTTGACCAGCGCCTTGCCCTGGTACACGGCCAGCCCGGCTTCGAGCGCCTCGATGATCGACGAGTCGATCGACAGCGGGACGTCGGTGACGCTCTGCACCAACTGCACGGCGCGCGCCAGCAATGCCGGTTCGTCGGCGAGCGGGATACCGGCATTGACGTCGAGCATGTGTGCGCCGGCCTCGACCTGGGCGATCGCGTCCGCCTCGACACGACTGAAGTCGCCGCTCTTCATCTCTTCAGCGAGCAGCTTGCGCCCGGTCGGGTTGATCCGCTCACCGATCATCACGAACGGGCGCCCGAATCCGATCACGACCTCCTTGGTCGCAGAGCTCACACGGGTCTCGGTCATCAGCTTTCCTCCATGTCGATCTCGTCGACTTCGTCGAGTTCCTCCAGCGCCAGGAGCGCCACACGATCCACGTCTGCGTCGTCGATGTCGGCGACGAAGCCACCGGCGAACGCCAACTTGCCCAGGTAGTCGCGCTCGTACCGGACCTCGAGCCGGTTCGCCTCGGCCTCGGCTGCGGCAGCGATGTCGGCGTCGCAGGGCGTGCTCACGCGCCGCCATTGAGCGATGTCTTCCTCAGCGGTGTAGATGTTCGCCTTGCGCTTGGCGCGATCGATCGCCCGCTGGAACTTGCCCGACAACACCACCTGATGACGTTCACGTCCGACCTGCCCGTTGACCTGGGCGGGGATGTCACGCCAGTAGATCGTGACCAGCGTCGGCCCGCCGCTCGCTCGACGAGCCATCAGCACAACACCGTTCCGGTGGTGGCCGCACGGAGCGCCACCCGCACCGGCTCGGCGAACGTTTGGAGGCCCGTCGGTTCGTGGGAGAACTCGAGCCCGAGCATCTCCGCGGCGTTCACACCGGCCTCGACGACAGCGGGATCGTCGCTCTGGGAGAGCAGCACCACCCTGCGATAGTTGGCGAAGTACATGTCGCGGAGTTCGGGATGGCCCTCGATACCGAGGCCTTGCCAGATCAACGCGACGAAGTGCTTGGCGAGGAAGTCGGTCAGATAGAAGGTGCCGAACTCTTCCTGGTGCAGCGCTGCGAACCGAGCCGACCCGGCGAAGAACTCGTAACAGTGATCACCGGGGAGCCGGGTGACAGGCCTCCCGCAGCGCTCTATGAACACGTCGAGCATCCCGCCGGTCCCGCAGTCGGCGTATCCCAGGAAGACCTGACGGTCGGGGTCGACCCCGTCCAATCTCGCCTCGATCTCCGCCACGATGCGGTCGGGGTGGTTGTGCAACGGGGCCGGCAGGTAGGCGACCTCGACCGAGTCGGCCAGATCCTCCTGCTCGAGCACGGCACGCAGCTCGCGAACCAGCGCACCACACGCCAGCACGAGCGGCTTGCTCACTGGACCGAAGGCCCCGCCGGTTCGGCATTGCGCAGCCCGCGTCGGGCACCGACCAGCTCTTTGGCGGTCTCGGCGGCAACCGCCGCATCGCGGCAATAAGCATCCGCGCCGACTGCGTCGCCGAACTCCTCGTTGAGCGGCGCTCCGCCGACCAACACGATGTACTTGTCACGCAGCTGCTTCTCGGTCAGGGTGTCGACGACCACCTTCATGTAGGGCATGGTCGTGGTCAGCAGGGCCGACATCCCGAGGATGTCGGGCTGGTGTTCTTCGAGCGCAGCGAGGTACTTGTCGACGTCACAGTTGATGCCGAGATCGACCACTTCGAAGCCGGCGCCCTCCATCATCATCGCCGTCAGGTTCTTGCCGATGTCGTGGATGTCACCCTTGACGGTGCCGATGACGATCTTGCCGATCGGCTCGGCGCCGGTCTCGGCGAGCAACGGGCGAAGCAACTCCATGCCGGCCTTCATGGCGTTCGCTGCGAGCAACACCTCGGGCACGAACAGGATCCCGTCTCGAAAGTCGATGCCGACGATCCGCATACCCTCGACCAGCGCCTGGTTGAGCACCTTGTCGGCGCCCCAGTTGCGATCGAGCAGAATCGTGGTTCCCTCGACGATCTCGGCGGCCAGGCCGTCGTAGAGATCGTCGTGCATCTGCTTGACGAGTTCGTCGTCGGGCAGTGTTGCGAGATCGATGTCCTCGTAGTCGTCGTCACTCACGATGCTCCCCCATGGGATACAGCCGGGGAATCCGATCTCGGATTCATGTTTCCATCATGCGGAACGTATCCGCATCGTGGAACACTAGCACGATGGAGCGCCGACGTCACCCCCGGAATGCGACGGTCCCGCCCTACCGCGGCTCTGGCCGAGCCGGATCGGACCCTGGTGTGTCGAGCCCGATCAGCTCGACGAACCGGGCCGGTGACGGCCGGCCAGCCGATCGGAGACCCGTTGCGCCGCCTCGACCACGGAGGCGGCGACCGACGCGGCGGCCCCGGGGGCCGGAAACCGGTAGGACGGACCGTGGGCATGCACGGCGCCGATCACCATTCCGGCGGGGTTGACGATCGGCGCGGCGACCGAGTTGAGACCCTCCGACATCTCCTCGTACACCCACGCGAAGCCCGCCCGCTTGATCTCGTCGAGACGGTGGGCCACGAGGGCCCGATCGGTGACCGAGTTGTCGGTCCACGCCTCGAACGGCCCCGACAGAAAATCGGCACGCACATCGTTTGGGGCATACGCCATCAGCACCAGGCCTGAGGACACCACATGGGCGTCCACGCTCTCGCCCGTCCAGTCCCGAACCTGCACCTCGTGATCACCGTCGACCTGGTCGAGGTAATAGACCTTGTGCCCGTCGAGCACGCCGAGCCCTGCGGCCTCGTCGATCTGCTCGACCAGTTCGACGAGGTGCGGACGCGCCAGCGACACCAGGTTGCGACCCGGACTTGCCGAGGCCGAGAGCTCGATCATCAGCTCACCGAGGCCGTACACGCCCAGCGCCTCGCTCTGCTCGACCGCCCCCAGCTCGACGAGCGTACCGAGCAGCCGCGACACCGTGCTCTTGGGCAAAGCAGTACGTTCTGCGATCTCGGACACCCCGGCCGGGCCGCCCGCGAGGCACTGCAGTACCGAAAATGCTCGCTCGACCGACTGCACCGTGGACATCGCCTCAACTCCTCGCCCACAGCATTCCACAATGCGGAACAGGTCCACAATACGGTCGGCCTTTCGTACACCAGGCACGAACTAGTGTCCGACCTCGTGGGTCTCCCCCCGAACCTCGACGACGACGGCTCGCCCAACCACCTCTCGGCGCCCACGGTCGACACCGAGCGCCAGGACGGACCGCTCACACACTCGCTGGCATGGGCCACCTGGGCATTGTTCGTGGGCTTGGGCCTGATGCTCAGCGGCGCCGGCCTGTTCGCCACCGTGATCGGCATCCGCAGCGAGGTCGAGGGCTTCCCGACCCTGGCGATCGGTCTCGTCACCGCCGCCTACTACCTGGGCTTCCTGATCGGTTCACGTCTGGCTCTGGCCGCATTGGCCACGGTCGGCCACATCCGCGTCTACGCCGCCTTCGCATCGATTCTGGCTGCATCGATCCTGCTCGCCGGGATGGCGGTCACCCCGTGGGTCTGGGTAGCGGTGCGCTTGGTCGCCGGCGCCTGCCTCGCCGGACAATATGTCGTCGCCGAATCATGGCTGAACCAGCTCGTCACCAACGCCAACCGCGGGCGAATCCTCAGCCTGTACTCACTCGTGACGATCGTCGCGTACGGACTCGGCCAGGTCAGCACCAGCGTGATCGACCCCACCACCCTGACGGCCTTCGGTATCGCTGCGATCGTGATCTCCCTCGCGGTCAGCCCCGTGGCGCTCTCCGAGGATGCCGCTCCTCCGGTCATCACACGGCCCGACCACCTCACGTTGCGCGAGTTGTTCCATATCGTGCCGACGGGCGTCGTGACCTCCGTACTGGTCGGCATCGCCCACGGGGCGTTTCTCGGCCTGGCGGCCGTGTACGCGACCCGCGGCGGCCTGACAAATCGTGAGATCGGTGTGTTCGTCGCGCTGCCCACCGTCGGCAGCTTGTTGTTCCAACTCCCGATCTCGGCTGCCTCCGACGACATCGACCGCCGAGCGGTCGGTGCGCTGGCTGCCTTCACAGCTGCCCTCGCCGGCGTGTTGCTCGTCGTCGCCGATGTCGGATCGTGGGCGAGCATGTGCGCGATGGTGCTGATCGGCGGCACGACCTTTCCGCTGTATTCGATTGCCGGCGCCTACACCAACGACTGGGTCCCCGCCGAGAAGCTCACGGCGGCCGCATCGCAGCTGGTGGTGTTGTTCGGGGCCGGCGCCTTCGCCGGGCCGTTCCTCGCGTCGGTGGTGATGAGCGCGACGGGAAACAGCGGGTATGCGTGGACGATCGTCGGTGTGCATGTCGTGATCGGCGTATACCTGACCGTTCGCATCCTGCAGTGGCGGGCCCCGATCAGGGCCAAGCCGTGGAACGAGGTCGCGCTCGCCGGTCGCGTGTTCTACCTGCCCGCCACGGCAGTCGGCATGGGCCGCCGCATCAGGCAGACCCGTAACGAGCGCGTCCCACTGGCCGGCCAGGACGCCCTGACCAATCATTCGATCGAACGTGACGACACGGGTGAGATCATGGTCATCGAGCGGTTGGGCGACACTCCGCCACCGGCCACGCCATCCGCGAGCTGACTGACGCGAAGCCGACCGACCGCTTCAATGACGAGATCGGTTGACTCGTCGAGCGTTGCGTCAGGCGAGGGCCGAAGAAGGTCTCCCTCCAGCGAGCGTCATCGCGTCGATCTCGTGGTGGTCGGGATGAAACGCCCCGACAGCACGTCGAGTCACATGTGCACCAAAGTTCTCCCACCGGCGGCTTGCGCGTGGGCAGGCTGCCCGGGACGCCACAAAGAAATCTCGAAGATTCTTCGATGCGCTGAGAGCATCGCAGCGTTGGCCGTGTCGCCCTTCGAAATCAGCTCGGTGCGGCGCGGCATGGTGCACTTCCGACGGCTCGAGAACGCGTCGTGGACCGCTCACCGACGACCCTGAAAGCAGTCGCCGATCGACGCACACATCGGCACATCACCCCAGCTCACAGACTTGCAATCGAACAT
>JAHEDX010000107.1 GCA_024641005.1 Acidimicrobiaceae bacterium
CCGCCCCGGTGGTCGCCGAGTTGCCCAACAGGTCTTCGTCGCGGATCACGTCGAGCACGGCGAGCGCCACGGCGGCCGACACCGGGTTGCCGCCGAACGTGTTGAAGTAGTTGCGCCGCTGCGCGAACGCAGCGGCAATATCAGGGGTCGTCACGACGGCGGCGACAGGATGGCCCGCCCCCATCGGTTTGCCGATCGTCACGATGTCGGGCACGAGTTCGTAGTTGGTGTGGCCCCAGAAGTTCTCTCCCAGTCGGCAATACCCGGCCTGTACCTCGTCGGCGATCACGAGGCCACCGCTCCCACGGACGGTCTCGGCGACGCTCGTGACATAGCCGGGCGGCGCCACGAGTACGCCGTTCGAATCCCAGCTGGGATCGATCAGCATCGCAGCGGGTCCATGGTGGCGTTCGGCGAGATCGTCGATCGAGTCGGCGACGAGCGTCGCGTACTTCGCACCCAGATCCGGGTCGGGTGCGACGAAGGGGCCGCGATACGTGTTCGGAGGCTCGACGACACCCAACCAGCCGGGCCGGTCGGCCGCAGGATACGAGTCGGTCGAGAGCTTGCCGACCAGGTCGGAGTTGCCGTGATACGAACGCTCGGTCACGATCACGCCCTCGTTGCCGGTCACGGTTCGAGCGATCTGAACGGCGAGATCGTTGGCCTCGGTGCCGGTACACACGAAGTAACAGGTGCCGAGTTCGCCGGGCAGGATCGCTCCGAGGCGTTCGGCGAGTTCGACGACGTGCTCGTGCAGGTATCTGGTGTGGGTGTTGATCAGCGCCGCCTGCCTCGTGAGGGCGGCGATGACACGAGGGTGGGCATGGCCGACCGACGGCACATTGTTGTAGCAGTCGAGGTAGCGGTTGCCGTCGGTGTCGTAGACCCAGACCCCCTCCCCGCGTACCAGATGGACGGGATCGTCATAGAACAGCTGGTAGCTGGGGGCGAGGCTGGTCGCCCTGCGGCGCCGCAGCTCGTCGTCGGTCGTGCTCACAATGCCTCCTTGATTCGGTCGAGCGCCTCACGAGGGTCGATCGACAACCACCGCTCGAGCCCGGCGAGCAGCCCCGGACGTTCGGCGGCGACCGCGTCTGCGATGTGCGGGGCGTGGGCGATCTGGTAGTCGACGAGCAGCGTGCTCAGGGCGAGGCGTGACAGCACGAGGCCCGGGAGCGCTTCCACTTCGGGCGGTGACAGCGGCCGGTGGATGTGGAAGCCGGCGGCCAGTGCAGCCATTGCTGCGATCGGATCGGCCTGGTGTGGCACGAGATTGGCGCCTGACACGCCGAGGTCGGCGACGGTCACGGTGCGTACGAGATCGCCGAAGTCGATCACCCCGGTGACGGTGTCGGATGTCGGGTCGGACCTGAGCAGGTTGCCTGCGTGCCCGTCGTTGTGGATGATCTGGCGGGGCAGTGTCGCCATTGCCTCGGTGGCCTCCACCAGCCGGGTTCGGGCGCGAACCAGCAGCTCACGGGCATCGTCGCCCGCTCCCGACCACAACTCGTCGTCGAGGATCAGACCGTTGGCGATGTCCCAGGGCATGAACTCGTCGCCCGCCGGGTGGTCGAAATCGGCGAGGGCTGCAGACAGGGCGCCCAGGAGCGACCCGATCGCTCGAAGACCGGGATCCGAGATCGGCTGATCGTCCTCGAAGGTCACGCCAGGCAGGTAGGTGACCAAGCGGATCGAGTGCTGTCGACCGTTTCGATCGAGCCGGGGCACCAACTCGCCGTCGAGGGCGACGACCATCCTGGCAATCGGGAGTTCCGGGGAGCGTTGCTCGAGATGCACCAAGGCGCGGGCGTGGAACTCGATGGTGGTGGGCAGCTCACCGGCGCTCGCGATCTTCAACACGTACTGGCTGCCCTCGCCGGTGGTGAACAGCGTGTTGTGTGATCGTTCGCCACGTAGGCGCTTGGCCGCACCGGTGATGCCGTAGCGCTCGCGGGCGATACCGGCGACTTCGTCGAGCGTCAGCGCCGGAGGGTCGAATCGGAACAGATCCATGATGGACCCTGGTGTAGCACGCGGACGATGTCGGCGAGGCGTTCCGAATCGCGCCCATCCCCGCTAACCTTTCATGGTTCTCTCATCGCATCCAGGAGTCAGTTCACATGGCAGTCAAGCTGCGCCTCACCCGAGTCGGCAAGAAGAAGCAGCCTCAGTATCGCATCGTCGCTGCTGACGCCCGTTCGCCGCGCGACGGTCGCTTCATCGAGATCCTGGGTCATTACGACCCGCGCCAGGACCCGTCGGGTCTCACGGTCGACAACGACAAGGCCGTCAAGTGGCTGAGCCAGGGTGCCCAGCCGACCGAGCGCGTCGCCAAGTTGCTCCAGGTGTCCGGAGCGATGGACCAGTTCAAGGCGAGCAAATGAGCGACGTCCAGTCAGCCCCCACCGCCGTCGCGGTGCTGACGCACATCGTCAAGTCGATCGTCGATCAGCCAGACGCCGTGACCGTCGACGAGGTCACCGGTGAGGGCAAGCATCGTCTCGACGTCCGTGTCGGAGACGGTGATCTCGGCCGGGTCATCGGTCGCCGCGGCCGTACCGCCGCGAGCATCCGCACCGTCACCCGGGCAGCCGCATCCAAGGATGGCGTCGAGCTCGACATCGAATTCCTCGACTGACGACACGGAACACGCCGTGGCGAAACCCGACGGCCTGCTCGAAGTCGGCCGTATCGGCCGCCCCCACGGCATTCGTGGGGATGTGTTTCTCGATCTCGTCACCGATCGCACCGAGCGCGCCCAGGTGGGCAGCAAGCTCTGGGCTCGGGATCGCTGGCTGACGATCGTCCAGTCCAACTCGTCGAGCCATCGCTGGCGTGTCCATTTCGACGGCGTCGACGACCGCAGCGCTGCCGAGGCGCTCACCGGCGTGGTGGTGTCAGCCGAGCCGATCGACGATCCCGATGCCCTGTGGATCCATCAGCTGATCGGCGCGAGTGTGATCGAGGTCAACGGCATCGATCGCGGTCGTTGTCGCTCGGTGATCGCCAATCCCGCCGCCGATCTGCTCGAACTCGATACCGGTGCCCTGGTACCGGTCACGTTCGTCACCTCGGTCGACCACTCGGGGCCGGGCACGCTGATCACGATCGATCCGCCCGAAGGCCTGTTCGAACTGAACGAGTGACCTCGGGCATGCGCATCGACGTGTTCACCCTGTTTCCGGCTCTGGTCGACGGATTCTGTTCGGAGAGCCTGCTCGGCAAGGCCAGGGGAACGGGTCTGGTCGACCTTCGTCTCCACGACCCACGAGACCAGGCCACCGACGTGCACCGCACGGTCGACGATTCGCCGTTCGGCGGCGGCGCCGGGATGCTGATGCGGCCCGAACCGATCTTCGCCTCCGTCGAGACCGCCGATCCGCCGCGCCCGCTGTTCCTGCTGGGCCCCGGTGGGCAACGCTTCGACCAGCACCTGGCCCGAGAACTTGCCGCGACCGACGGATTCAGCCTGCTGTGTGGCCGATACGAGGGCGTCGACCATCGGGTCCGCCAACATCTGGTCGATGATGAGCTCAGTGTCGGCGACGTCGTCCTCAACGGGGGAGAGGTGGCGGCATGTCTGGTGATCGAGGCCGTGACCCGACTGCTCCCCGGCGCGATGGGCAATGCCGCGAGCCCGGTCGACGAGAGTTTCGGCGCCAACGGGCTCCTCGAGGAACCACATTTCACCCGGCCTGCAGCTTTTCGCGGGTGGGAGGTGCCCGCGGTGCTGCGCAGTGGCGACCATGCCAGGATCGACCGATGGCGCAAGGCCCAGGCGCTGCATCGTACGATCACGTCCCGTCCCGACCTGATCGAGGCGCGCGGGGGAATCTCAGATGATGACCGCGCGCTGTTGGAAGAGTTCCCACCCGTCCCGTATCCTTGATCCGCCCCTTGCCAACGACGACAGGGCGACCATGCCCGGGCCTGAAGATCTGAGAGAAACGCCATGAAGACGACCGACCTCATCGACCAAGACTCGCTCCGCGACGACATTCCCGACTTCTTCCCGGGTGACGAACTCAAGGTCCACGTGCGCGTGGTCGAGGGTGGCAAAGAACGCGTCCAGGTGTTCCAGGGCAACGTCATCAAGCGTCAGGGCAGTGGACTGCACGAGACCTACACGGTTCGCAAGCTCAGCTACGGCGTCGGCGTCGAGCGCACCTTCCCGATCCATGCACCCACCGTGCAGAAGATCGAAGTGATGAAGCGTGGAGACGTACGCCGCGCCAAGCTGTATTACCTGCGTGACCGCATCGGCAAGGCCGCCAAGGTCCGCGAAAAGCGCGAATTCTGAGTCGCTGACTCACCCTCGGGCGCCTGCGCCCCGCTGTTGTTTCTGCACAACGGAGGCGCGCGCCCGTGAACGACCAGTCGAACCATGCCCGTGGGCGGTGGGGGGAAGCTCGCGCAGCGAGCCACCTGCGATCGTTGGGATTCAGCATCCTCGATCGCAACTGGCGACCGACCGAGCCCGAGCTGCGGGGAGACCTCGATCTGATCGCCCGTCGCGGCGAACTGATCGTCTTCTGTGAGGTCAAGGCGCGGCGCAGCGCCCGCTTCGGTGGCGCCGCGGCCGCTGTCGATCAGGTCAAGCAGCACCGTGTGCGTCGGCTCGCAGCCAGCTGGCTGCGCCTGCACGACCTCGGTGACATCGACGTGCGCTTCGACGTGATCGCCATCGACGGGGTGACGCTGTCCCATCACCGCGCTGCGTTCTGACCGCCCGTCAGCGCCCGGCGTTCACGAGAACAGCGCCCACACCACCAGGCCGATCGCGGCCAGCGAGGCCGCTGCGACCAGGACATAGTCGGTCGGTCGGGCCCTGAACTTGCGGTGCGGATTGAACCCCATGGCCATCAGTATCGTCGGCAGGATTGGGTTACCCTCGCGGCCATGCGGCGCGCGCTGGCCATCTGTGTGTTGGCACTCGGCATACTCGGCGCGTCGGCCGCCCGCGTCGGGGCCGCCCCCCCGGTGACCGATCCGTCGACCGACGAGTCGGGTGCTGTCAGCGGCGGTGCCACCGACGCCACACCGGTCACCCTGCCACTCGTGCCCGTGCCGGTTGGCTGTGAGGCTCCACGGATGCCGCACATCGTGTTCGTGGGCCAGGTCGTCGAGCGCGATTACCGCACGGTTCGATTCGAGATCGAGCAGATCCGCAACGGACAGTCGTCGCCGTTCGCTTCGGGGAATCTGATCGACATTCGATATGGGCTCGATGCCCAGTACCTCTCGGACGGCGAGCGGTACCTGGTCGGGGCGGTCGTCGATCCGGACCTCGGCCTGCTCGTGTCGAGGGTGACCGAGCCGATCGAGGACTTCGGTGGTGACGAGGTGATCGGTGTCTCGGAGACCGATGTGGACTGTCCGGTCTATGACGATCCGATGCGGACCCTGCATCTCGACGGCACACCGGTCGAGGCGGGGCTGCTGCAACCACTCTTCGACGCGAAACTTAGGGTCCTGGGGGCACTCCTCGTCCCGATCGGCGTGGCACTCGGTGTGATCTTCGTGCTGGCGATGTTCAGGCTCAGCCTGGCGGCGCTGTACCACAGCATCGTCGAGGGCGGCCGACGCCGGCTCAGCTGAGTGCCGAGCGGATCTCGCTCTGGGCGGCATCGAAGTCGTCGAGCACGATCTCTTCCGCGGGTGCACCGTCGATACACCGCACGAGCATGCCGCCGACGACCGGTTCACCGATCACACGCTCGAGCGCCACGCCGTACGCGGCCAGCTGTCGCCGGTAGCGAGCGATGCGCTCGTGACGGCGTGACCGGTCGCTCCAGTCGTCGGTCTTGTAATCGACGATGACGTAGCCGTCGTCGGTGCGGACCAGTAGGTCGATGTACCCCTCGAGCAGCCGGTCCCCGGTGGTGGCTGCCACGAACAACTCTCGATGATGCTCGCGATCGACAGCCGCGCGGACGATCGAGGCGTCGAGCGCCGATCGTGCCAACGACGCCACCAGTGCCTCGAGGCCGTTGACGCCTTCCGCTGCGCACTGAGCCGCTGCGAGTACCTCGACGTCGGCTCCGGTGCGAAGATCGGCGAACTGGAGCACCCCGTGCACCGCCCGGCCGATGGCAGTGCCGTAACGCCCTCGCTGCCATGGAGGCAGGTCGAGATCGACCGGATCCTTGGCCAGGCCCGAGTCGGGCGACGCGTCGGGATCGATGGTGTCGAGCGCAGCGATCTCCTCGGCGAGTCGCGTCGCGCTGACCGTCGGTCGCCAACTGGCGACGCTGACGGCCCGCTCTCGCTCGGTCGTCCACTCGGCACGGTCGGCCCAGGGGAGCACTGACGGATCGGGCCGTGACACCGAGAATCCACCCGTCGTCGCGTGCAGTGCGCGGGCGCCGGATTCGGTGGCGCCACCTGCGTGGAGCATCGCGGCGTTGGTGGCGTTCGGAGCGACCTCGGTGGGTTCGGGGAGGCGGTGCAGCGACACGACGAGATGGTCGACGGCACGCGTACATGCCACGTACAGCAGCCGGCGCCGCTCGGCGTCGCTCATCTGCTCGTCGAGGGGTTTGAAATCCTCATAGACCTCGTCACCGTTCTTGTTCGAGATGGTCCAGGTGTCTCGATGCCACACGACCGAGTTCGAGAACGTGGGGGACGGTCGGGTGGTCAGCCCCGACACCACCGTGATCGGAAACTCGAGCCCTTTCGCCGCGTGGATGGTCATGATCCGGACGGCGTCGTCGTCGTGCTCTGGCAGGATCGTGTCGGCGTTGCGGCTTTCGCTGGCCATCAACGTGACCCATCCCAGATAGCGACGAAGGCCGTGCCCGCCGGCATCGCTCCACGCCCGGGCCTGATCGACCACATACCGCACCCGACGCCACACGTCTCGGGAGTCGGGGCTGTCGAGTGCTGCGTCGAGGACCCTCCGTTCGTCGATCAGCGCCGCGAGCAGGTCGGCGGGGGTGAGCCAGGTACTGCGTTCGGCGAGCGTGCGGAGGTGGGCGATCGCCGCGGCGACCGGGTGGTCGGCGAGCGCCGGTGGTGGCTCGACCCAGATCGACCAGGCACCGCCCCCGGCCTTCCAGTCGTACAACTCGACATCGCTGCACCCGTACAGCGGGGTGCGCAGCGCGGCGACGAGCGCGAGCTGGTCGGTGGCATCGTCGCTGGCGCGCAGCGCCAGCATCAAGTGTCGGATCTCGGTGGTCGTGTAGACGACCGAACTGTTCTCGGCTCGATAGGGCAGATCGCGCTCGCCCAGGGCTGCCTCGAGTGCCGGGAGCGAGGTCCGGGCCGGGAGCAGCACCGTGATGTCGCCGGGTCGGCAGGGGCGCAGCACGGCGGTGCCGTTGGCATCGCGATCGCTGACGAGCCAGCCGTCGTGCAGTGCGGTGGCCACGGCATCGGCTGCGTCGGCGGCCTCACGCCATCTCAGCGTCTCTGCTCTCCGGCCGGCGACGAGGTCGGCGTGTTCGTCGAGGCCGAGCAAGATCACCGAGCCGTGGTCGCGGAAGTGCTCGCGGCGCGGCTCGAGCGCCCGGTAGGCGGGCTGCACGTCGGGCTCGTGCAGGATCAGGTTGGCGAACACCTGGTTGACCCAGTCGAGTACCTGCCGCGACGATCGGAAGTTGGCAGACAGCCCGGCGTCGGCCGCCCCGATCTGCGCCGCGGCGCGCATGTACTGGGCGATGTCGGCGCGCCGGAAGCGGTAGATCGACTGTTTCGGGTCGCCCACGATGAACAAGCGCCCCGGCAGGGGCCGCAGCAGGGTCCAGTCGGCCCCATCGTCGTCGGACTGAGCGGGGTCGTCGGGGTCGGACGCCAATCGCACGGCGATCTCGAGTTGGATCGGATCGGTGTCTTGGAACTCGTCGAGCAGGATCCGTTGGTAGCGCCGGTGCAGGTCGGCACGAACACTCGGGTGCCGGGCGACGAGTTGCCGCGCCAGGACCAACAGGTCGTGGAACTCGACCGTGCCGTCGGCGGCGCGAGCCTTCGCCGCCGCGAGTACCCAGCGGCCGAGCAGTGTTCCCAGCACGCGGACGCGGTAGTCGCGCACCGACTGGAGCAGTGCCAGCGCCTCGTCGGCGAGGTCGGTCTGCTGCGCGCGGAGGGCGTCGAGCGACGTTGTGTCGAATCCGGCTGCCTTCCACGTCGCCTTCGAACCGGTTCGCTTGACCTTGCGGCAGCGGTCTTCGAGCCGCATGAGCAGGTCGATCTGCACGCCCAGCCGGTTCGCGCCCTCGAGCGTTCGGGCCAGCTCGCGAAGTTCGCCCAGCCGGACCGACTGAGCATCGTCAGGAGGGCAGGGCGTGTCACACAGCGAGAGCACGGCGCGGGCGTATGCCGTGGGGTCGAGGTGCCAGGGTGCCGGGTCGGATCGATCGACCCGGGCCTCGACGAGATCCCAGTTGTCGTGGAACCCCATCGCCACCCGCCGGCCACCGGATGACAGGCCGAAGTTGTCGAGGCCGCACAACTCGATCAGCGTGCTGCCACCTTCGGTGATCCCGCCCGGTGGGGCTGGGTCGTCGAGCACCTGGTCGAGTAGTTCGGCCCACCGATCTTCGAACGCCAGATGGCTCTCGAGTTCGTCGAGTACGCGGAAGCCCGGCGGCAGCCCGGCCTGCACCGGGTAGTCGTTGAGGATCCGTCTGGCGAAGGCGTGCAAGGTGCCGATCGGCGCATGGTCGAGGGCATCGAGGGCGGCGTGCATGCGTTCGGCCGTGATCGGCTCGTGCGTGATGGCCTCGGCTTGTTCGAGTTCGACGCGAAGCCGATGACGGAGCTCGGCGGCCGCCTTCTCGGTGAACGTGATCGCGGCGATCGTGCCGATCTCGATGCCGTTCGCCACCAACGAGACGATGCGCGCGACCAGGCTGCTGGTCTTGCCCGATCCGGCGCCTGCCTCGACGAACAGGTTCGTGTCGAGGTCGGACGCGATCCTGGCGCGATCGTCGCTGTCCGACAGGTCGGTCAGGTCGGCGCCGGTCATGAGTCGTCTGCTCGGTCTACGTCGTCGGGGGGAAACCATGGTGCGAGGCGCCGGTCGCCTTGCTTGAGCTGCCATTCGCCGAAGCGTTCGGCGACGCCGAGGCCGTCGGGCTGGCAATAATGGCACCCGACCCGGAACTCCCAGTGCGGGATATCTGGTGTCGCCGGGAAGAATCCTGCCTCGATACCGCTGACGAGATGTTGCAGGTCGTGAGCGATCCGATCCCACACGACCTCGTCGAACGAGTATCCGTATCGCGCGTATCGTCCCCGTTCGAAGAAGTCGTATTCGGCCAGCACGCCTGGCGAGGAGCGGTCGTCGTGTCCGAACACCGCCAGGGCGGCGGCGGCATAGGTGGGGAGCTGGAACTTGGTGCCGCCCTCGGTGGGATCGGCGGCATCGATGTGTCGGAAATCGATGTCGCGGCCCGTCTTGTGGTCCATCACGATCAGGTCACCGGTGCGGCGCCGGTCGATTCGATCGACCGAGCCGCGCACTGCCAGCCGACCCCCGCCGGCCAGCGGAAGTGTGACCGCACCGTCGTCGCCGAACCGTAGCTCGGAGCTGACGATCTGCGCCCCACGTGCAGCCGCCGTGTGACCATCGAGCGTGAACCAGTTCAACAGCTCGGCCAGGACCGCTCGGCGATCGAGGTGCCAGTGTGCTGCGCGGCCGGTTCGTCCGGTGCGCTCGAAGTCGTCGGCGACCTCGCCGTACAGGGCCAGCAACCGTCGGCCGTGGATCGGCAGCCAGCCCGAGCCGTCGGGCTGAGGGAGGGTGCCGTCGAGCACCTCACGGTTGAAGCGGTCGAGTGTTTCGTGCACGACGTTGCCCCGCTCGATCGGCGACATGGCCAGATCTTCGGTCGGGTCGTCGACGCGCCGGACACCGAGGATGTACTGCACGAAATAGGCGTGTGGGCACTTCGCCCAGGATTCGAGTTGGGAGGGCGACACGGGCCTGGAGAAATGCTCGATCGTGCGTGAGCTGAGATCGCCGTCGAACTCGGTGAGATCCGGCCGGCGTCTGGCGGCTCGCATCGCCAACGCACGCGCAGCGACGCCATCGTCGAGGCATGCCTCGCGC
>JAHEDX010000040.1 GCA_024641005.1 Acidimicrobiaceae bacterium
GCCGCGGCGTTCCTCGCCGCCGCGCAACACCCTGGCCGAGAAACCCATCGCTTCAGGCTAGCGATCCGCGAGACTGGTGTCGTGACGACCTCCGCCATCTCCTTCGGCCGCGACATCCTCGACGATCGTGAGCTGCGGCTCTGCGGTGACATCAGCGGCGGCAGACGGGCGCTCGAACTCGGCGTCAGCCGCGAGATGAACGCGATCGCATTCGCGCTCGCCGGCGCAAAATCGATCGCCATCGACCCCGACCCCGACGTCATCGAACAGCTGCGCCAAACCGCGACCAAGGCTGAGGTCACCGTCGAGTGCCATGTCGGCGATCCCGCAGACCTCGGATTCGCGACCAGTGGGTCGATCGAGCTGGTGGTCGCCAATCACACCTTGGTCGATGTCGACGATCTCGGACGTCAGTTGCGACAGGTACACCGCGTGCTGAAAGCCAGCCATCCCCTCGTGATCTCTGTACCGCATCCCTTCGCTGGGGTCCACACCACCGATCACTACGGTTCGAAGGTGCATCCATATGGCACCGTGGGACGCACGATCGGCGACTGGCACATGCATCTCAGTCGGGCCAACTTCCGCGTCGACCACATCCTCGAGCTCGGCGTCAGCGACATCTCGCCGGTACCCACCACTCTGGTCCTGAGAGCCCGCAAAGAAGGCGACTGATCTCGTGGAGTCAGACCGTCAGACGCCGGCGCGCTCGGCTTCCACCAGCGCGGCCGGTCGCGGGCGACCGAACAGATAGCCCTGTCCTCGGTCACATCCGAGGTCGCGAAGCCGGCCGAGCTGCAACGGCGACTCGATACCTTCGGCAACCACATGCAGCCCCAACGCCTGGCCAAGGCGGACGACCGCCTCGACGATCGTGCTGTCTTCCTGCTCGATACCCAGACCGGACACGAACGACCGATCGATCTTGATCGCCTCGACCGGGAACCGCTTGAGGTAGGTCAGCGACGAGTAGCCGGTTCCGAAGTCGTCGACCGACAGGTGCAGTCCCAGACTGCGTAGTTCGCGCAACGCGACGGTCGCGGCCTTCACGTCGGCCAACAGCGCCGTCTCGGTGATCTCGAGCCACAGCGAATCGGCATCGATGCCCGTTTCGGCGAGTGCGTCGATCACCGTGTCGTAGAAGTTGGGATCGATCAGTTGGCGGGTACCGACATTCACCGACACCGAGCAGCTCGCGAAGCGGTGACCCGAGGCACGCCATTGTGCGAGCTGCGACAGCGAGTCGCGCAGGATCTGAGCACCGAGGTCGATGAGCAGCCCGGTTTCCTCGGCGAGTGGCATGAACTCACTCGGCGGTAGCAGACCTCGCTCGGGGTGGAGCCAGCGCGCCAACACCTCGTAGCCGAGCACCCGGCCGGACTCGAGATCGACGATCGGTTGGAAGTACGGCACAATCTCGCCGCGTTCGATGCCGCGCCGTAATTCGCCTGCTGTGCGCAGAGCCTGCACACCCGTCTCGTATCCACCGACCTCGAACGCCTCCACACAGTCGCGGCCGCGAGCCTTGGCTCGATACATCGCCGCGTCGGCGTCACGAAGCAGATCGTTGGGCGACATCCCCGGCTCGTGGTTCGAGGAGTATCCGATCGACGCAGTGACGAACAGTTCGTGTTCGCCGACGACGATCGGCGGGTGGACGGCGCGCCGCAGGCGCTCTGCCACGTCGATCGGCTCACCGGTCAGTACGACGATGAACTCGTCACCACCGAAGCGGGCCAGGACGTCGTCCTCGCGCAGCACCGAACGAAGTCGCTCGGACACCACCTGGATCAGTTCGTCACCGACCTCATGGCCGAGACTGTCGTTGACCACCTTGAACTGGTCGAGATCGACGAACAGCACCACGACCGCATCGAGTTCGGCGGTCGCGAGACGATCCTCGAGGATGTGCATCAGGTACGACCGGTTGGGTAATCCGGTGAGTTCGTCGTGTCGCGCTGCGTAGCGCAGTTGCTCGGCGGCGCGACGTTGCTCGGTGACATCCTCGATGTGGGTGATCGCCAGCATCACCCCGTCGTCCTCGGTGGTCGACACCCGGGTGCGGGCCCAGATGAACTCACCGTCCCGACGCCGGTATCGCTGGTCGATCCGGAACGAATCGACGATCCCGAGCTCGAGACGGGCGCGGTGTGGCTGTGCAGCGCGCACGTCGTCGGGATGGGTGAACTCGCGGAGCGTGCAGCCGACCAGCTCCTGCACGTCCCGTCTCAGCATCTCGGCGAGCGACTGGTTCGCGTCGACGATGCGGCCGTCATCCAACCGTACGAGGGCCATCCCCGTCGGCGCGGACTGGAAGGCCTGGTGGAACCGCCGGCGGGCCTGATCGAGGGCGCGGTTCTGCTGTTCGCGCTCGGACACGTCACGAAGTCGAACGACCAGTCGACGCTCCTGATCGAACACCGGGCTGTGGCGAGGCAAATGGAAGGAAGCCTCGACGACCACCCGCCTCGTTGCGCCGCCATGCACCTCGATCTGGATCGGTTCGACCTCGGCGCCCTCGAAGGCTCGTTGGATCGCCGCCTCGAGCTGAACCTGCTCGTCACCGTCGGCGTGATCGAGGAGGTTGCTCTCGAAGATCTCGCTGCGGCTGAGATCGAACAGTGCGAGCGCCGCCGCGTTGGTGCTGTGGACCACGTGATCGGCGTCGACGAGCAACACCGCTTCGGGCAGTTCGTCGAGCAGGCGGCGCACCTCGCTCTCGGCGGCTTCGACGGCCTCGAGCTGCCGACGCATCCGGTCGCTCTGGCGGCGCGAGTTCCAGATGCTGAGCGCGAGCGCGAGGATCGAGGCCGTGCCGAGGACGATCACCAGGCCGTTCGCGCTGTCGCTCACGCGACGAGGTTAGGTCCCTTCTCACCGTGAGATGGGCGATGCACCGTCAGAAGAATCGAGCGCGCCACCCCGTGTGGTCACTTCGACCGCTGCGACCACCAAGCGTCGAGCCGCGCTTTCGACTCGACTTCGCCGATCAGACCCTCCTCCAGACGGATCTCGAGCAGGAAATCAAGGGCTTCCCCGATTTCACGTCCGGGGGTGAGCCCGAGATGTTCCATCACCGCTCGACCGTCGAGTTCGGGGCGGATCGCGGCAATTTCCTCTGCCTCGGCGAGGGCGTCGATGCGCTCCTCGAGATCGTCCATCCGCTTCGAGAGGTGCCGGGCCTTGCGCTCGTTGCGAGTGGTGCAGTCGCAGCGCGTGAGGACGTTCAATTCGTGGAGCAGATCGTCGGCATCACGCACATACCGCCGCACCGCCGAGTCGGACCAACCCAGCCGGTAGGTGTGGAACCGCAGATGCAATGCGACGAGTGCTGTCACCTTGGCGACATCGTCGTTCGAGTAACGCAACGCAGTCATCCGCTTCTTCGTCATCCGGGCACCCACGGCATCGTGGTGGTGGAAGGTCGTGCCCTTGCCCTCTTGATAGCCGCGCGTGCGGGGCTTGCCGATGTCGTGGAACAACGCGGCGAGCCGAACCAGACGAAAGTCGAACGTAGGTCGACCTGCTGGCTGCTCGTCCGCTGGGCGGACGTTCTCGACGACCGCGATGGTGTGGGTGAGCACATCCTTGTGGCGGTGAATCGGATCGTGCTCGAGCCTCATCGTCGACATCTCGGGAAGGAACTGGTCGGACAGCCCGGTGTCATAGAGGAACCACAGGCCCGCCGAGGGGTGATCGACCGTGATCAGTTTGTCGAACTCGTCGCGGATGCGCTCCGCCGACACGATCTCGAGCCGGGGCGCCATCTCCTTGACCGCCGCGACCAGTTGCTCCGACGGCTGCAGCTCGTAGCCGGCGATGAAACGGGCGGCCCGCAACATGCGGAGTGGATCGTCGTTGAAGCTGATCTCGGGACCGAGCGGCGTGCGTAGCACCTTGTTCATCAGATCCAGCGCACCGCCATGCGGATCGACCAAGGTCGGCGTCGCCGAGCCTGTGAGCGCGAGCGCCATCGCGTTGATCGTGAAGTCACGCCGGCCGAGGTCGGTCTCGACATCGTCGGCATACGTGACGTGAGGTTTGCGCGAGTCATCGCTGTACGACTCGGCACGGAACGTGGTGATCTCGTAGGTCCGGGCGCCGAATCGCGCGCCGATCGTGCCGAAGCGTTCGCCCTGTGTCCAGATTGCGTCCGCCCATCCGCTGAGGCACGACTTGATCTGGGGTGGCCGGGCGTCGGTGGTCAGATCGAGGTCGTAGTCGCTGCGCCCGGAGTCGACCAACAGATCGCGCACGGTGCCGCCGACGAGATAGAGCTGAAACCCGGCTTCGGCGAAACGCGCTGCGAGCGGCGCGAGTTCGGCGAGCACGGGAGCAAAGCGATCCGGAACCATGGTCCCGCCAGGCTAGGGGACCGAGCCAGTGGCCCGGCAGCTGCGCCGATCGATCCGCGCTGACGCCCGGCGAACAGGGAACCGCCGGACTACCGTCGGGAACGTGAACGGTGCGATCGTGCGGACGGAGGAGCAGGCGGCGCGCATGTGGCGCTTGCGCCGTTGGCCCAACGACCCGACGGTGGCTCATCTGATCTTCGTCGATCACCTCACGCTGCCGACGCCGGCCACGATCAACATCGCCGTCGAGCAGGCCCGTCGCAACGGAGCTCGCGCCGTGCGCACCTCGGCGCTGTTCCCGCGGGTCGCCGAGATCTTGAGCGCGACCGGTTTCGATTCCATCGACCGGCTGGTGCTCCTTCGTCGCGATCTCGACTCGCCCGTGATCTCGGTCCGCTCCGATCTCCGGCATCGGCCGCGCCCATTTCGGGTGTGGCACCTCCCGCGCGCCGCCGAGGTCGATCAGGACGCGTTCGGGCCGATGTGGGGCAACGACACCGCGAGCTTGCGCGAAATCCGCACCGCCACGCCGCGCAACCGGGCCCGGCTCGTTCGTGACGGTCGAGCGATCAGCGGCTTCGCGATCTCGGGGGCAGCTCTCGAGCAGGGATACCTGCAACGGCTCTCCGTCGGCGCCGCGCACCGGCGGCAGGGCGTCGCTCGCGCTCTCGTTCTCGACTCACTGCAATGGATGTACGACCGCAAGCTCACCGCCGCGTTCGTGAACACCGGCGTCCAGAACGACCCTGCGCTCCGTTTGTACGACAGTCTCGGATTCGTGGCTCTCGATGACGAGCTCATCATCGCCGAGCGCCGGCTCGCCGAGTGACCCCGACATGGTGACACAGACATGAGGCGGATCCTCCTCCTGCTGGCCGCCGCAACGATGGTGGGTGTGGTCGGCGTGATGGCGGGCAATCACCCCGTCGTCTCCCAGACCGACCCCGACCACGGGCTCGTACTCACCTCACAGAACTATGCCGTCGCCCCAGGAACGATCGCTCACTTCGAGTTGGTCGTCACCGCCTATGTGCCCGAGATCGCGCCGCCGACCACGACCACCACGACCACCACCACCACCACGACCACCACCACCACGACACTTCCTGCGGGGGTCGAGCCACCGTCCACGACGACGGTGACATCCTCGAACGTGGACGACGGTGATGGAGTCGCCACGACGACGATCCCGTCGCCGACCACCACCATCGATCCCGGCCCGGAGATGATCGTCCAGGTCCGAGCTCATCGCCGCCTTCTCAGTCGTGCATCGGTCGACCAAACACTCGAGGACGCTCCCGGAGCGGTCACCGACATCCTCGAGTTCGAACTGTCGGACGTCAGCAGTTTCGACGAGGCCACCGGTGAGCGGCGAATCGAACTCGACGTGCCGATCAGCAGCGGGACCGCCGACGTCGACCAACTCGATCTCCTGGAGCCCGGCGTCTATCCGGTCACGATCCAGATTCGACGTGCTTCGGCTGTCGTGACGGCCACGACGACCTTCGTCGAGGTCGTCGACGGGATCGGGCGAGGACCGTTCAGATTCACCGTCTTCGCTGCGCTGGATGATCCCGGTCCCGACCCGGACGCCGGCGAGCTGGAAGCGGCGCGTGCCAGTCTGATCGAGGTTGCCGATCTCGCCGCAGCGTCGACAGCTCCGGTCGCCATCGCGCTCCCTCCCACATTGGTCCGCACGGTGCTCGCGTCCGATAGCGGGCTCGCGGACCGACTGAGGGCGGCGCTCGACACCAACGACGGACTCGTCATCCTTCCTGCCGCACCACTCGATCCGTCCGCCGCTGCCGCAGCCGAACTCGGCGACGACCTCAACGAGTGGTACGACGCCGGCGAGACCGAGTTGGCAACGATGTTCCCGACCCAGCCGCTCGCGCGAAGTGTGTGGCCGACCAACGATCGTCTCACGCCCGAGGGCGCGGCGCTTCTGCGCGACATCGGGATCCCCCTGCTCGTGGTCCCCTTTGCCACCTACACCACCTTCGAAGGGAACCTCGGCGATCTCACAGACACCTCGCTGCTGTTGAACGCACGGTTGCCAGACGACTCCACGGAACGAATACTCGTCGTCGACCCGATCACCCGGCTCCTCGACCCCGACCGGGTCTCGGTTCGTTCCCCCATCGAGGATGCGGTGAGGTTGATGGCAACCACCGGCGTGATGCGGTATCAGCTCGATCCGGATCTCCGGACGATGGTGCTCACCACCGAGCAACTGACCGCACCCGACCCCACTGTTCTCGGGTTCATCGAACAGTTTGTCGCCGAACATCCCGACTATTCGTTCCAGCCGCTCGATCGGGTACCCGACATCACGAACTCGTTCTTCGTCGATGGTGCAGCAGTCACCGTGACGCTCCAGGATCGACCGTCGATGTCACTCCGAGGACGGGCCCAGCGCGTCAACGCGGCACGGCTCAGAATGGCGGATGTCGAGTCGATGCTTCCTGCGATCGATGCTCGACCCGATGCGTGGGAGATGACGCTGAACACCGCGCTCTCCACCGGGCTGCGTGCCGCCGAGGCGAATGCTCGTATCGACAGCGTCGAGAGCGACGTCGCCGGGGTCCGGAGTGCAGTGCAAGAGCCGGAAGCCTTCTCGTTCACGATCACTGGACGAGAGGCCCTCATCCCGGTACGGATCGAGAACACGGGACCGACACCGTTACGGGTAATCGTCCGACTCGCGGCAGAGAAGCTCGCCTTCCCCTCCGAGCGCGTCGAGGCAACTCTCGCGGCGAATGCCACCACCACCGTCTCGGTACCGGTCACCGCTCGTTCGAACGGAGTCTTCCCGGTGCGCGTCGAGGTACTCACGCCTGCGGGGAACCAACTCACCGAACCGATCGAGCTCACCGCCAGGGTCAGTACCCTCGCCGGGCTCGGTCGCGTGTTCACGCTCGCCGCAACATTGATCTTGGTGTCGTGGTGGTTCAGCTACTTCCGACGCCGCCGCAAGGCGGCCAGGGATCAGTACCTCAGCGATGCCCGGAACAGGCACCCAGCAGCGCCGGCCGACGGGTCGAACGACGACCGACCGGCCATCTCGTCCGACGCCACGCCAGCGCGCACCGCGGATCCGATTCCGGATGGCTCGGAGCCGAGCGCCGCCGGGGCGAACGGCGACACGACCCCGATCGACGAGTAGGCTCGCTTCCCCGTGAGCATCAGAATCGTCACCGACTCCTCCTGCGACCTCCCCGAGGCCGCCGTTGCGGCACATGGCATCCGAGTCGTACCCCTGTCCATTCGCTTCGGTGACGAAGAGTTCATCGATCGTGAGCAGCTCACGACACACGAGTTCTGGGCACGCTGTGCCCAACAGGACACACTTCCCGAGACTGCCGCTCCGGCGCCAGGCCAGTTCGAGGCGACGTATCGAGCGCTGGCCGCCGAAGGGGCCACCGGCATCGTCGTCGTGTCGCTGTCGGGGGCATTGTCGGCGACGATGCAGAGCGCCGAGCTCGCGGCCCGATCGGTGGCCGACGACATTGCGGTCCGCGTCGTCGACAGCCGCAGCGTCAGCCTCGGCGTCGGCAACATGGTCCTCGCTTGTGCGCGCCTTGCAGCCGGCGGCGCGTCGCTCGATGAGGTCGAGACGTTCGCGCTCGACCGCGCTCAACGCACACACGTGATCGGTGCGCTCGACACCCTCGAGAACTTGAAGAAGGGCGGTCGCATCGGCAACGCCCGGGCGCTGCTCGCAACCGCACTCGCGATCAAGCCGATCATCGAGGTCATCGACGGTCAGGTCGAGCAGGGCGGCAAGCAGCGCACCCGGTCGAAGGCGCTCAAGTTCCTGGTCGACAAGGTGCGCGAACACGAGGGCTGCATCGGCGACCTCGCCGTGTTGCACGCCGATTGCAGCGACGTCGATCAATTCGTCGAGATGCTCCGTCCTCTGCACGACGGCGAGATCGTGATCGGTGAGATCGGTCCCGTGATCGGAACACACGCCGGCCGTGGCACGATCGGCGTCGCGTTTGCGGTCACATCCTGACCTGACCTGGCACGCCCGCGGATCGACGTAGATGATCAGCTGACGAGCATCGCTGCGTCGATCCATCCCGAAACCTGGCATCAATGACGGCTTCCACCTGCTCGAGGCCACTAGCGTGACACGCGATCATGCCCTCGAGTGCCCCACCCCCGTCGCATGCGCCAGCAGGTGAACTGCTCGCGGGCCGGTATCAACTCGAGCGGCGCATCGGTCAGGGCGGTATGGCCGAGGTGTGGGTCGCGACCGACCGCGACCTCGACCGCAAGGTCGCCGTCAAGTGGCTGAAGACCAACCTGGCCGGCGATCCCGTCGTGGCCGAACGATTTCGGCGCGAGGCGATCGCCGTTGCCCGGCTGAGCCATCCGAACATCGTGGCCGTCCACGACGTGGTCATCCACGAGAGCCGCCAGGCCGTGGTGATGCAACTCGTCGATGGCAAGAGCCTGCGCCAGTTGCTCGATTCTCAAAAGCGCCTCGGACCCGAACTGACGATCCACATCGGCGCTGCGATTGCCGGGGCACTCGACGAAGCCCACCGAGCCGGCTTCGTCCACCGCGACGTGAAACCGGGCAACATCCTCGTCACGTCCGACGGTCGCGTGCTCCTCACCGATTTCGGCATCGCCAAGGGTCTCCAGCCCGAGGACGAAGACCTCACCAGCGACAACGTGATGATGGGGACCGCCAAGTACTTGTCCCCCGAGCAGGTGCGCGGTCGCCGCCTCGACGGTCGGGCCGACCTGTACTCGCTCGGTCTGGTGCTCTACGAATGCCTCGCGGGACGGGTGCCGTTTCTCGGCGAGACCGACGCGGATACCGCATTGGCCCGATTGCAGCGAGACCCGACCGACCTCGGGCATCTTCGTCCGACCTTGCCGATCGGACTGGTCAACCTGATCCACAAGACGTTGGCGCGCAATCCGGCTCATCGCCCTCAGAGTGGCTCGGACCTACGAGCGGCATTATTGGCCGTCGACACGACACCGCCGCACATCGACGGTACGCCTGCTGACCCGCCCCCGCGCATCGCCAATCCGCCCAAACGCGCGCTCGGTGCCGGCCCCGGTATCCCCGGCGATCCGCATGTCACCGGCGTGATGCCGATCACCAGAGTCGCCCACGACACACCGGCCGCACCGGCTCGACGTGACGAGACCCCTCCGGCCCCGACGCCGATACGTGGTACACCGGCGCGACAGCATCAACAACGCTGGACGCCATCGCTCATCGTGGTCGGTGGTCTTCTCTTCGTGGCATTGGTCGTGGCGGGCGTGCTGTTCGTACGCGTCAATCGAGGCGACGATGGCACCCCGTTCAACGGCGACACGGTGGCACCCGCCGATTCGGTGGCACCCTCCGAGCCCGGCGGCGACAGCGTTCAGGCGGCGCCCGCTGCCGACCCCGGCGGCAGCGTTGTGCAGATCGTCGGCGTTCAAGCCTGGGATCCCGACGGAACCAACGGTTCCGAGAACGACGCCCAAGCGGGTCTCGCACTCGCCGACAACAGCAGCAGCACCGCATGGCCGACCGAGTGCTACCAAGACCGTTATCTGGGCGGCAAGCGAGGCGTCGGGCTGGTCCTCGATCTCTCGGCGGCAGCACCTGGAACCCTGTCGCTCGAGACGCTCAATGCGCCCTATCAGATCGATGTCTACGCCGCGACAACCGAGGGTTCGCCCGCCGACCTCGACGCGTGGGACAAGGTCGGCTCCACCCAGTTCGGTGAGGAGCCCGGTGCCATCACGGCGAAGGTCGACGTACCGGCCACCCACCTGTTGGTTTGGCTGAGAGAGCTCGGGCCCGACGAGGCCTGCAGCACCGCCAACCCGTATCGGGGTCGGCTCGGCGAGATCTCATACCAACCGTGACCGAGCGGGACCGGGACGACACCGAACTCGTTGCGGCCGCCAAGGCCGGTGAGTCTGCGGCGATGGACGAGTTGCTGCGCCGTCACTACCCACGGGTCAACGCCGTCTGCCGTCGAATCGCCGGCAGCAACCGGGACGGCGACGACGCTGCTCAGGAAGCCATGATCCGGGTGGTTCGCAGCATTGACGGGTTCGACGGGCGGGCCGCGTTCAGCACCTGGGTATCACGCATTGCGACGAACACGGCGCTCGACGAACTGCGCAAGCGCAAACGACGGCCACAACTGCATGTGGCCCCAACCGACGAAGAAGGTCGCAGTCGGAGCGAACCCGTCGACGACGTCGCCCACCGCCGAGTCGACGGTGTCGTCGACCGGATCGCGATCGACGAGGCGCTCGCCGCGCTTCCGGAAGAATTCAAAGCGGCGGTCGTGCTGCGTGACGTCGGCGACCTCGACTACGCCGAGATCGCCGTGGCACTCGACCTCCCGATCGGCACGGTCAAATCCCGGATCGCTCGCGGTCGTCGGCTCCTGATTCAGAATCTCGGGAACCGCGACGACCCCGGCGAACGTCTGAAGAACAAGCCCCCGACACAACCATGAACGACGACCTGCAACTTCTCGCGAACGCCTATCTCGACGGTGAGCTCTCCACCGAGGAGCGAGCGCGCGCCGAGGCGGACCCCGACGTGATGGCGGAGGTCGGTCTGCTACAGGCGCTCCAAGTCGCTGTACGGGACGTCGATCCGCCGTCTGCGGTTGTTCGCGAGGCGGCGATCGCTGCCGCGATGGCGGGGTTCGCCACCGCGCCCCAGGTCGTCACTGCGATGCGATTCGGTCGTCGCCCGTCGGTGGCTCGATACCTCAGTGTCGCGGCGACAATCGTCGTGATCGGTGTTCTGGGCGTCGTTGCGGCCAACGGTCTGAGAACCGGCGATGACGCCGATTCGATCGCCTCCGAGACGGCTGCAAGCCAACCGAGTGTTCCCGTTGACGCCGCCCAGTCCGAGAGCCGCCTCACCGAGGCGGTCCCCGGCGACATGACAGACGCCGATGTGACCGGCGGCGCGACCGTCGCTCCGGCGGCCGAACTGGTTCCGGAGAACACCGCAGAGTCTGCCCAGGATGCTGCACCTGCGGCGGTGCGACCGATGATCGATCCGTCACAACCGCTCGCGACGCCCGACGAGCTCGGTTCGTTCGGCACCTATCTGCTCGAACTCGAGGCCAGCGGCGATCTGCCCTCGACCCCGAACACCGCTTGTCCGCAGCAGGAGATTCTCGGGGTGACCCAGTATCTGTTCGACGGGTTGCCCACCGACATCCTGGTCGCGGTCGACAGCAACGACGGCACCGTGACCGGTGTCGACCCCGACACGTGCGAGGCACTCGTCGTCGGTCCACTGTTCTAGTTCGTCGCTCAGCCACTACAGTCGAGCCCATGCCGGGCAATCCGCTGACTGATCCCTCCTGGGCGACTGATGTAACCGAACAGATCACCACGTTCGTCGGCGCCGTTCGCGACAAGACCACCAACAACGCCATCAAGGTCGTGCGTGGCGTCGTTTTCGGACTTCTCGGATTGATCCTCGGGCTGGTGGCGATCGCCTTGTCGCTGATCATCCTGACTCGATCGTTGCAGTCGCTGCTCGACATCTGGTTGGCGTGGGACAAGTCGGTGTATCTCAGCTATTTCGTCATCGGGGGAATCCTGACATTGCTCGGGATGTTCCTCATGACGAAGCGTCACAGCGACGCCTGACCGACCCCCCGACTCCGGAGCACTGCCATGGCCGACAACATTCGCAATGTCATCATCATCGGATCGGGCCCAGCGGGTCTGACTGCAGCGATCTACACAGCCCGTGCCAATCTCGAGCCGCTCGTGATCGAGGGTGAGCCGTCCTCCACGTCCGACCAGCCGGGCGGGCAGCTCATGCTCACCACGGAGGTCGAGAACTTTCCCGGCTTCCCCGACGGCATCATGGGCCCCGAGTTGATGATGAACTTCCGCTCCCAGGCGGCCAGGTTCGGCGCCGAGTTCCTCACCGACAAGGTCACCCGCGTCGACTTCTCGCAACGACCGTTCAGGGTCTGGGTTCGCGACGACGAGTACCAGGCGCATTCGATCATCGTCTCGACCGGTGCCCGTTCCTTGATGCTCGGCCTCGAGGCCGAGTCACGTCTGCTCGGACACGGGCTGTCCACCTGTGCCACGTGCGACGGGTTCTTCTTCCGCGGACAGAACATCGCCGTGGTCGGCGGCGGTGATTCGGCCATCGAGGAAGCCACGTTCCTCACCAAGTTCGCCGACAAGGTGACATTGATCCATCGCCGCGACGAGCTGCGCGCCAGCAAGATCATGCAGGACCGGGCATTCGCGAACCCCAAGATCGAACTGCTGTGGAATCACACCGTCACCGAGATCCATGGCACCGACAAGGTGGAGGGAATCCAGGTCACGTCGACCATCGACGGAACCGTGAGCGATCTCGCTGTCACCGGTGTGTTCGTGGCGATCGGGCATCGGCCCAACACGGATCTGTTCCGGGGCGTGCTCGATCTGGAGGACAGCGGTTACCTGAGCACGCAACCCGACTCGACCTACACCAACGTCGAGGGTGTCTTCGCCTGCGGGGACGTACAGGATCACACCTATCGACAGGCGATCACTGCCGCCGGTAGCGGGTGCATGGCCGCTATCGACGCCGAGCGCTGGCTCGAAGCACTTCACTGACGGTTGCTGCATGCCGGCGGCGAGGCCGCTCCGACGGATTCGATGACCTGAGGGTCTGCCGCAGTGTCGGTAGACTGCTCGATGCCCACCGCATCACCAAAGGAAGTCTTCGATGGCCAACGGGATCACCAACCTCAACAGCGCAACGTTCGACGAGACCGTGGCCAGCTCGAACGCTCCGGTGCTCGTCGATTTCTGGGCCGAGTGGTGCGGACCGTGCAAGCAGATCGCACCACTCCTCGAAGAGCTCGCGGGCGAACTCGACGGACAGATCAAGATCACCAAGCTCAATGTCGACGAGAGCCCCGATATCGCCATGCGCTACAGCGTCATGAGCATCCCCACGCTGCTCGTGATTCACGACGGCGAGGTGAAGAAGAAGATCGTCGGTGCCAAGGGCAAGGGTGCACTTCTCCAGGAGCTCGACGAATTTCTCGCTACTTCCCGCTGACTCCCGGTCAGCGCGGCGAGGCCATTCGCGATCTGCAACGCCGCCTCGGCGCCGCCGGGTACATGCCCGCAGGTGCAACGGCGGGTGTGTTCTGCGCGTCCACCGAGTCGTCGTTACGAACCTTCCAGCAAGCTCGCGGCCTACGCCCGACCGGTGTCTGCGACGAGGAGACCTGGCGAGCCATCGTCGAGGCCTCCTGGAAGTTGGGCGACCGACTCCTGATGCTCGTCGCGCCGAACCTTCGCGGTGACGATGTCGCCGAGCTGCAGGCGTCCATGGCTCGACTCGGCTTCGATTCCGGCCGGGTCGACGGCATTTTCGGCCCCGGTACCAAGCGTGCGCTCGAGGACTTCCAACACAACTGCGGTTTGTACGTCGATGGCGTCTGCGGTGCCGACAGTGTGCGGGCGCTCCAAGTGCTAGCACGCCAGACTGGCACTGGCCCCGGTGTGACCGTGGTGCGCGAACTCGAAACCCTGACCTCCGGCGCCCGTTCTCTCGCCGACCTACGGATTCTGGTCGGTCAGTTCGGCGGACTCAGTGCGCTGTCACGGCAGCTCGTGCAGGGACTTCGGCATCGAAGTGCCACCGTGGTGGCCTCCGACGAGCCCGACGCGGCTGCCCAGGCAGCGGCGGCGAACCGCTTTGCGGCAGCCGTCTACGTCGGCTTCGAGACCCAGTCGACCGACGCCGCCACGATTCACTATTACGCCGTACCCCAGTTCGAGTCAGCGGGAGGCCGTTCGCTGGCCGAGGCGATCGCGCAGCGGTGCGCGTCGCTGGGAACGGGTCTGCAGCCGGCCGTGGCCGGGATGCGACTGCCGGTACTGCGTGAGACCCGAATGCCTGCCGTGTTGTTCACGGTTGGCCCCGTCCAGAATGCGCTCGATGAGGCCCCCGAGTTGGTACGCGCAATCATCGATGCCTTGGAGGTCTGGGCGACCGGATCACCGTTATCCACAGGTTGATGGTGACTCACGCGTCACTTGATGGTTTATCCACAGAATTCTCCCCACCCTGTGATTCAAGGTCATCTGCGGGTGAAGAGTTACGCCCGATGTCGGCGTTAATTGTCCGGACTATTCACCGATCATCCGACGATAGATCCGCTCGAGATCGGCGAGATCGGCGAAATCGACCGCAATTCGGCCGCGTTTCGCACTCATGTGAACACTCACACGAGTATCGAGATGCTCGGCGAGTAACTCCTCGAGCTCGAGCAGGCCAGGTGGCCGCAACCGGGTGGTCGGGGCGATGCCGGCCCCATCATGGATCGGCGCATCCGTCACCGGTGCTTGCGGTGGCTCGGGTGACGCGATCAGCACTCCCCCGCGCTTGACCGCCTCCTCGACGGCGCGCACCGTCCATCCTTCCTCGGCCGCGAGATTCGCCAGCTCCTCCTGGAGCGCCCGATCAGGCGTACCGAGCAAAGCCCGTGCATGACCCGCCGAAAGCTGGCCATCAGCCAGCAAGCGTTGGATGCCGGGCGGCAGGCCGAGCAAGCGCAAGGTGTTGGTGATCGCCGACCTGCTCTTGCCGACACGGTCCGCGACCTGCTCGTGAGTCAGGTCGAAGTCTTCGACCAGCTGCAGATATGCCGCTGCTTCCTCGAGCGCGGTCAGGTCCTGTCGATGCAGGTTCTCGACCAGTGCCTGTTCGACCGAGGCCAGATCATCGGTGACCCTCACCAGAGCGGGAATCGTGGCCAGACCGGCGCGCCCTGCGGCACGCCAGCGGCGCTCACCGGCGATCAACTCGAATCCCGACTCGGTCGGTCGGACCAGGATCGGCTGGAGCACGCCGATCTGTTGGATCGAGGCCGTCAACTCCGCCAGTGTCTCCTCATCGAAGTGCACCCGTGGCTGATGGGGATTCGGTGAGACGTCCGCGACGGGGATCTCTTGCAGGTAAGCGCCATCAGCTGACTCTCCCGGGACCGCCTCGCCCGGCGGGATCAGCGAGCTGAGGCCCTTTCCCAGTCCGCTACGCCGAGCCATAGTGCAACTCCTTTGCGACATCGCGGTACGCGACCGCCCCCCGCGAACGAGGATCGAACGTAATGATCGGCTGCCCGAAGGACGGGGCCTCCGAGAGTCGGACCGAGCGCGGGACGACCGACCGGATCACCTTGTCACCGAAATGGGCTCGAACCTCCTGCACGACCTGATCGGACAGCTTCGTGCGAGCGTCGTACATGACACACACGATCGTCGACACCTCCAACTCCGGATTCAGGTTGCGCTTGACAAGGTCGACGTTGCGGAGCAACTGTCCGAGGCCTTCGAGCGCGTAGTACTCGGTCTGGATCGGCACCAACACCTCTTTGGCTGCGGCGAGCCCGTTGACGGTGAGCAGCCCCAGGGTAGGCGGGCAGTCGATCAGCACATAGTCATAGTCATCGATCACCGCCTCGATCGCCTTGCGAAGACGGGTCTCCCGACTGAATGCGGGGACCAACTCGATCTCGGCGCCGGCGAGGTCGAGGCTGGCGGGAGCCACGAACAGGTTGCGTACATCGGTTGGTTCGATGCAATTCTCCAAGGGCACATCGTGCATCAGCACGTGATACATCGAGGTCTCGAGACCTCTGTTCTCGATACCCAGCCCGGTGGAGGCATTTCCCTGCGGGTCGAGGTCGACCACCAAGGTCCGCAATCCGAGCTCTGCCAGGCAGGCTCCGGTATTGATCGTGGTCGTCGTCTTACCGACGCCACCCTTTTGGTTGGCGACGGCGATGACGCGAGGAAGTTGGCGCACGGGTGGGCGTGCGGCGGCGGCGGCGTCCATTGGACATAGTGTGGCCGGTCGGCGTGACAATTGCGCGGATCCTCGGTGAAGACACCCGTTGGTCGCTCAGCATCCTGCTGCACGCATCGCGTCCATGGACAGCACTCGGCCTGGTCGACACTCGCCCCGCGCCACTCGGGTCGAGCATCACCGAATTCGTTTCCCGTCAAACACTCTGTCGAGCGGACCGCGACCGGCTCCCCCACATCAGTTGGCGACGACGAATTGTTTCCCGTGAAACATCCCGTCGAGCGGACCGCGACCGGCTCCCCCACATCAGTTGGCGACGACGAATTGTTTCCCGTGAAACATCAGATCGTCGGGTCACCCTCACGCCAGAAGACCCGCACCGCACCTCGGCGTTCGCTGAGAAGGCCCAGCTCAGAGAGCAGATCCGCCGACCAGCGATCGCCTTCAGGTGGCTCGCTGATGAGGATCCGACCCCACTCCCCGAGCAACCCGACACCGCTGCGAAGAGTGAACTCCGGGGGACCGAAGCCTCGAGCCGTCACGATGTCGAAGGGTTCCCGGTCGCCTGACCGCACGCTGCGAATGAGGTCTGTGACGTCGGCACACAGGACCTCCACACGCGCCAATCGCAACCCGATCACCGCCCGCTCGAGAAAGTCGGTGCGCTTCTGCCTACGATCGAGGAGTACCACGTCGACATCCGGAAGGGCATCCGCCAACACCAAGCCAGGAAGTCCTCCCCCGCTCCCCAGATCGACCAGACGGCAGGGTCCGGCCACATCACCCAACGCCCGGACATAGTCCATCGAATGCTCGACGGCCTCCTCGATGGGACGTGACCCGAAAAAGCCGAAACGCTGCGCGGAGCGCAGCGTTTCGAGCAGATCTTGATGCATGTGCAAGCCTAGGCCGGCGTGATGACCACCCGACGAGTCGGGTCGTCTCCTTCCGAATGGCTGTCGACCCCGTCGATCTCGACGATCGCGTCGTGGACCGTCTTGCGATCGGCAGACGACATCGGCTCGAGGGCCTTCGCTGCGCCCGACTCGATGACTTGAGCAGCGACCGCAGCGGCGAACCGCTCGAGTGCTTCCCGGCGCTTCTCGCGGTAACCACCGACGTCGATCCGCAACCGAGTGTCGTGATCGCCCAGGCGACGCTGTGACGCCACCCGTGCAAGATCCTGGATCGCCATCAGCGTGCGACCGCCAGGACCGACCATGAGGCCCAACTCGCTCCCCGACACACGGACCTCGAGGTTCGTACCGTCGACGTCGAGTTCGGTCGACGGCTCGGCACCGAATGCCCCGGCGAGGCCGTCCATGAATGCCACCGCGGCATCTCCGACCTCCTGAGGTGACACGGGCGATTCGCTCTGCTCGTCCTTCGCATCCATGCGCTTGCTCTCCTTTTGTTGCTTCGAAGGTTGGGGCCGACTGGCCCGCGTGCCGGGGCGCTCGCCCTGACTGCCGGCATCATCCGCATCGGCCTTGGTGGAGGGACGCGCAGTACTGCTGGAGCCACGCGATCCACCACTCTTGCTGACCTTACCGCTCGAGGTCGCGCCCTCGTCCTTGCTCTTGGACCGGCCGCGGCTGCGACGCTCCTGCTTGGGACGGACGGCCGCCGGCATGATCCTCGCCCGCACCCGCGCCTCACCACGCATCCGGCCGAACAGCCCGCTACGGGGCTCTTCGAGTACTTCGAACTCTGCTTCGTCAGCGGCGACTCCGAGCTGGTCGAGCGCGAGATCCTTCGCTTCCTCGAGGCTCTTGGCGGTCGTTTCGACCCATTCCATCAGATGATCTCTCTTTCGTCTTACTTGCGCTTGCGCTTGTTCGTCGAACTCGGCCGACCAGATGGCCGACCGCTCTGGCGATCCGTCGAGCTCTTCGCGCTGGGGGTTGGCCGGTTCTTCGGTGCCGTCGTTCGGTTCGACGGGGGCACGACCGGCTGAGTCTCGGCCGGGGCCTTGGAGCGAGGGGTCTTCTTCTTGGCTTCACTGAGGTCACGGCGTGCCTGGGCGAGCGGGCCGCCACCGCCACCGCCACCGCCATCCTTCTTCGCCAGTTCACGGGCCCGCTCGCTGGCGGCCTGCGCCTGTCGACCCAGTGATTCGTCACCTGCGTAGAAGCGCTTGGTGATGTAGAACTGCTGCAGGATTCGCAGCGTCGACTGCACGATGTAGTACACGACCAAACCCAGCAGGAAGAAGATCTGGAAGACGGCGAATACGACAGGGAGGTACTGCATCATCTTCTGCTGGGATGGCGACATCGTCGGGCTGACCGCAGCGCGTGCAGCAACCATCCGTTGCTGGAAGAAGTACAACGCTCCGAGCAGAGCGACGAGGGCCGCATAGATGAGACCGCGAGTGAAGTCTTGTCCGAGCATCTCGGCGGGCGACAATGACAGATCGAGCCCGAACGAGGTCATGTGCGTCTGGCGCACGAGCGACTGGTACAGCTCGGAACTCTGCGACAGGTAGCGGGGCAGGAATCCGATCTCGACGCTCGAGGGGACACCCGCGGCGTTCAACACCGAGCGAGCCACGATCTCGTCGCCACCGATCGGGCGGTAGGTCATGCCTCGCAGAATGCGGAACATGATGATGAACACAGGCATCTGCGCCACCAAGGGCAGGCAGGATGCCATCGGGTTGACCTTGTGCTCTTGATAGAGCTTCATCATCTCTTCGTTGAGCTTCTGGCGGTCGCTGCGGTATTCGTTTTGCAGCTTGCGCATCTCAGGTGCCAAGCGTTGCATCTCGAGCATGCCCTTGGTGCTCTTGAGAATCAGGGGCGTCACGAGCAGCATCACGATGCCGGCGATCAGCGCAATCGAGATCGCGTAGTCGTGAGTCAGGGCGTACAGCCAGGCGAGGAGTGCAGCAGGAACTTCGAAAACGCCAGCGATCATGGGTCAGACTTCCTCAGAGGCAGGAGCGACATCTGATCGATCGTCAGGATCGACGACATCGCGGGGGAGCGGAACAGGATCGAAACCGGATGGACCGAACGGACGGCACCGTGCCAGCCGCTTGACGGTCAACCACAGTCCACGGCTGGCGCCGTGCACCATGATGGCCTCGTGGCCGTACTCCGAGCAGGACGGGAAGAACCGACACGGTGACAGTCGACCTTCGGCGCCTCGTTGGTACCACTGGATCGAGCGCAACATCAGGCGCTGTGATCGACCGGTGGGCATTGTCGCCGAATCTGCTCGATCACGGCCGTCATCTCCGAGCGGAGTTGATCGAACGTCAGTTCGATCGCCTCTGGTCTGATTCCGATCAGCAGCAGAGCCGGCGGTGTCGCTTCGGACCGATCGAGTTCTCGCAGGATCGAGCGCAGTCGGCGACGCAGTCGATTCCGCGTGACTGCAGGTCCGCAGGCGCGGTTGATCGCGAACGCTATGGACGTCGCAGTCGAGTCGGGATCGGGACACCAAATACACCAGAGAGCAGAACGACGAATCCGCGTGCCCTCACGCCCCAGACGAACGAAGGCGTGGCGTTCGCGGATCCGGCCGATCAAGCCGAGAGTCGGGCGCGGCCCTTGGCGCGGCGGCTTTTCAGCACGGCACGGCCGGCGCGGGTGCTCATGCGTGAGCGGAACCCGTGCTTTTTGGCACGTCGGTGGGTGTTGGGTTGAAATGTACGCTTCACGTCGTCCTCCTCGAGAACCCGGCTCGGATGCAGTGCCAGGTTGACACGATCTGATGCAATTGGATGGGCGAGTCATCGCACATCTCGACCTGACAAGGCTACGGGTTCGAGACCGCCCACGGCAACCACAACACCCACAACGGTCGAGATCCCATGAGATCGTGGCCACGGGGTCCGCCACGGGGTCCGCCTCAGGAACGCCCGGGTTCGCCCACATCAGCGAGCTCCCCATCGTCCGCTCGAGGGTGATATCAGACCAGCTCACAGCAGTGGGGGGCGAAAACCGGGGGCTGTCACCGCTCCGGGTCGGTGGATCAGCGCCACGTGTTGCCCCCGACTCCGGCACGACTCCGGCGCCCAACGGCGAGACGACTCGACCGCAGAATCCCACAACCAGCGGGTTTTGGGGGTTCATGCAATCGTGCTAGGTTGCACCGCCTGACCACGCCGACCGGGTTGTCCACACCTGTGGACAACCGTGTGGACGTGCGGGGTGACCGTGTTCGCGGAGGTTTCGAGTGAGTGATCAACTGGAGGTCTGGACGGCCGTAGCGCAGCTCCTCCGTGCCCAACTCACCGAGTCGGTCTGGTACTCGACCTTCTCCGAGGTCGTGCCTCAGGTGAACGATGATCACACGATGCTCGTGATCCAGGTTCCCAGCACCCTTGCGCGGGATCGAATTCTCACGCGTTACCAGCCACTGATCACCGACGCGATGGACGAGATCGGAATCGGGGACCGGGTCTTCGATGTGATCATCGGAGGATTCGAACACCCGGTTTCCGACCCTGGAGCAGGCGAGACCGTTGACGTGAACACGCAGGTCACGACGAATCCCGTGCCGAGCACAACACGTAACGACGACGCTCTCGACGATGCCGGACTCAATCCCCGGTACACCTTCGAGACCTTCGTCAAGGGCGCATCCAACCAATTTGCGCTGGCCGCCGCCCTACGGGTCGCCGAGACCCCGGCGCGCAGTTACAACCCGCTGTTCATCTACGGCTCGGCGGGCCTCGGCAAGACCCACCTGTTGCACGCGATCGGTCACTACGTGCACAGCAACTATCAACACCATGTCGTTCGGTACGTCTCTACCGAGACATTCATGAACGAGTACGTCGATGCCATCAGGTCGAACTCGATGGCAGGCCTACGGCGCAAATATCGCGAGATCGACGTGTTGCTGATCGACGACGTCCAGTTCCTCGAGGGCAAAGAGGGCCTCCAGGAGGAGTTCTTCCATACGTTCAACTCGTTGCATGGTGCCAACAAGCAGATCGTGCTGTCATCGGATCGCATGCCCGACGCGATCCCGACGCTCGAGGAACGTCTGCGTGGCCGCTTCAAATGGGGCCTGATCACCGACATTCAGCCCCCCGATCTCGAAACCCGCCTCGCGATCCTGCGCAACAAAGCAGAGCGTGAGCGTGTGGAGGTCCCATCCGAGACTCTCGAGTTCATCGCCTCGAAGATTTCCACCAACATTCGTGAACTCGAGGGCGCGCTGATCCGGGTCACCGCATACGCCAGCCTGAGCGGTGCACCGATCACGACCGAACTCGCTCAGCAACAACTCGCCGATCTGCTCACCGACACCGAACCCAAGCCACGCACCGACGCCGAACTGCTCGACGAGATCGCCGGCATCCTCGGCTTCGAGGTGGAGGCTCTCAAAGGCAAGAGCCGCCAGAGGCCCCTCGTCACCGCCCGACAGATCGCGATGTACGTGTTCCGGGAACAGACCGATCTCAGCTACCCCAGCATTGCGCGGCTGTTCGGCGGACGTGACCACACCACCGTGATCCACGCGGTCGAGAAGATCCAACGTCAGATGGGCGAGCGCAAGGCCATCTACGAACAGGTCACCGATGTGTTGCAGAAGTTGAAGCTGTGAGGTCCATGATGATCCACGACCCGAACTGCGGAGCTGTACACATCATGTGGACAAGCACTCGGACAATGTGGGGGCACGCGGGGGAGAACCACACGTCATCCACCGAACGACATCGGTGTCATCCGCGCGTTGGGGATCACGGTGGACAACAGCGCGCGGGGCGACAGAGGCCCTACGCTGGGGCGACACCGGGTTTTCCACAATCCACAGCACCTACTACTACTGCTAATTCGATACATCCGACACTGGGGAGAAGGGCGGCACTGTGAAGTTCCGTTGTGAACGAGAGATCTTGGCCGAAGCACTGGCGACCGCTGGACGTGCGGCGACCAGTAGGAGTGGCACATTGCCCGTGTTGTCAGGTGTACGTCTCGACGTGCGCGATGGTGAGCTCACGGTCACCGGCACCGATCTGGAGCTGACGATTCGACTGTCGGTACCGGTGCACAGTGATCAGGACGGTTCGGCTGTCGTGCCGGCCCGACTCGTCGCCGACATCGTCAAGGCGTTGCCAGCAGGCGCCGTCGAGGTGAGCATCGCCGACGAAGAGATGTCGATCAGTGCCGGCCGCTCGCAGTTCTCGGTCCGACCGTTGTCGCTGAGTGATTATCCGGCCCAGGTCGAGCCCGATGCAGAACCGGTGACCCTGGCCAGTGACCAGGTGTCGAATGCACTGCGACAGGTTGTCAGGGCCGCTTCGACCGATGATGCCCGCGCGGTGTTGACCGGCGTCTTGATCGCCTCGGAGGATGACGGACTCAAACTCGTCGCTACCGACTCGTACCGGTTGGCGGTCAGGGACCTTCCGCAGTCCTCGATGCTTGCCGCCGGACAGAAGGTCCTCGTGCCGGGGCGGGCGCTGGCCGAGTTGCAGCGCATCTTGTCGGGTGACACCGAACTCACGGTGCGTCTCGGTGCCCGTGAGGCAGTGTTCGAGGTCGGTGGTACCCGTCTCACGACCCGATTGATCGAGGGTGAGTATCCGAACTATCGCAATCTGTTGCCCTCGTCGTACCCGAACATTCTCACCGTCGGTCGCGACGCGTTGCTCGAGGCCCTGCGCCGCGTGAAGATTCTCGCCCAGGACTCGACTCCGGTGCGCCTGACGCTCGGCGGTGACACGCTGCAGTTGACGGCGATCACCCAGGACGTCGGAAACGCCCACGAAGAGATCGATGCAAGCTATGACGGTGCCGAGATGACGGTTGCGTTCAACCCTGACTATCTGGCGGCGGGCATCGACGCGATCGAAGGCGACGAGGTCACACTCGCCACCATGGATCCGATGAAACCGGCGGTGCTGCGCGGCGTCGGACACGACGACTACCTGTATCTGTTGATGCCGGTGCGGGTGCCGTAACGACAGGTGGCGGCTGCGCACGTGATCTGCGGGCCCGAGATCGGATCGTCGTCGAGATGTCGTGCCGTTCCGAGACGCAACGCGGGGGTGGCGCCCTGCGTCATCAGCGCAAGGTGATCTCCGTGATGCCTTCCACACGAAGCTCGTTCGAGCCGGTGCCGACGGAGCGTTCGACGCCATGATCGTCGAACGCCTCGAGCTGATCGACTACCGCAACTACGAAGCGGCAACGTTCGACCTGACCGACGGGGTGACCGCCGTGCTCGGCCGTAACGGTCAAGGCAAGACCAATCTCGCCGAAGCACTTGCGTATCTGGCGACATTGTCGAGTTTTCGAGGAGCGCCTCCCGATGCGTTGGTGCGTGTCGGCGCCGATTCGGGGATCATCCGTGCGACGGTGCGTGAGGATGACGGTCGCGAGGTGCTGATCGAGGCCGAGTTGTCGCGGATCGGCCGTAATCGCGTCCAGATCAACAGGCAGAAACTGGGCCGGACCCGTGATCTGCTCGGTGTGATGCGGGTCAGCGTGTTCGCACCCGATGATCTGATCATCGTGAAAGGTGGCCCGTCGGATCGGCGCCGCTTCCTCGACGACGCACTCGTGGCGCTCAAGACCAGCTATGACGCGATGCGTCTCGAACTCGACCGCGTGGTGCGACAGCGCAACAGCCTGCTCAAGCAGGCCGGCGGTCGACTGACCGATGAGATCGGGATCACTCTCGATGTCTGGGATACGAGGCTGGCCGATGTCGGTGAACGGTTGGGCTACGCCCGCGCCACCCTCGTCGCCAGATGCCAACCCATGGTCGCCGTGGCGTACGAGCAGTTGGCCGGCGAGGCGTCACCGGTCGAACTGGTCTACGAGCCTCCCTGGCGACAAGTCGGCTTGGCGTCTGCGCTGATCGAGTCGCGCCACACCGACGTGCGACGGGGGGTATCCACGGTGGGACCCCAGCGCGACGAGATGTCGATCGGTCTGAACGGGTTGCCGGCGCGCACCCACGCGTCGCAGGGTGAGCAGCGCACCTTGGCGTTGGCGATGCGCCTGGCTGTTCACCGACTCGTCGCCGAGCGTACGGGTTCCACGCCCGTGCTCGTGCTCGACGACGTGTTGTCCGAACTCGATCCGGAACGGGCAACGGCACTGCTGGCGAGTCTTCCGCCAGGGCAGGTGGTGATCACGTCTGCTTCACCATTGCCGTCGGCGGCGAATCCCGAACGAATCATCGAGATCCGCTCGGGTACGGTCGTGGCTGACGAGGCCCGTTCATGACCAGCCGTGACCCGATTCCTATCTCGAACTCGCTCGATGGTGTCGTCAGGTCGTTACGCGGCCCCAGTCGTGAAGCCGTCGGTGGCCTGTTCGGAAGGTGGAACGAGGCGGTCGGGGAGCAGGTCGCCCAACACGTGAAGCCGGTCAAACTCGACGAGGGTGTACTGGTGGTCGAAGTCGACGATCCGGCTTGGGCGACGCAGGTCAAGTTCCTGGCGGCGATGATCACCGAGCAGTTGATGACGGTGGCGGCCGTTCGTGTCGAACGGATCGAGGTTCGTGTCGAACGTCGTGGTGCGCGTGGAGCCCGACTGACGTGATGCTGCCGGCTTCCTGATCCCGTACCGGGCGTCTGGACGGGTTGCTCGTCGGTGCCGATCAGTCGGCGACGTCTTCGACGGTGCTCGTGCTGCCGGCTTCGTTGATGGCATTCACCAACCACTTGCCGAGTGGGGGACCGACGACGGCGGTGAAGACGAGCATTCCGGCGACGACAGCGATCTTGATCTTCTTGGTCTTGGCCTTCTGGATCGCCCGTTTCTCGGCCGCTCGCCGCGAGGCCTCGCTCGGCATCGCCTTCGACGGCATCAGATGGGCCATCGGGTGCTCTGGTTCGCCGGTCGGGGTGGTCTTCGGCCCGTTGTCGGTCACCGAGGCCGGTCCGGTCGCTGGTGTCGGGCTCGGAAGTGTCGGGAGTGCGTTGACGTCGGACATCGGTGTATCGGGGGAGAGGTGAGTGGGTGCCGGTGCTGACGTCGGGAGGCTGGGGGCGGACATGTCGGGTGTGGTGGTGGGGAGGCTGGGGGCGGACATGTCGGGTGTGGTGGTGGGGAGGCTGGGGGTGGGGAGGCTGGGAAGGGACATGTCGGGCGCAGCATCGTCGGTGTCGGGCGTCGGTATCGGCGCCACCTGAGGTGCGGGCACCGGTGCCGCATGTCCTGACGGTGGGGCCGCGATCATCGGGGCGCCGGAGAGCCGTGGCGCGTTCCCGTCCAGGAACAGCCCGGCCGCGGCCGGGGAGGTGGCGGTGGTCGGTGAGTCGTTGACGACGGTGTCGCTCATGGACTGGTCATCGGTACCCGTCGCGCGGTTCTTGAGGGCGATTGGCATGATGGGGGGATGTCGAACTCCGTGAAGGCGCAGCTGCAGGTCGATCTCACCACCGCGATGAAGGCCCGCGACGAACTCGCGACCTCGACGATCCGCATGGTGCGGGCGGCGATCATGAATGCCGAGGTCGCGGGCGAGCAGGCGATCGAGCTCACCGACGAGCAGACGATCGCGGTGTTGCGCTCGGAGGCGAAGAAGCGTGCGGAGTCGGCCGAGGTGTACGAGCAGAACGGTCGCGTCGAGTCAGCAGCCAAGGAGCGTGCGGAGTTGGAGATCATCGAGCGTTACCTCCCGGCCGCCATGAGCGACGAGCAGCTGGCGTCGATCGTCGACGAAGAGGTCGCCGCGGCCGCTGCGAACGGGGCCGAAGGTGGCAAGGCGATGGGCATGGTGATCAAGGCCGTTCGCGATCGTGCCGGTGCAACGGCTGACGGTGGGCGAATTGCTGCATTGGTCAAGGAGCGTCTCGCGATCTGACTTCGGCCGCCCAGTCGACCCGACACGACAGACCGACCGCGAGGTGGTCTTCGAGTGGGATCTTCGCTGCTGGCGGGCCGGACCGTGCCACACGACCCGTGGTCGATATGGGCACCAGGTTGATCGGGGACGTTCTGGAGCGCAGCACACCGCTACCGATGGCCGAACCGCCGGGTGTGAAGTCGGTGCCGCTTGTCGCGAGGGCGCCGTCTGGTCGACGAGTACCCGGCGAGGTCGGGTATAGGGAGTGGAGGTGTCCGCCGGTGGTAGACACGCGGTGATGGGCGTGCTCGCCGACAATCCTCTCCTGCTGCTGTTTCTCGTGGTCGGCCTCGGTGCCGCGCTCGGGCGGGTGCGGGTGCGGGGTATCGGCCTCGGGCCGGCGGCCGCGCTGTTCGTCGGGTTGGCATTCTCGGCTGCCGATTCAGATCTCGCGAACACGCCATCGATCATTCCGACGCTCGGGTTGGCGTTGTTCATCTACACCATCGGTCTGGCCTCTGGCCCATCGTTCCTGGAGGGGTTCCGACAGGGCGGCACACGAGTGGTGTTCGGAACGGTCGTGGTGCTCGGCGCCATCGCCGGTGTGGTCGCGATCGTCATCGGCGTGCTCGACCTCGATGTGGGCGCGCGTGCTGGGCTGTACGCCGGGACGCAGACGAACACCCCGGCGTTGCAGGCGGCGTTGCAGGCGCTCGACTCCGATATCGCCGCCGGGGCCGTGACCGACCCCGTGGTCGGCTACTCGATCGCATATCCGTTCGGGGTGCTGGCGATGATCGCCGCCGCATATTGGTCGATGCGACGTGCCAACCGGCCCGGCCCGCATGGTGAGCCTCCAGCGGCCGCGTCGACGGCGCGGAGCAACGCCACCAGCTGGACGGTCGAGATCGTCCGCTCCGGTCTGCCGCCATTGGGGGAGCTGCGCCATTGGGCGGACGAACTGCTGGCGTTCTCGCGGGTCGAGCACGACGGCGAAGTGGATCTGGCCACCAACACGACGGTCTTGGTTCCGGGTGATCTGTGCACGGTGATCGGCACACCAGAGGCCGTCGCACACTTCACCGAGTGGGCAGGCCGTCGGAGCGAGCGCCACTTGGCCCTCGATCGCCAGAAGCTCGACTTCCGTCGGATCTCGGTGTCGAACCGGTCCCTCGCCGGCGTGCACCTGCGCTCGCTCGACCTCGAAGGACGGTTCGGGGCAACGGTCACTCGAGTGCGGCGCGGCGACGCCGACCTCGTTGCCGACAGTGACTTCACCCTGCGGCTGGGCGATCGGTTGCGGGTGGTCGGTCCTGTCGACCGGATGGGGGAGATCGCAGCCTTGTTCGGTGATTCGGATCGCAGTCTCGGCGAGGTCGACGCGATGGGGTTCGCGTTGGGGATGGCCATCGGTCTGCTGATCGGCGTGATCTCGGTGCCGCTTCCGGGTGGGGGCGCAGTCGAGCTCGGCATCGGTGGGGGGCCACTCGTCGCCGGATTGGTGCTCGGAACGATCTCACGTACGGGTCCGATCACCTGGCAGGTCCCGCACGCAGCCAACCTCACCTTGCGCCAGCTCGGGATCTTGATGTTCCTCGGTGGTGTCGGTATTCGCTCGGGTGCCACGTTCGCCGACTCGGTCGCCACGTCCACGGGCGCCAAGCTCGCCGTCGGTGCATTGGTCGTGAGCATCGTCACGGCTGTCAGTGCCGCACTGCTCGTGAAGTTCGTGCGGTCCGACCCGATCGCGGCCGCCGGCCAGCTGTCCGGCTTCCAGACCCAGCCGGCAGTGCTGGCATTCGCGACCGAGCGGTCCAACGGTGACGAGCGTGTCGATTCGGGGTACGCGTTGGTGTTTCCGGTGGCGATCGTGGTCAAATTGATCCTGGTGCAACTCCTGCTCTGACCGGTCGGTCGCGGCACGTTCGTCGAATCGACGCCCCGATCACGGCTCGGAGCACATTTCTCCGCTGGATGGGACCAGGAGCGAGGGTTTTCGTTGATTCTTGGGCATTTCAGGGCCGAATGAGCCCACCTCTGCGACAGGCTGCTGGTACAATCACACCAGTGCAATTTGGCGTCTGGTCGAACATATGATCGATGATGGTCGAGACGCCGAACTGCCGCTCGAACGAGCCGTTCGCAACCAGCCAATGTGATCTGAGGTATTGCGTGTCTGCTGACACCACACAAGCCACTTCGAAACAGGGCAACGCCAGCTATGGCGCCAAGGACATCCAGGTGTTGGAGGGCCTCGATCCGGTTCGCAAGCGGCCCGGCATGTACATCGGGTCCACCGGTCTCGCCGGTTTACATCACCTGATCTGGGAGGTCGTCGACAACTCTGTCGACGAGGCGATGGCAGGTTACTGCAGCCGTATCGGCATCACCCTGCTCGCCGACGGCGGTTGTCGTGTCGACGACAACGGCCGTGGCGTCCCGGTCGATCCGTACCCCTCGGGGCCCCACAAGGGCAAGAGTGCGGCCGAGGTCGTGCTCACCGTGCTGCATGCCGGGGGCAAGTTCGGCGGCGAGGGATACAAGGTGTCGGGTGGCCTGCACGGCGTGGGTGTCTCGGTCGTCAACGCCTTGTCCGAGCGGCTCACCATCGAAGTCGACCGTGATGGTCAGCACCACTTCCAAGAGTACGCCAAGGGCGGTAAGCCGCAGGGCAAGATGAAGGTCACCGGCGACACGCCCAAGCGGGGTCGCCAGACCGGCACCAGTGTGACGTTCTGGCCCGATCCGGTGATCTTCCAGGCCGAAGGCACCGAGTTCGTGGCGCGCACGGTGCTCGAGCGGCTCCAGACGATGGCGTTCCTCAACAAGGGGCTCGAGATCGTCTTTGTCGACGAGCGGCCCGACAAGCAACAGTCCCTGACATTCCAGTACAAGGGTGGTCTGGTCGACTTCGTCAAGCACATGAATGCATCGAAGGACCCGTTGTTCTCGAAGGTCTGCAACTTCGAAGACGACGACGACGACGGTCAGGTGCTCGATATCGCATTGCAGTGGAACACGGGGTACCACGAGGGCGTTCACGGTTACGCCAATGGCATCTCGACCATCGAAGGCGGCATGCACGTCGAGGGGTTCCGCACTGCGCTCACCAGCATCGTCAACAAGTACGCCCGCGAGAAGAACCTGCTCAAGGAAAAGGATCCGAATCTCACGGGTGAAGACATCCGCGAGGGTCTCACCGCCATCATCTCGGTGAAGCTCCGTGACCCCCAGTTCGAGGGCCAGACCAAGGCCAAGCTCGGCAACGTGCCGATGCGGTCCTTCGTGCAGAAGGCCACCTACGAGCGGATGGGCGAATGGTTGGCCGAGAATCCGACCGAGGCCAACAAGGTCGTCAAGAAGGCGCTCGCCGCTGCCCAGGCCCGTGTGGCCGCCAAGAACGCCCGCAACGCGATCCGCCGCAAGACGGCGCTGTCAGGTGCCGGGATGCCCGACAAACTCAAGGACTGTTCGTCGAAGAACGCCGACGAATCCGAGTTGTTCATCGTCGAGGGCGATTCGGCGGGTGGCACCGCACTCGACGCCCGCGACCCGCACGTGCAGGCGATCCTGCCGATTCGGGGCAAGATCCTCAACGTAGAGCGGGCACGCATCGACAAGATGATGAAGAACAACGAGATCCAGGCGTTGATCACTGCCATCGGCGCCGGCGTCGGCGAGGAATTCGAGGTCGGCAAGACCCGCTATCACAAGATCATCGCCCTGTGTGACGCCGATGTCGACGGCAGCCACATTCGCACCTTGTTGCTCACGTTCTTCTTCCGTCAGATGCGTGACATGGTCGAGGCCGGCTACGTGTACATCGCTCAGCCGCCCCTGTATTCGACCGAGGTCGGCAAGGAGAAGGTCTATCTCAAAGACGACATTGCCAAGACCCGCTTCCTGGCCGAGCGTCCGAACCACAAGAAGGAGTTCGCACGCCTGAAAGGGCTCGGCGAGATGGACTGGGAAGAGCTGAAGTCCACCACGATGGACCCCGACACCCGCACGCTGTTGCAGGTCACCGTCGAGGAGGCCGCCGAGGCCGACATGATCATGAGCGTGCTGATGGGCGACAACGTCGAATCGCGCCGAAACTTCATCACGACCAATGCTCGCGACGTCCGCAACCTGGACTTCTGACGCGCTGATGCTGTCTCTCGATCTCCAACGTGATCTCACTCGAATGCGGCCCGTCGCCGGCGCTGGTCTCGCCGCACACCGCCCCGACCGTCAAGAGGTAACCCGTGTCTGATACACCCACCCCGCCCACCGACGTCGATGGTCCCGACGGCGACGATCCGATCCAGCCGATCTCGCTGCAGGACGAGATGGAGAACTCGTTCCTCGACTACGCGATGTCGGTCATCATGTCGCGGGCGCTGCCCGACGTCCGCGACGGCCTCAAGCCGGTGCACCGCCGCATCATCTGGGACATGGAGCAACAGGGGTTCCGCCCCGACCGTCCGTTCGTCAAATGCGCACGTGTCACGGGTGACACGATGGCGCGCTTCCATCCGCACGGCGACTCGGCGATCTACGACGCACTCGTCCGGATGGCTCAGCCGTTCTCGCTGCGCCACCCGTTGATCGACTTCCACGGCAACTACGGCTCGCCCGACTTCGGGCCGGCGGCCTCGCGATACACCGAGTGCCGTCTACACCCGCTCGCCATGCAGTTGTTGGCCGACATCGACGAAGACACCGTCGACATGATCCCCAACTACGACGGCACGACCGAGCAGCCGGCGGCGCTGCCGGCGCGGTTCCCGAACTTGTTGGTCAACGGCAGCCAGGGCATCGCGGTCGGCATGGCCACGAACATCCCGCCCCACAACCTCGGCGAGGTCATCGACGCCACGATCCACCTACTCGGCGATCCCGACGGGACCACCGTCGAAGACCTCATGGAATACGTCAAGGGCCCCGACTTTCCGACCGGTGGGCAGATCCTCGGTCGGGCCGGAATCATCGACGCCTACCGCACGGGCCGAGGCAGCGTGAAGACACGGGCCAAGGCATCGATCGAGGAGGGCAAGAACGGTCGGTACGAGATCGTCGTCACACAGCTGCCATATCAGACGAGCTGCTCGTCGATCGCCGGCCGCATCGAGGAACTCGTCACCGCCGGTGACCTCGATGGGATCGCCGATGTCAACGACGGTTCGGCCGGCGGCAAGACCAACCTGGTCATCACGCTCAAGCGAGACGCCAACGCGAACGTGGTGCTGAACAACCTCTACAAGATGACTCAGCTGCAGAGCAGTTTCTCGATCAACATGGTCGCTCTGGTCGACGGTGTGCCCCGCACGCTCAACCTGCTCACGGCACTGCAGGGTTACATGCGCCACCAGATCGAGGTGGTCACGCGTCGTTCCGAGTTCCGGTTGGCCAAGGCGCAGCGCCGTGAGCACATCCTCGAAGGTCGCATCAAGGCGCTCGACGTCATCGATGCCATCATCGCTCTGATCCGTGCCAGCGATGATGCGGCCTCGGCCAAGGCCGCGCTGATGGCCGAGCCGTACGAGTTCAGCGAGGTCCAGGCGGTCGACATCCTCGACATGCAGCTCCGTCAGCTCACCCGCTTGAGCCGGATCGATCTCCAGACCGAGATCGAAGACGTTCGCAACACCATCCGCGAGTTGCAGGCCATTCTCGGCGACGACGCCCTGCTCCGCCAGGTGATCCGCGAAGAGATGCTCGCCATCAAGGAGAGCTTCGCCACGCCACGCGTGTGCGAACTCACCTATGACCCGGGCGACATGTCGGTCGAAGATCTCGTCGACGACAAAGAGCTCGTCATCGTCATGACCGAAGCCCAGTACGTGAAGTCGGTTCCGGCTTCGTCGTTCAAGTCGCAGGGCCGCGGCGGCCGTGGCGTGTCCGGCGGCAAACTGAAGGCCGACGACATCGTCCGGCACGTCATCTTCACGACGGCGCACGCCCATCTGTTGTTCTTCTCGAATCGCGGCAAGGTCTACCGCTTGCGCGCGCTCGACATCCCCGAGCGTGAGCGAACCGCCAAGGGTATGCCGATCGTCAATCTGCTGCCGTTACAGGCCGACGAGCAGATCCAGGCGATCATCGATACCCGTGACTTCGCGGGTGAACGATTCCTGTTCTTCGCGACCAAGCGCGGCACGGTCAAGAAGACCGTGTTCGATGCCTATGACTCCAGCCGCCGTGACGGCATCATCGCGATCAACCTGCGTGACGAGGACGAACTGGTCAAAGTCATCGAGACCAGCGGGAGCGACGACATCTTCATGGTGTCGAAGGGTGGCATGACCATCCGTTTCAGCGAGGACGATGTGCGACCGATGGGACGCAGCGCCGGTGGTGTGCGGGGCATGAAGCTCAAGAGCGCCGACGACGCTGTGGTCTCGTGCGATGTCGCACGCGACGACACGGCGATCCTCGTCATGACCGAGGCCGGGTACGGCAAGCGAACGCAGCTCGACAAGTTCAACCGGCAGGGTCGGGGTGGGCAGGGTGTCCGCGGCATCAAGCTCACCGGTAAGAAGGGCTTCGTGGTCGCGGCGTTCATGGTGGGTATCGACGACGAGATCGTCGCTGTGTCGTCCGGTGGTGTCACCATCCGCATGGAAGTGCGCGGCATCTCCTCGCAGGGTCGCGATGCAACAGGTGTGCGGATCATGAACCTCGACGACGGCCAGACCGTCGCCTCGGTGGCTCCGATCATCGCCGAAGACGACGACGACTGACATCGAACCGGTGTCGACCGGTTCCGCTCGCGGCATGGGATCGCTCACAGTTCACGGTGAGAGGGGTCGATCATGCGCGACAGCGGCTCGATGTCGGTACTCGTTGTCTTCGTGGGTGGGGCGATCACTGCCGCGCTGACGGTTGCTGTGTTGCCGGTGCTCGGCGATCTGGTCGATCGTCAGGAGGCCAGGTCGGCCGCTGACGCGGCGGCGCTGGCCGGCGTGGTCGGTGGCCGAGGGTCGTCGGCGAGATTGGCGTCCGCCAACGGAGGCGAACTCGTCTCTTGGTCGCGAAGCGGCCGCCAGGTCACGGTCCGCGTTCGAGTCGGCGATCAGGTCGTGATCGCCCGCGCCACCGACGAGCCCTGACGCCTGCCTACACTCGATTCGGTGAGTACCCCCGACGACGCCTCCACGCGTTTGTCCAACGCGCTCGACGAGGTGTTCTCGAGGGGTGTACCGAAGTCGCCGGCAGTGGACGACCGGTCCGAGTCGGCTCCGCCCGACGGTGTTCGTCAGACCGAGTGGAGTGTCGACGACGAGCCCGGTGAGGCCACTGAATCCTTCGTGCTCCCGACGATCGTGCCGGCGACCGATCATGAGCCGGTGGTCGACGAGCCCGCCGCACCACAGGCCTCGGTACCGCCGGTCGCGACTGTTGCGCCGGTCCCTCCTCCGGTGAATCCCTACCAGCCCGCATCACCGCCGGCTGCCGCCGCAACGACGAGGCCGGCGACGGCCTGGGGCGACCACATGACGGTGTCACCCGCCGCGGTGCAGGGTGCCAACTTGCGGGCACCCGGTCGTCGACCGCGGGTCCGTCGGGTCACACGCGTCCTGCGACACATCGATCCGTGGAGCACGTTCAAGGTCGCGCTGCTGTTCAGCTTGGTGGGCTATGTGGTCGCCGTCACCTCGGGAGTGCTGTTGTGGCGAGTCGCCGACAGTACCGGCACGCTCGACAATGTCGAGCGCTGGTTCACGCAGTTCGGGTGGGAGACGTTCGAGCTGAGGGGTGACGAGGTCTTTCACGATGCCACGATCATCGGCTTGTTCATGGCGGTCGCCGTCACCGGCGGTCTGGTGCTGCTTGCGACCATGTTCAATCTCGTCAGCGACATCGTCGGTGGAATACGCCTCACGGTGCTCGAAGAGGAGGTCGTCGAACGAACGATTTCGTCGACGCGTCGGTATGTCGTGCGGCGCCCGCCGTCCGGCGGAGGCGCGCCCGGCCGCCAGATCGATCCCGAGTGGGACGTCGATGGTGACGAGCCGACGGCCAGTGCACACCCGCCGCCCTCGAAGCCGACCGACGCTGTTGCGCCTCCCGTTGCGGACTGGACGGTCGATGACGATTGACCCGCGATGCGAGAGCGGTTGAGGAATTGGTGACCTCGGCGATAGCCTCGCTTCCTTGCTGGGGCTATAGCTCAGTCGGTTAGAGCGCTGCCCTGATAAGGCAGAGGTCACAAGTTCGATTCTTGTTAGCCCCACCAC
>JAHEDX010000170.1 GCA_024641005.1 Acidimicrobiaceae bacterium
TGACGTCGCTGCACGGCTGGGACGACGGCGTCGCGGCCGTACGCAACGCGTTCCGCGGCAACGACATCGACGGCATGGCCGCTGCGGTTCCCCGGGACATGCTCGACTCGATCGCGATCTACGGCACGACCGCCGACGCCCGCGACCGGATCGCCGCCCGCCGACGACTCCCACAGCTCCGATTCCACTCCCCTCCTTCCTTCATGGTGTCGCCGAAACGCGTCGCCGCCTACAACGAATCGATCATCGAACTCTTGAAAGGCTCCACCTCATGACCGACACGTCTGACTCCACCTACGGCATCCTCACCGACGAGAGCTTCGAGCGCTCACGCACCCGGATCGGCGTGCCACAACCGCTGCCGAACATCCCGCACAATCTCGAGGTCTCCAAGGACGGGCTGCGCCACTTCGCGTACGGATACGGCGACGACAACCCGTTGTACTGCGACGACGAGTACGCGCGAGGGACCCGTTGGGGCGGGGTGATCAACCCGCCGACCTTCGGTGTCTACACCATGGGCGAGGATGCCTCGCCTCGCCCGGTTCCGCCCGAGAACAAGATGCTGCTCAAGGGCGATCCGTTCGCCGGTCTCGGTTCGTACCAGGCGGTGATGGAGTTCGAATGGTGGCAGCCGCTCCACCTCGGTGACATCCTGAAATGCCTGCGTGCACAGGTCGGGGTGGTCGACAAGAAGAGCGACTTCGGCGGCCGCACCGCCCACATCACCCACGACTTCATCTATGCCAATCAACACGGTTTGCACGCGATCCAGCGCGGCACGTGGATCAATGCCGAGCGGCATACCTCGAAGGAACGCAAGAAGGAACACGACCTTCCCGAGCCGTACACACCCGAACAGTTGGCCGAGATCGATGCGGCGTACGAGGCCGAGACGCGGCGCGGCGCCGATACCCGCTACTTCGAGGATGTCGAGGTCGGCGACGTGGTCGATCCCAAGGTCAAGGGGCCGCTGAAGACCACGAACATCGTCGTGTGGCACCTCGGCTGGGGTATGCAGCTCACCCCTCCCGGCAACTTCTCGATCGAGTACAAGGTGCGCAAGAAAGCGCCCGGGCTGTACCCGCCGAACGCGTTGAACATCCCCGACACCGTGCAGCGCCTGCACTGGGAGCCCGAACGGGCCCAAGAACTCGGCCTGCCGACGTCGTACGACTATGGCGGATTGCGCGAGACGTGGCTCTGCCACCTGGTGTCCGACTGGATGGGTGACGACGCCTGGCTCTGGAAGTTCGAATGCCAGCACCGTCGTTTCAACTTCATCGGCGACACGACCTGGATGACCGGTGAGGTGATCGACAAGCGTCAGGTCGAGACACCGCAAGGTATCCGAAGCGAGGTACACCTCGAGATCCGCTGCACCAACCAGCGCGGCGTCGTCACCAGCCCCGGCAAGGCAGTCGTGCTGCTGCCCAGCCGCGAACACGGTGACGTGGTGCTGCCGAAGCCTCCGGCGAGCGACCTCCAGTCGATGCTCGACTACGAGATCGACCGCCTCAAGCCCGAATAGTTACGAAACGTGCCTGGCACGTTTCGTAGCTGTTCGTGGTCAGGCGGGTTGCAGTTGACTGGCTCGCTGGTCGACCTGTGCTTGCAGGTTGGCGCGTCCGAACAGTTTGGCGGCGTTGCCGCCGAGCACGGCGACGAACTCGTCGATCGTGCAATCGGGGTGCTCGGCCATCATGCGATCGACCACATCCTGCGAGAACGGGAACGTGCCTTCGGAGTGCGGATAGTCGGTCGCGAACAGCAGTGCCTCGATCCCGACGCCACGCCGGGTCGCGAGCGACCCGGTGTCGTTCTGGAGCGCACAGTGCACCTGATCGCGCACGATCTGGCTCGGCATGCGGCTGAGCTTCGGGCTGATCGACGGGGCATGCCCGTTGTACACCTCGTCCATCCGCTCGGCGAGGCCCCACAGCCAACCGGCGCTGTGCTCCGCGAACAGGATGTGCGCATCGGGGTTCCGGTCGAGCACGCCACCCCCGACCAGTTGGGTGATGATGTCGACGGCGTCGTTCATCTGGCGGGTGTAGTTGAACATCGCGCCGCCCGGCCCACGCAGGGCCCGGATGTTGATGTCGCCGACCCCGGTGTGGAACACGATGGGGATGCCGAGTTCGCCGGCGAGGGCGAAGATCGGGTCCCACGCCGGGTCGTTGTAGTTGTTGAGCCCTTCCCAGAGACAGAACGCCGCGTAGCCGATGTCGGCCGTCCGCCGGCACTCGGCGAGCGCCAGGTCGAGATCGATACAGGGAATCATCGCCGCAGGGATCAGACGATCGCGGACGGGCTCGGTGTACCCCCACGCCCAGTCGTTGTAGATCTCGCACGCTTGGCGCTGCGCCTGAGGGTCGGTGATCCGAGGCAGCATCAACCCGAGGGACGGGAAGACCAGTTCGGCGTCGACGCCGTCGCGGTCCATGTCCTCGAGGCGGAGTGCGAGATCACGGGCGCCGCGCCGGCGGGTGTCGACGGCGCAGTCGCTCACGAAGTTGTCCTTCTCGTCGGTGCATGCCTTCGAGTCGGACGATCCGTCGTCGTTCAGACCGGTCTTGTGCTTGTGGAAGTCGGGATAGAACTTGAGCAGCACCCGATCCCCCACCATCGTCAGCCGGGTCTTCCCGTCGACCTCGCCGTGGATCACGTGGTCGCTCATCTCCTGTGGCATGTTGGCGGTGAACAGGTCGGGTGGCTCGGCGATGTGGGCGTCGCAGCTGAAGACGAACGGTCGGACGGTCATGGT
>JAHEDX010000041.1 GCA_024641005.1 Acidimicrobiaceae bacterium
TCGGGTGCCACTTGGTCCGGTGCCACTTGGTCCGGTGCCACTTGGTCCGGTGCCACTTGGTCCGGGGAGAGCTGGTCATGAACCGCGCCGCTCGACCCATCAGAGGCAGCAGCTGGTCATGAACCGCGCCGCTCGACCCATCAGAGGCAGCAGCTGGTCATGAACCGCGCCGCTCGACCCATCAGAGGCAGCAGCTGGTCATGAACGTGTACACCGGCCGGAGTTCGCAGCCAGCGGCTCCCCCGGCTGGGCCGTGTCGTGCGAGCACGGCATGCCGACGTGAGAACTCGATGAGTTCCAGTACCGACGGTGACCTGCGGCTCACGAAATCGTCAAGATCCCAGTGGGCGATCAAGCTGGGCATCGGGTCGACGATGCAACCGTACGCGATCGACGCACACAGAAATCCGGCGGGCGGTCGCGTCCCATCGCCAACAAGGAGTACGACGTGACCGAAAAGACCGCGCGACGAGCCCTCGGTGGGTTCTCACGGTCTCGCGGCCCCGTTCGTGCCCAGCCTGGAGAGCCGTTGCTCGACGCGATCGCCACCACCGGCGCAGGGAATTCGTCGGTCGTGAACCTCACCACCGCGGCGATCCACAACCCGCAGGTTTGCCGACGCCGGCGTCTCGCTCTCCGAGTCGCTCCTCGGTTCAGGGTCCTGGTGTTCGCCTCGCTGCTCGCTCTCGCCGGTGCGAGCTTGCTACTCGCCACACCCGGCGCCACGGTGACGCCGGACCGTTCATGGACGATGCCATTCCTCGTGCTCGTGATCGCGTTCGGAGTGACCGAAGCGACGGCGCTCCATGTCGAGATCCGCAAGGAGTCACATTCGCTCTCGTTGAGCGCCATCCCGCTCATGTTCGGTGTGCTGTACCTCAGCCCGGTCATGCTCGCTGCTGCATATTTCGTGGGGTCCGCACCGACGATGCTGTGGATTCGCAAGATCGGCTGGCTGAAGACGACCTGGAACTCGTGCCTGTTCCTGACCGAGGCGGCACTCGCGTGCTTCATCGTTCGGTCCACACTCGGCGAACGCTTGCCACGCGACTTCGTCGAATGGGCGATCCCGCTCGCAGCGATCCTGGCTGCCGAGATGATGAGCCTCTTGGCCGTGCCCATGGTGATCATGCTCGTCGACGTCAAGTTCCGCCCGAACCTGTTCGGGGACGTCGGTCGTTCACAGATCGTGGCGACGTTGGCCGGTACCTTCACCGTCACCGTGGTCGCTGCGTCGGTCGCGAGCCCCTACATGGCGCTCTATGCGTTTCTCCCCGCCGTTGGCGTCGGAGTGCTCCTACAGAGCACCGGGCAACTCTCTCAGCGCCACAAAGATCTGCAGCAGCTCCACACCTTCACGAGTGCGTTGACGAACGAGCGCGGTGCCCGCACGTTGGACATCGGCCTGGTCGAACTCGCTCAGATCATGCGAACGAGAGCAGCGGGCATCCTCGTGCTCGCCGAACGGGACGACCAGCGATCGATGCTCCGGCTGCTCACCGACGAAACCTTCGAGGATCTCGATCCGAACTCGATCAAGGACTTGGTCGAGCTACTCGAAGACGCTGCGGTGACCGAACTGACCGCTGATGATCCACGCCACGAGGTCCACTCGGTGCTGAGCAGACTGGGAGCGCAGAAGGTTGTGGCGGCTCGTGTCCTCGGCGAGGTCGACCAGACCGGGGTGCTGTTCGTGATCGACCGACTCGGCATGCGCAGCGACTTCTCGCCCGACGAACTCCGCCTCTTCGGATCACTCGCAACGACGCTGAGCGCTCGTCTCTCCAACGACCATCTCGTGAATCGTCTCGAGTTCCAAGCCCGGCACGACGCGTTGACGGGTCTTCCCAATCGGTTGAGCTTCGAGATCGCGCTCACCTCGAACCTCGCCAGGTCTCAGGCGAGCGGCGCGGTCGTGATGATCGACCTCGACCGGTTCAAGGAGATCAACGACTCGCTCGGCCACGAGACCGGCGACCGACTGTTGATGGAGATAGGGCATCGCCTGCGCTCCACCATGCGTCCCACGGACATGGTCGCCCGGTTCGGTGGCGACGAATACGCCCTCCTGCTCCCCGTGACATCTGCGGACGGTTCGAACGATCTCACGCGCCGAATCGCCCACATCAACGAAGTGCTCACCGCCAAGGTCGAGCTGGACGGCATCACGTTCGAGATCGGAGCCAGCCTCGGTGTCGTCGAGTGGCCCGAGCACGGCCGGGACAGCGACAGCCTGTTGCATCGCGCCGACATCGCCATGTACGAGGCGAAACGGAATCAACTCGGCGTCGTCTGGTATGCGCCAGCACTCGAGATCGATGCGCCGAGACGGCTCGATCTCTATCTGTCGGTGGGCGCTGCACTCGAGAACGAGGAACTCTTCGTCGAGTTCCAACCCAAGGTGTCGCTCACCGACGGAACCATCTCGGGGGCCGAAGCGCTGGTGCGATGGACCCACCCGGTCCACGGTTCGATCTCGCCAGCCGAATTCGTGCCGCTGATCGTGCAGGCCGGCCTGACGGCCAAGCTGACCAATTTCGTGATCCAGCGCGCCGTCGAAGCAGCCGCGTTGCTCCGAGACGTCGGTTTCATGGTGCCGATAGCGGTCAACCTCTCGCCCAGGGACTTGCTCAATCCCGATCTTCCCGACGACATCGTCAACGCTCTCAGCGTCGCAGGCCTGGAGCCGGCGCTGCTCAGCATCGAGATCACCGAACAGGCAATGGTCGTCGACTTCGACACCAGTCTCGAGGTGATGAGCAGAATCCGTCGGCTCGGTGTGAAGATCGCGATCGACGACTTCGGAACCGGCTACTCGTCCCTACAGCACTTGCACCGCCTCCCGGTCGACGAACTCAAGATCGACCGCAGCTTCATCGAACGCCTGGCAACCGATGACCGCGCCACGGCGATCGTGCGAGCGTCGACCAACCTCGCGGGCGAACTCGGGCTGGCCACCGTCGCCGAGGGTGTCGAGGACGACTACTCACTGCGAGCCGTCCAGCATCTCGGCTGCCACGAGATCCAGGGTTACCTGGTCAGCCGGCCGGCAACCCTGCACAACTTCGTTCGCTGGGCGCACGAGTGGGAACCCAGCTCACTGCTGAGCCGATTGGCCGACCGCGGAGCCATGCCGCTTCCTCCGACGACGACCCCGCTGCACCGGGCGGCTGCCGCCCTCGGCTGAGTGTTGGAGCCCCGCGCACACCCTGCCTGCCCATTCGGCCCTGGTGCACGGCAGATAGGGTCGCGAGCAGTGATGCTGCTCCTGTCCTTTGCTGCCGAGTTCGTCTCCCCATGAGTCCTGAGAGTTTTCCGCCCCCCACGTTCGGATCCGGCTCCGACCCAGCGGAAGAACCCACGGGTCACGAGACCACGAGCATCGATGCGTACCCCGACACACTGTTCGGGTTGTCGTTCGACTCGGTCAACCGGGCGCAACAGTTCATGCTGGCGATCGGCAGTTTGGCCGAGAAGAAGCAGCTGCACCTGATCGACGCCGTCATGGTGGTGAAGGATGCCGGCGAACATGTCCGCGTCCGAGAGACGATCGACCCGCAACCGGGACGTTCTGCGTTGTCGGGCGCGATGTGGACCGGCCTACTGGGCCTGATCGTAGGTGGTCCGGTCGGGTGGATCGCCGGCATCGGGATCGGCGCCGGCGTCGGTGCGGTCACCGCCAAGGTGATCGATCTCGGGGTCCCCGACGAATGGGTCGACTGGTTCAAGTTGGCCGTCCAGCCCGGCACGGCGACGGTCGTCGTGCTGGCCAGCGACATCGACCAAGTCGCTCTCGCAGCCGAAGTGCAGCGATTCCCCGGCGCTCAACTCGTGCACACCACATTGCACGCACAAGCCTTCGCCCAGCTGACGTCCGCACTCGCCGACGACGCCGAGTAGAGACGCCGAGTAAATCGGTCAGAGGCGCGGTCTGATCTCGTGGCCGTTGCTCACCGAAAGATGCCGGTGCCGTCCCTGGTGTCGAGGATCCGAGACGGGTTGTCGACCGGGAGGTACCCGCTGTCGGCGGCGATCGTGCCGGCGAGATCGACCACGAGGTCGGTCTCGGTCAAGGTGAACAAGCACACAGCGCCGTCGGCGTCCGGCCGCACGATCACCAGGTTCGCAACGACGTCGCGACGATCGAAGTTCAGGTTCGACGCCACCGGTCGATCGCGATCGCAGGGATAGGCAGTGATGTAGCCCGGTGCGGACGGGTACACCGCCGTGAGGTTCAGCACCACAGCGGCAGCGCCCACGCCTCCCGGCACCATCAGTTCGAGTGTCTCGCCCGACCGAAGCCGGCGCTGCACGACGCCGAGGCCTACCCGGGTGTCGATCAAACGCAGTGGGTTGTCGGCCGAGGAATAGCCACTCCCCTGCCCGAATCCACCCGCCAGATCGACGACCAGATCGGTCGCTGCCAGCGAGAACAAGCAGACATTGCCGTCACCATCCGGTCGCACGACCACCAGATTCGCGACCACATCGGAACCGACGAAGTTGAGATTCGAGGCGGTCGGACGATCACGATCACATGGGAAGGCCGTCACATACCCGGGTGAGCTCGGCGACACGGCCGTCACGTTCAGAACGGCCGCCTCTACTGATCGATCGGGAAGCACGACCCGAAGAACCTCGCCGGGGCCCAGACGTCGGCCCGGGGCACCGAGACCAGTACGTGTGTCCACCAGCCGAAACGGGTTGTCGACCGGTTCGAATCCGCTGCCCGGGACGAAACCGCCGCCGAGATCGGCCACGAGATCGGTCGCTGCCAGCGAGAACAAGCAGACATTGCCTTCGTTGTCGGGCCGCACCACCGCCAGATTCGCGACGACCTCGAGCCCCACATAGTTGAGGTTCGAGGCCAGCGGACGCTCACGGTCGCACGGGAACACGGTCACGTAACCCGGTGAGTCCGGATGTACCGCCGTCACGTTCATCACGGCCGCCGAGAGGTCCGCACCGCCGGGCACGGACAGTACGAGCGTGCGGCCGGCTGACAGGAACGGTGGCGCCGCAACGACGTGGAACGTGGGCCGGTAGGCAGCGCTGATCACGCCGTCCCAGCGATTGTGTGACAGGCCGATCACCATCGTGCTCGGCGGCCGCTCGGCGGCCGACTCGGGGACCCAACTCGCGAAGAAGGTGTTGCAGTCGGAGCATTTCGGTAGTGCCGTTATCGAGTCGTAGACCTCGAACGGCCCCGACGCGCGCGCCGACCGGGACAGGTAGATCGTGTCCCCCCACCAGTCGCCCTCCTTGTTGACCGACACGAAGCTGCCGCCCGTCCAGACGAACTGATCTGCGTTGACCCGCCGGCCGGCGGTCTCGATCACCGGTACGGCGGCGCGAGGATCGGCCTGCCAACTCGAACCGTTCCAGTAGGACGGTGGGTCGAGCAGCCGACCGCGCGGTACGCGCCCCACGGTGACACGGGGCGAGCAAGAGCGGTCGAAGGCGGCCACGAGTGCGTATTCGTCGAACCCGAACTGGCGGTAGCACTGGGCGTACAGGTAGGACCACTGATCGTCGCTGGCGATCGACCAGCCGTACAGCGAAGCCGAACTGTCGGCCGGACGGGTCTGACCGACGACTGCACCGGTTGCCGGATCGACCACGGCGACACGGGTGCTCTGGGGCACTGTTCGCAACAGGTAGCCATCGCTCTCCTCGAGCATCTCCACCGCGAACACGTACAGCATTCCGTCATCGCCCAACTCGGCATCGAGTGGCCAGAACCAGCGATGGAACTGCTCGGTCTCGTCGGCGAAGATGAACGGTTGTGGCGCCGACCTGGTGCCGCCGTAGATCACGCTGAAGCAGGGCCCGTCCTGCAACATCCCGATGCTGTGAACGATCGCGATGACGCCGGATTCAAGCCGCACCGCACCGTCTTGGAAGGTCCAGAAGACCCGGCCGTCGGGGAGCGCGTGTGCTCGTTGGTAGTCGGCACCCACCAGCCCTGCAGGCTCGGTGTCGAACAGCCGGTCGAGGTCCGCAGCGGAGGTCCCGCCCAGACACACCCGGCCTTGAACACTGTTTTCGGCGAACGGCAGCACGTCCGGCGACGGTTCGGCCGCACGTACCGTCGGCAGCCCGACCGAGATCGCCAGCAGCCCTGCGACGACAGCTGTTCGGGCCCGCCAACTGCTCACGGCTGCGCGATCAGCGCTCGCAGACGTTGGCCCGGCGCCGGCCGGGCGCCCGGATGCTCGATGACCCATGCCGAGATCTGGGTCGCGAAGCGGGCAGCATCGGCCGCGGTGCTACCGGTCAGATACCTTGCCAGGAACCCGCCCGCGAACGAATCGCCGGCACCGGTGGCATCGACCAGCTTGTTGGTGGCCGGTGGAATGTGATGTGCCTCGCCGCCCTGCCAGACCAGTGCCCCGTCGGCGTCGAGCTTGAGGATCACCAGGGCGCTCGGATACAACCGGTCGAGTTCGCGAGCGATGTCGACCGGATCGCTCGCCCCGGTGAGCACGGCGCCTTCCTCCTTGTTCGGCAGGAACACGTCGATGCCGAGGTCCTGGGTGACGGCGAGAAAATGGCCGACACCCATCTCTTCGATCATCTGGAACGAACCAGGATCGAACGACAAGGTCGCCCCTGAATCCCTCGCCAGATGGGCGGCCGCCCGCGCCGCCGAGCGGGGAGGATCCGTGAAGAACGACCACGCCGTGAGGTGCAGGTGGGACGCGCTACGGATCACGTCGCGCTGCAGCTCGCTCGGCAGCAGGTCGAAGTCGGCACCATGGCCCGACACCATCGAACGCTCGCCGGTGTGATCGACGAACACGGCAACCGATCCGGTCAGATTGACATCGGATTCGACGAGGTGGTGCTGCACCCCCTCCGAGTCGAGATTTTCGATCGCGAGCTGGCCCATCCGGTCGCGGCCGATCTTGCCGACGAACCTGGTCGGCAGCCCACAGCGAGCTGCCCACACCGCCACATTTGCCGCGCTCCCACCGGGCAGCAGCATGACCTCGCCGAACGTGTCGCCCCCTTTGAGCAGCTCGGTGTTGGTGCGGATCAACACGTCCCAGGCGAAATCGCCGAGCACGCAGAGTTCCGTCGACGCCTTCGCCACGTCGCCACCGTATCCGCGGCATCCGTCTCGTACAGTCCTTCGGGTGTTCACCGTCGGCGCACTCCTGACCGGGGCCGTCGCCGCGTACATCATCGGATTGTCCAAGACCGGCGTGCCTGGCGGCGGGTTGTTGGCGATCCCGTTGTTCGCCACCGTGTTCGAAGGCCGCCTGATCGCCGGGGCGATCCTGCCGGTGCTGGTCTTCGCCGACCTGTTCGCGATCGGCTGGTACCGCCAACACGCCCGCTGGGACCTACTGCGGCCACTCGCCCCGTGGCTCGGGCTCGGTTTCGTGTTCGGCACAGTCTTCTTCATCGTTGTCGGCAGCGCGACGAGGTCGCTCGAGATCGTGATCGGCTCGATCGTCCTGTCGATCGTGGCGATCCAGATCTGGCGGATGTGGCGCGGCGCCCCGGAGCGTGCGGCGACCACGGCGACCGCCGCCACCTATGGCACAGCAGGCGGGTTCACCACCTTCGTGGCCAACGCCGCAGGGCCCGTCATCAACACCTATCTCGTGGGCCTCGGGCTCCCCAAGTACCAGCTGATCGGCACGACCGCGTGGCTGTACTTCGTGGTCAACCTCTCGAAGGTCCCCTTCTATCTGGCACTGGGCGCGTGGACCAGCGGAGGTCGTTTCTTCACGTGGGAATCGCTGCTGTTCGACCTGGCGCTCGTGCCGGCAGTTCTCGCCGGGGTGTACAGCGGACGGAGTCTGTTCCACCGCATCCCCCAACGCGCCTTCCTGGTGGTCGTGCTGGTCTTCTCGGCGGGAGGCGCGCTCAAACTCCTCGCGTGATCAACTGAACGCGAGGACGCCGGCGTCACCGCTGTCAGAGCACGTCGTGCTCGTCGTCGGTGAGTGGCTCGACACGACGCTGTTCGAGTGCGTCTTCGATCGGTGTCTCGATCGGGGCGTCGAGCGGTACCTCCAATTCGCTCTCGATCTCGATCTCGGACTCGTCGATGAGTCGTTCGTCGTCCGGCCGTTCGGCTAGTTCGGCGGACGTCGTTGATGTCTCGCTCTGCCTTGCCATACCGTCAGCGTGCGCCGAGCAGGTGATGGGATGCCAGAGCCGAAAGCCCCGCGGCGGCTCAGCGAATCTGGTGTCCGGCTCTTGCAAACGGCCCGCAATCGCGCGCGCGATCGAGTCGAGAAGCAGGTTCACCTGCGCTCCTCAGTCAGTCATTCTGCAACGACCAGAAGGAGCACGACATGACGAAGAAGACCAAGACACCCGAAGCCGCCGTCGAAACGACAACGGCGCTGCCGGACCCGTTCTCACGGATCGGCCTGACCGACTGGTTCGACCGCTGGCCAGAGCTGTTCGCCCGCCGTTGGCCGGAGAGCTTTCATGGACTGCCGTTCGTCGACGACGGATTCCGTATGGAACAGTTCGTCGAGGACGACGGCACCATCGTGGTCCGTGGTGAACTCCCTGGGCTCGACCCCGACAACGACGTGACGATCACGCTCGACGCCGATCACCTCACGATCGCCGGCGAGCGCGAAGATCGCCGCGAGGAGACCAAGAACGGTGGGTACCGCAGCGAGTTCCGTTACGGCTCGTTCGAGCGCACGATCCGCCTCCCTGCTGGGGCCAAGACCGATGACGTCGTCGCCACCTACACCGACGGCATCCTCGAGGTCCGTGTGCCCGTCGACACCGAGACGCCCGCGGTCACGACGATCCCGATCGCCAAGAGGTAGCAGCATCCTGCGTGGATGCACGAAGAGTCCGATCCCACGCGAGGAGTGATGTGGGATCGGGCTTCGGGCGCGGGTGACGGCTGGTCAGCTGACCGAACCCTGTTCGCGAAACGAACTCCGTCGGCACCGAGCCGATGCTTGTCTGCGCCGTGTCACACGCCCGACCGGGCATGATCACCATCGGTGCGCCGGTAGCGTCCCATCACGATGAGCGAGCGACCGAGCATCCAGTTTCCCGACGATTTTCTCTGGGGCGCGGCGACCGCCAGCTACCAGATCGAGGGCGCCGTGAAGGAGGGCGGACGCGGACCGTCTGTGTGGGACGACTTCTCGCACACCCCCGGCAAGGTCGACCACGGGCACACCGGCGACATCGCCTGCGACCACTACCACCGGGTCGAAGCCGATGTCGCGCTCATGGCCGAACTCGGCTTGCAGTCGTACCGCTTCTCGATCTCGTGGTCGCGGATCCTGCCCGACGGCCGAGGCAAGGTGAACGCCGAGGGGCTGGCCTGGTACTCCCGTCTGGTCGACCTGCTGCTCGCCAACGACATCGTCCCGTGCCCCACACTGTTCCACTGGGACCTGCCGTCCGCGCTCGAGGCAAGCGGTGGTTTCCGTAATCGCGACACCGCCAGCTGGTTCGCCGACTATGCCGCGTTGATGACCCGTGAGCTCGGCGACCGGGTCTCGATGTGGTCGACCTTCAACGAACCCTGGTGCTATGCGTACCTCGGACACGCGTCCGGCGTCCATGCGCCGGGCCTGCAGGACGATCGAGCTGCTGTGACGGTGGCCCACCACGAGCTGCTCGCGCACGGACTCGGGGTGCAGGCCATGCGGGCCGAACGCAACGACCTCCAACTCGGCATCGTGATCAACCCGAGCCCGGTCAAGTCAGAGGGGTCTCCGTCCGCGTCGACCGACTCGATGCGCCGGGTCGACGCGATCCACAACCGGTGGTGGTTCGACGGCGCGTTGAAGGGCGCTTACCCGGCCGATCTGCTCGACGACCTCGGCCCCCTCGCCGAGGCGATCCAGCCTGGCGACAACGAGCAGATCGCTCAGCCGATCGACTGGATCGGCATCAACTACTACTTCGACCTCCTCCTGCGTGGCACCACCGGGCCCGACGACCGCCCGAATCGCAACTATCCCACGGTGACCAACGTGACCGATTCGCCGATCCGGCCCACACATACCGACATGGGTTGGCCGATCACACCAGACGGTTTCACCGAACTGCTGGTTCGGCTCAAGGACGACTACCCCAACCTCCCGCCGGTCTACGTCACCGAGAACGGCTGCGCCTACGACGACCCGGTGATCAACGGACGGTGCGCCGACCCTCGGCGTATCCAGTACCTCGACGCCCACCTTCGCGCCGTGCGTGATGCGATCGACGAGGGCGTCGACGTGCGCGGCTTCTACCAGTGGTCGCTGCTCGACAACTTCGAATGGGCGCTGGGATACGACAAGCGGTTCGGCATCGTCCACGTCGATTTCGACACCATGGAACGCACCCCACGAGACAGTGCCCACTGGTACCGCGAGGTCATCAAAGCCAACGGCCTGACCGGCTGATCGGCCCCCGCACACAGCAGGTGTACGAACCCCGCGAGCGCCGTTGACACGACGCCCGATCTCGGCAAACGTACACCGATGTCCACCGAGACCACACCCGCGTTCGACGCCCCCGGCCCAGGGCTCTGGGCGCTCGATCGCTCGCACTGGCCAGGCGGCACCACTCCCATCAGCGAATGGTTGATGACGGAATCGATGCTTCCCGCATTCCGGCGAATGTTCGCCGAACTCGGCGTGCCGGCCGAGGGGTTGGACGCCAGATTCGTCAACGGATTCAACTACTCGCGGTTGCGACCGTTGATCGGCGCCGACAAGCCTCCGAAGAAGCTGCCACCGCTGATCGTGCTGAAGATCGTGACGCGCGTCCACCCCGAGTTCCGGGCCAGAGCCAAACAGGCGGTCGCCACCCAGAACGAGCGTCCGTCGATCGATGTCGCCCGACGCTGGGAAGCCGAGATCCGCCCACGGGTCAAAGCGGCGAATCTGGCTTTCCAGAGCGTCGATGTCACGTCTGTCGGCGACGTCGAGTTGGAGCAACACATCGCCGAACTACTCGACCATCTGCGAGAACACCTCGAACTGCACTTCTGGTTGCACGGCCACGACATGGGTCCCATCGCCCGGTATCTCCACACGTGTACCGGGTGGGGGCTCGAGCCGGGAGCGACCATCGCGGCGCTGGGCGGTGCCTCCCCGTCGACGGGAATCCCGATCGGCATCTTGACCAGGCTGCGAACGATGATCGAAGCCTCGGGCTCGAACCCGAGCTCGCTCGATGACGTCCGGGCGATCTCGCCAGAGGCAAGGACGCTGCTCGACAGCTATCTCGACGAGCACGGCAACGTATTGGCAACGGGATACGACATCACGGCCTTCACGCTCAACGAACTGCCCGGCGTCGTGTTGGACAGCATCAAGTCGGCGACCATCCCGGCCCCGATCGATCACGAGGCGTTCGCAGATGCGCTCCGCAGCGATCTCGAACCCGGCGACAGGTCCGAGTTCGACGCGCTGCTCGCCGACGCCCGCGCCGTGATGGACATGCGCGACGACAACGGGCCGCTGGTCGTCGAATGGCCGTGCGGCCTGCTGAGGCGGGCCCTGTTGGCTGCCGGAATCCGACTCGCCTCACGCGGCGAACTCGCCGACCCCGAACACGCGCTCGAGCTCACACCGCAAGAGGCCCGGTCGATGTTCAGCGGCGGCCTCCCCAGTGCGACCGATATCAGCCGTCGCGCCGATCGCCGCAGCAAGCTCGCCTTGCTCACGCCACCCGACACGCTCGGCGATCCCGAACCGGCACCGCCCCTCGATGTCATGCCGAAACCGCTCGCCGACGCGGTCGCGATGGTGCAGACCGCTCTCAAGTACATGGGTATGGACGGCAACGCCAATGTCGACCGACTGGCCGGAGCAGGTATCGGCACCACCAGCTACATCGGCCGTGCCCGCACAGCCGAGTCGGCCGACGACGCGATCGAGAAGCTCGAACCCGGCGATGTACTGGTCGTACGAGCGACGACCCCGGCGTTCAACGCGGTGCTGTCGATCGCCGGGGCCGTGGTGACGACCAACGGAGGCCTGCTCTCACATGCTGCGGTGCTGGCGCGCGAACTGGGCATTCCGGCAGTGATCGGAGTCTCCGGCGCACTCGACATCGCCGACGGATCGATGATCGAGGTCGACCCGGTTCTGGGAGTCGTGCGTGTGGTCACGCCCTCGTGAAAGGGCGGCGCTGACCCGTCGCTGAGTCAGCCGACGCCGAGCAGGTCGACGACGAAGATCAGGGTCTCGTTCGGGGCGATCACGCCGCCGGCACCCTGAGCGCCATACCCCATGTGCGGCGGGATGTGCAGCGTGCGACGTCCACCGACCTTCATACCGGCGACGCCATCGTCCCAGCCCTGGATGACCTGACCCCCGCCGAGGCCGAACCGGAACGGCTCCATCCGATCCCAGGACGCATCGAACTGCTGGCCCGTCGACCATGACACACCGACGTAGTGCACGCTCACGGCCTTCCCGGCGACCGCCTCGGCACCATCGCCGACGACGTCGTCGGTGATCGTGAGTTCGCTCGGCGGAGCGGTGTCGGGCACTGTCACTTCTGGCTTACGCATCGAACCAACGCTACCCGTAACGGATTGGCGCCAGACATCAACCCGTTACGCGTGACGGGATCAGCGTCCGATCGCTGCTGCAAGCGCCTGTGGATCGGCGACGCTGACCCACAGGGCCGAGTGATCCTTGAACCCGATCACGCGCGGCACCTTCTCGACGAACTCGATGCACAGACCCCGATGGTGGTTGGTACCGAACGTGATGCCGTCGTCGGCGAAGCTGAGACGCAGCCCGACGGCCGTATACCACCGGTGGGGGCCGGTGATCATGGTGTGATCGACGTTGCCGAGCGGAGTATCGACCGCGACCCGGCCGAAGGTGGCGTGCAACCGACCATCCTCGGTGATCGTGACGCCGTCGGTAGGCCCGACCCGCAAAGCGGCGAACATCGGTTTCCACCGCCCGTCGAACCGGTACGGGAAGAACTGGTCGCTCACGGCGTCGCCTCGGCGATGATCGCTCGGAGCTCGGGCCAGGCGGCAGCGAACCCCGCATGCAGCGGCCGGTGCTCGACCTCGTCGGGCGAGTCCCAAGCGATCGCATCGGTCTCGAAGTTGATCGACGCGCCGAACTCGCCGGGCACCTCGACGACGAAGGTCGTGTATGCCCAATCGGTGGCGGGGGCAAAGACGGTGTGTCCGATCACCTCATACCCGACGGGGATCGCGCCGATCTCCTCGGCCGCCTCTCGGAGCGCTCCTTCGAGCGGGGTCTCACCCTCGTCGAGCGCTCCCCCGGCACACGACCAGGTTCCGCCCTCGTGCGCGAATGCCGACCGCTTCTGCAACATCACGCGGGGGCCGTCGGGAAACCGGACGACGAACACGGCGCCGGCAGCGCCGTACACACCCCACCGCACATGCCCGTCCGAGCACATCATGAAGCCGTCACCGCTACGCCGCATCCGGCAAGCGTAGGGCGAATCTGCCGATGATGAACCGTGGTGGTCGGCGATTGACGTCGGCACGGCGGTTCGCGGGCCAAGATGGGGTGATGAGCGATCGACGCGACGTGGCATTCGTGACGGGAGCCGCCGGAGGGCTGGGACTTCCGATCGTGCGCCGGCTCGCCGCGGACGGGTTTCTGGTGTTCGCGGCCGATCTGGACCGGGCGTTCACCACCGAGCGGATCGACGGCATCGATGGCGCCACCGCTGTCGAACTCGACGTCGCCGACGTCGCCGCATGCCGTCTGGCGATCGACGCCGCCGCTCGCGCCGGTCGGCTCTCGGTGCTGGTGAACAACGCTGCCATGTTCCCGTCAGGGCCTTTCGTCGAGATGACCACCGACGAATACGACCGAGCCCACGCCGTGAACCAGCGCGCGTACTTCTTCGCTGCCCAGGCTGCCGCCCGCCACATGGTCGAGCAGCGACATGGCGTGATCATCAACATCGGATCGATCACGCAACACGGGGGCTGGCCCAACATCGCCGCATACGCGGCGGCCAAGGGCGCCGCCGCGGCGTTCAGCCGGGCACTCGCGACCGAGCTCGGTCGATTCGACGTCCGGGTCAACTGCGTCGCCCCGGGAGCGTTCCCCACACACGCAGAGGACATCCAGCCGGACGGATACGAGACAGCGATCTACGCCGGGCAGGCGCTCCAACGACGAGGTCGTGTGGAAGAGATTGCATCGGCCGTCTCGTTCCTGTGCAGCGACGACGCTGCGTTCGTCACTGGTCAGACGTTGAACGTCGACGGTGGCTGGAAGATGGCTTGACCGAGCCCCGCGTCACAGTTCCCACAACTGCCGGGCGGCCGTGACCGTGGGCATGCCGACCTCACCGGTGGACGCGGTCTCCGGACGGTACGCGCCCCCGACCAGAGCGCTGAGTGTCGAACCGACGCTGCGGGTGAGCGCGCCCAGGTCGTAGCCGCCTTCGAGCACCACCATCAGGCGCTGTGCCGGTACCAGTGCCTGCAAGCGACGGGCCAGATCGGCGTAGTCGCCGGCCGTCAACCGCAGCCCTGCGAGCGGGTCGTCACGGTGGCCGTCGAATCCGGCGGAGATGATCAGCCAATCAGGCGCGAACCGCTCGAGCACGGGGACGACCACCTCGTCGAATGCCGCTCGATAGGTGTCCCCTGCCGTGCCGGCCGGGAACGGCAGGTTGACATTGGTGCCGACGCCGGCGCCCGACCCGGTCTGTCGGAGCAATCCCGTACCCGGGTACAGCGGCGACTCGTGCGTCGAGACATACATCACATTGGGGTCGTCGTAGAAGATGTCTTGCGTGCCGTTGCCGTGGTGCACGTCCCAATCGACGACCGCGACCTTCTCGCCTGCCGCCGCCAACTTCGCGGCGCCGACGGCAGCGTTGTTGAACAGACAGAAGCCCATCGCCCGGTCGCGGACCGCGTGATGCCCCGGCGGGCGACCACCGGCGAACGCTACGTCACACTCGCCGGCCCGCAACGCGTCGAGTGCACCCAACACCGCTCCCGCGCTACGTCGGGCGGTCGCCCACGAACCCGCTGTCGCAACCGTGTCGGGATCGAGGTCTCCACCCCCGGCAGCACAGAACCTTTCGACCTCGAAGATGTAGTCACGCTCGTGCACCAACGCAAGGTCGTCGACCGACACCTCGTCAGGTACACACCACGCAGTCGCCTCGTCGAGGCCGGCCTCGTGGATTCCAGCCAACGCTGCGTCGAGGCGCCCGCGGTGCTCTGGATGCCAGTCGGGCGTGCGGTGCTCGTCGTGCTCAGCATCAGCAAAGACCATCAGTGGCGACGTCACGACTCCAGCCTGGCATCCCACGGCCGGTTTTGCACAGACGACGCGTTGTGACTCGCGCGTCGCATCGCAACTACGGTCGCGGCTCGTGACCGGTTCTTTTCTCCACCCCTTCGCCAGCCCCGCCCGCGACAACTTCATCACGCTCAGCCGCGGTGAAGGCGCTGTCGTGTGGGACACCGACGGCAACGAGTATCTCGACGCGATGGCAAGCCTGTGGTACTGCGCGATCGGACACGGGCGCAAGGAGATGGCCGACGCGATCGCGGCACAGGTGACGACGCTCGAGGCATACTCGTGCTTCGATCCCTTCACCAACCCTGCAGCCGATGCGCTCGCCGACAAGCTGGTATCGCTCACCCCGATCCCCGATGCGCGCGTCTTCCTCTGCCAGTCGGGTTCCGAAGCGGTCGACACCGCGATGAAGCTCGCCCGCCAAGCACACGTACAGGCGGGCCGTCCCGAACGCACGCTGATCATCAGTCGAATGCGCGGCTATCACGGCACCAACTATGGCGGCACATCCGCCCAGGGCCTGCCGGGCAACAAGGTCGGCTGGGGCGAGCTGCTGGCCGAGGTGGTGCAGGTACCGAGCGACGACGTCGAGGCGCTCGCACGGTTGATGTCCGAGCGCAGTAATGAGATCGCCGCCGTCATCACCGAACCGGTGCAGGGCGCCGGCGGTGTGTGGCCGCCGGAGGAGGGCTATCTCGCCTCGCTACGACGCCTCTGCGACCAGCATGGCGCGTTCTTGATCTTCGACGAAGTGATCACCGGGTTCGGACGACTCGGAACATGGTTTGCCGCCGACCACTACGGCGTCGTCCCCGACCTGACGACCTTCGCGAAGGCGGTCACGTCCGGCTATCAGCCGCTCGGCGGTGTGTTCGTCGGCCGGGCGGTGCGAGCCGCACTCGAGGCACAGGCCGACTTCAAACTGCTCACCGGCTACACCTACTCGGGTCACGCGACGGCCTGCGCCGCCGCACTCGCGAACCTGGCGATCATCGAGCGTGAAGGCTTGCTCGCTCAGGCCACCAATATCGGCGAACGGCTCGGCGCAGGACTCCAGTCGATAGCTGCCGACGGTCTCGTCGACCACGCCCGCGGTGCCGGGGCGATGTGGGCAGTTGGCACCCATGCCGACCAACACGCCGATCACCTGCGTGCCCGGATGCTCGAACGAGGTGTCATCACACGAGCGATCGCCGATCACTCGCTCACGTTCTGTCCACCGCTGATCACCACCGACCGTCAGGTCGACCAGATCATCGACGCATTGGCCGCCGCGGCGGCGGAGTGACACCATGGGACGCCTCGACAACATCGACCTGACGGCTCAACTCCACAAGGAGGAATACGAGGAGCGGCTCTACGCCGCCCAGCGCAAGTTGCTGGCGCTTCGCCTCGACCTGGGCGGCTTACTCGAAGACCCCGAGCTCGGGCCCGGCGTGCTCGTCGTGATGGAGGGCTCGGACGCCGGAGGCAAGGGCGGAGCGATCAAGCGCATCGTCGAGCCACTCGACCCTCGCCATTACCGGGTGTCTGCCTTCTCCAAGCCCACGTTCGACGAGAAGCGCAAGCATTTCCTGTGGAGGTTCTGGAAGGAGGTACCGGGGCTCGGCGGGTTCGCTCTGTTCGACCGCAGTTGGTATGGGCGAGTGCTCGTGGAACGGGTCGAGGGGTATGCAACCAAGCACCAGTGGAAGCGCGCCTTCGACGAGATCGTGCAGTTCGAACGCAACCTCGTGCTCGAAGGTGTGATCATCGTGAAGTTCTGGATCCAGATCAGCCCCGATGAGCAACTCCGACGATTCGAGAACCGGCAGAACGACCCGCTCCGTCGGTGGAAACTCACCGACGAGGACTGGCGCAACCGCGACAAGATCGACCTGTACAACGACGCGGTCGAGGACATGCTCGACAAGACCGACCACGCGTTGGCGCCCTGGCATGTCGTGTCGGGCGAACAGAAGCGATGGGCCAGGGTGCAGATCCTCGAGACGCTGATCGCTCGTATCGAAGAGGGCGTGGCCTCCTTCGAGAACCCGGTCGGCGACGACGACGGCTGGGCCTGACCGATCTGGGTGTCGGGTGCGTCACCCAGGGGCGTGCCGGAACCCGAGCGTACGGTAGCCCGCCACCACGGGCTCGATCACGAAACACACCCGATCAGGACCTTGCATCGGGAACGGTCGGCCCGTGTACTTGTGAGAGATCCCGTCCATGATCGCGCCGTCGGAGTCGTCGCGAATCTCGACCACGAGTCCCTGGATCGCTGCCATCTGGTACGGGTTGTCGTTGGCTGTCACCGACAACCCCACCTGCGGGCTGCGCCGCATGTCGAGCGCCTTCAACGAGGCCGCGCCGGTGCAGACCAGGATTCGATCGTCCTCGAGGCCGACCCACACGACCCAGTTGCGCGGGCTGCCGTCCTTACGCAACGTCGACAGGTGTACATAGTTGGGCGCGTCGAACAACGCTCGAACGTCGCCGGGAAGGCTCGTCGGTTCGCTCATCGGTGCAGTGTCGCGCAGACGACGCGACCATGCCCGATCAGTCGAGCGGCGTCCAACGAGCAACCGTCAAGGTGCGGCCGTGGGCGACGACCCAGATCATGTCGTGGTCGACCACCAGCTCAGTGAGGTCGTCTGCGTCGGCCGGGTTGAGGTACTCGAGTTCACCCACTCCACGTCGCCTCGAACCACCGCGCTGCAGTACTTCTTCGACCACCGCCCAATGTGCCGCATTGTTGACGTGGTCGAACTGATCGAGGTCGGCGCGCCGGAACACCCACATCTGGCGATCCGTGTGTTCGGGCGGCCGGGCCGGCAAGCCCAGCTTCGACGACACCACCCGCCCGCCTGATGATTCGCCGTAGAGGTCGAAGAACTGGTGGCCGAGCCTGGCCGGCCTCCCCGTCTCGATGTCGACTTGCACCCACAGACTGACTGCGTCGATCGACGCACCCTGCTCGCCCACGATGCAGGTTCGACGTTCGGCCCAGCTGCGGCCCGCACCGGTGCAGAACGTGGTGAGTCCGACCCGTTCGCCCACCGTTGCCGGGTGCTCGACACGGATCAGCGCGCGTCGCACCACCCAACCGAGCGCGTTCGGCAAGCCAGCGTCGAGCGCGTCGTCGCTGGCGACGTCCTGCAGGTATCGCGCGATCGCGTCGAGGCGCAGCTCGCCCCCCGGATCGACATCGCCCAGCCGGACCGCTCGCTCGGAGCGGAACGACCGACCGGTCGGCGGCATCGGCAACAGCTCGGTGGCAGGTCGCTCACTCACGGCCGACCCCATCGAACAACATCACCGCAGTGTGCTCGCCATCTCGCCGTACGGTGTCGAACCCACACCGCTCGTACAGCCGCATCGCCACGTTGCGGGTATCGACGCTGAGGCTGCAGCGTGGCACCGAGACCAGCAGATCGCTCAAGAGCGCTGTGCCCACGCCTGCTCCTCTCGCTTCGTCGACCACCGCGATGGTGAGCTCGGGAGTGTGACCGTCCACGAAGCCGTACCCGTCAAGTCGACGCACCCAGGCCGCACCCAGCAACCGCGATTCGGTGGTTTCAGCAACCACGCCGACGTCGCCGCTCGACGACCCGAAGCCGACGTGATACGGGCGGACGCGCTCGTCGTCAAGAATCGAACGCGGGAACGGCTGGTCACCGGGAGGCACGAACAAGGCCTCGTACTGCATTTCGGTGATGAACTGCTGATCGGCAGAAGTCGCCGGTCGCGTCACATAGCCGACGTTCACCGGCATCGCCCTACGGATACCGAGAGAGTGGCGCATCACGATGACGACGCCCTACGAACGGCCCAAACGGCGTAGAGCGGGTCACCCGCAGACTCGGCGTTGCGCAGCTGGACGACCGGTTCGCGAAACCGACCCGCGGCATCGAAATACACCGCGACGATGGTGCACCGCCCGCGATCGTCCGTGCCCAGCCACCCGCGGATCACCTTGGTGAGAAAGCATCGATTCGAGAACGTGACGACGAACGGACCACCCGGTCGCAGCACACGGCCGACCTCGGCGAAGACTTCGACCGGTCTCGTCAGATAATCGACCGATGCGCAGCAGGTGACGGCGTCGAACGATCCGTCGGGAAACGGCAGCGTCGGATCGACGTTGAGATCGTGGATGAGGTACTCAGACGCCGCAGGGTTCGCGTCGAGCTCGTCGACATTCATCCCCATCGCCACGAGATGCTCGGGGGTTGTGCCGAAATGGGACACCCACGACGAGCACAGATCGAGCACATCGCCCTGCACGCCGAGCTCGTCGTAGAGTTCGGTGACCGCGGTGATGGCCCCATCGTCGAGATGGTTCACGAACCGTTCGACCGCGTAGAACTCACTGTCGGGCGACTCATCCGCCCGCTCGAAGAATCCCGAGGGGAACTCAGTCATCACCAGCACCGTACCGGTCGTCACCGCTCGAGCTCAGATCAGACGCACCAGCGCCGTGGCCGCAGCAGCGGCGAGCACCACCACCACAAATGGGGCGCGCCGCCACACGAGCACCCCGGCCACCAGCATGCCGAACGAACGCGCATCAGCGGTGAGCGACTTGCCGGAGCCGACCGTGAGCTGCACGATCACCGCCATCACGACCGCGGCGGGGATCAACACTGCGAGCCGACCGAGCGCCGGCTGCCGGCTGAGCACTCGTGCCCCGACGAACATCCCCAGCAACCGCTGGGCCCACACGCCCGCAGCCAACACTGCAACGATCGGCCAGCTCATGTCGGATCACCCGACGTCACGGCCAGCGCCACGACTGCCCCGATCAGACTGGCGATGATCGGGACCCCAGCCGGTGCGATCGGGATCAACACCAGACACAAGCCCCCACCGACGGCGGCAGCCAGAGCCCCTGAACGCCTCCGCAGCAGGTTGCCGATGATCGCCAGCAGGGCCGCCGGGAACACTGCGTCCAACCCGAATCGTTGGGCGTCGCCGATCACGTTGCCGAGGAACACGCCGACAGCGATGCCCGACAACCATCCCACATGCATCGCCGCGGTGACCCGCCAGAACACCCGTACCACGTCTCGGGCCGAGCGCTGCTGGATCGCGAAGGCCACGTTGGGATCGAACGACTGGAGCCCAGCGGCAGCGCGGTGCCAATGACCGACCCGCAGTCGCGCACCCAGGCTGACGGCGAGGAGCCCAAAACGCGAGGCGACCACCCAGCCGGCGATCACCGCCGCGAGCTGGGTCCCTCCCGCATCCCGCACAGCCACGTACGCCAACTCGGTCGTCGCCGAGTTGATCGCGATCGCTGCCACGACCGTGAGCGACTCGGACCCCACCCGTTCCAGCACCAGCACATTCACGGTCACGCCGAGCGCGAAGAAGGTCAGGCACAACGCGCCGAGGTCGCTCCATCCCGGCCCGGTGCGACCGACCGCGTCTGCCGATACCCCCTCGCCCATTGCCACCGAGTCTGTCATCAGGCCCGCAACGCGTGTTTACTGGCAGCGTGCCCCATCGAGTACCGCCCCGTCACCGCCCGATGTCGATCTCGCCCGACACCAAGGCATCGGCCCCGTCCGCGAATCCGCATCGTGGCGACTCGACAGGATGAGGGTCGGATCATGAGCCACGTCGATCCACCAAAGCCCGTGCGTCTCTGGGATCCGTTCGACCCCGATTTCCGGGCCGATCCCTACCCCTACTACGACCGGCTCCGCACCGAGGCGCCCGTCTACCGTTCGGACATCGGACAGGTGGTGTTGACCCGATACTCGGATGTCTTCGAGGTGCTGAGAAGCAACGACGTCAGCCGCGATCTCGAAGCGAACGCGCTCCTCGACGAGAGCAACCCGATCGCGGTGCGCCGCCGCAATCGGCGTCGCGGTGGGGCGAAGAGCATCCTCAACCTCGACCCACCCGACCACACCAGACTCCGGCGCCTGGTTTCCAAGGCGTTCACCCCCCGGGCGATCGAGGGGTTACGCCCCCGTATCGAGCACATGGTCGACGAGGTGTTGAACAACGCGGCACAGCGCGGCAAGATCGAACTGATCGACGAGCTCGCCTTCCCCGTGCCATTCCGGGTCATCTCCGAGTTGCTCGACATGCCGACCGAACGGGCCGACGAGCTGCGCGGCTGGAGCCAGACCCTCACCGCAGGCCTCGAGCCGACTGCCACGATGTCGGATCTCGATGCCAGCGAGGCAGCGATCAACCAGCTGGTGCCCTATCTGATCGAGATCATCGAGCAGCGCCGCGCCGAACCTGGTGACGACCTGTTGAGCGGCCTGCTCGCGGTCGAGGACGACGGTGACACGTTGAGTTACGAAGAGCTGATCTCGTTCGTCGTCTTGTTGTACGTGGCCGGTCACGAGACCACGGTCAACCTGATCGGCAACGGCATGCTCGCGCTGCTGCGCCACCCCGATCAGCTCGACCGCTGGCGTCAGGATGCCTCGCTCGATGTGTCGGCCGTCGACGAGTTGTTGCGCTTCGACGGACCGGTCCAGCACACCGTGCGGGTCGCCATGTCGCCGATGCGGTTCGAAGGTGCCCACGGGGAGACGATCACGATCGAGCCCGGGCACACCCTGCTGACCGTGCTCGGAGCCGCCAACCACGATCCGGCGATGTTCGACGAACCAGATCGTCTGAGGCTCGACCGCCCCAATGCCGGCAAGCACACCGCATTCTCGGCAGGCATTCACTATTGCCTCGGCGCCTCACTGGCCAAGCTCGAGGCCGGGGTGGCGATCACCCGCCTGATCCGCCGGTTCGACCACATCGAGCTGGCCGGCGAGCCGCATTGGCGCGACCGCATCACGATCCGCGGCGTCGACCACCTCCCGCTCGTCGTCCGCTGAACAGCGAACGAGACATCGTCACGACCGGACGGGGAGTTCGAGCGTCTCGATGGTCTCGCCGTCGCGCGAGAACACCAGCACCATCACGATCCCATCGACAGGGACGTCCACCTCGACGTCGAGGGCAGCCGGTTGATCGCAATCGTCGGGCGAGAACCACGGGTGCAGTGAGATCGTCGTCGGGCCGGGAGGTAACTCGAGCTGGACATCCTGGGTTCCACCGAGCACATTGGCCTGGAATCCCTGATCCTCGACACGCTGATGTGCGCATGTAGCGGTGCCGTCGCCGACATAGAACGAGCTGCCGCCGATCGAGGCGGTGAGCGTCTCGTCGAATGCTCGGGTATTCGCCGAGAACAGATACACCACACCGCTTCCTCGCTGCGGTGGTGCCGGCGCCAGTCCGGTCGCCTCCGAGGTCGCCTCCCACAGGTTCGGCGCCCACACCCCACCCTCCGGGTCGTCATTGGTGAAGATCATCGTCAGCTGATCACTGGGCCCGGCGTTGAACACGCCTGCCAGCTCCTCACCGTCCGGACCCGCACCAGCACCCACGACAACCAGGCTGTACCCAGGCGGGGCAGCGAAATATTCTGACGCCTCACCGAACTCGAGGTCGTCGACCAGCAGGATCGGACCGTTCGTGAAGGTGCGGCGTCCCCACACGTCGACCGGCTGAGTCTGACCACCCGGGCCCACCCACAGGTTCACGACCCGGTTCGAGCCCTCGTACTCGGAGGCATCAGGCAGCGGAAGTTCGGTCACCAGTGGCGCCGCACCACCGGGTGAGCCATCACCGGTCGTGTCGGCGACGACCGACGTGGAGGTCGCACCGCCCGACTCCAGTTGGGCGCGTGCATTGTCCAAGACCGGCGGGGGCTCGGCCTCGCCGCCACCTCCCCCGCACCCGACGAGGCCACTGATCGCTAGGGCTGCTGCAAGAGTTGAACGAGCGAACTGGTGTCCCATCGCGTCCCCCCTCGCTCGACGACCTGCTTGTACATCTGATCGACGAGCGCCGTCACCGGCAGGCGCGCGCCCAGCCGGTCGGCCTCGGCGAGGCAGATCCCGAGATCCTTGCGCATCCACTCGACAGCGAAGCCGAACTCGAACTCGCCCGCCGCCATCGTGCGAGCACGGTTCTCCATCTGCCAGCTGCCGGCAGCACCTTTCGAGATCGTCTCGACGACCTCGTCGACATCGAGGCCGGCCCTCTGCGCGAACGCCACACCCTCGGCGAGCCCCTGCAGCAGACCGGCGATGCATATCTGGTTGACCATCTTGGTGGTCTGCCCCGCGCCCGCAGTGCCCAACCGGCGACACTCGCGGGCGTACGCCATGATCACCGAGCGGGCGGCGCCGAAGGTGTCGATGTCATCCGAACCACACATCACGGTCAGCTGCCCGTTGACCGCTCCTGCTTGACCGCCCGAGACCGGAGCATCGACAAAGCCGATACCGCGTTGTGCACATGCGGCCGCCAGCTCGCGGGCGACATCTGCGGATGCCGTCGTGTGATCGACCAGGATCGTGCCCGCATCCATCGCCGGGATCGCCCCGTGCGCGCCCAGCGCGACCTCACGCACATCGTGATCGTTGCCGACGCACATCATCACGTATTCGGCGCCTTCGACCGCCTCCGCCGGCGTGGGCGATGCCTGGTGGCCATGGTGGGCCACCCATTCGAGCGCCTTCGCCGCGGTGCGGTTGTAGACGGTGACCGAATGACCAGCGGCGGCCAGGTGGCCCGCCATCGGACCTCCCATCACACCGAGACCGAGAAATGCGACACGAGCCATATATGGATTCTCGCAGGTCGCCGCCGACACGAAGAACACCGCAGGTCACACATCGAGTCGCCCGCCACCACCAACGCGCCAGCAGGACGCGTAGGCGACTCGCCCGACGCCAGATGAGGGCCGATCCGGATCTATATTACGATCCGATGACGAAGCCAACGTGCGAGCTGACTAGCAACGTGTATGCAATGTGGAACATGCGTTGGGAGTTCGCGTCGGGTGGCTCGACGTCCTGTCCTTCGATATCGCTCCACTCAGGTTGACGATGCGCCGCGGCGACGAGCGAGAGGCCGAGTTCGAAACGTTCTTCGTCGAGCAGTACGACGCGGTCGCCCAGTCGGTCAGATTCGTGTGCGGCGACGCGGAACGAGCCAACGACGCCACCCAGGAAGCCTTCATCCGGGCCTACGCCCGATGGAACAGGATCCGCCGCTACGACAATGCCGGCGCTTGGGTGCGTCGGATCGCCATCAACATCAGCCGCGATGCGCACCGGGCAGACACGCGGCGCAGTCGACGCGAAGAGCGGGCCGCTCCCCCGATCCCATCGTCGCCCCATCAGGTCGACGATCACAGTTCTGTGCTCGATCTACTCGAGAAGCTTCCCGAGCGGCAACGAGCGGTCGCCGCCCTCTACTACCTCGACGATATGGCTGTCGCTGAGATCAGTACCGTGCTCGACATCGCAGAGGGCACCGTGCGATTCCACCTGAGCGAAGCCCACGCCAGGCTGCGCGAACATCTCGACCGGAGGCAGCAGCGTGCACGCTGACGACGAACTCCGCAATGAACTCGTGCGAGAACGCGCGAGCCGGGCTCAGCACCGAACCGCCGACGCCGTGTTGAGCCAGCTTCGCCCTGCGATGCGGCGTGCGCGCCGGCGCCGCTTGGCGGCAACCACGGTCGCGATCACCGTCGCACTCAGTGGTCTCGCCGCCGCGGCTCAGGTCGTGCGCACCGATCGCACCGACACGATCCGCATCACTTCCGACGACACGCCGGGCGCCCACGACAGTGATCACGACTCCATGGTCGACCCCGATCAGCAGACGGCCGCTCGACCGCGTGGCGATTCGACCGGCGCAACGACGCCCGATGATCAACACACCCGATCGGCCGATGACACTCCCGTCGAACCCCCCGCTGCATCGCCCCACGTCGAATCACCATCTGACGACGGGCTCGAGATCACCGGCCCGGCAACCGACGATGATCCCCCTCGGCCGCAGACCGGGCCTCCACCGATTGCGCCCGCCACGACCGCAGCGGCCGTTCCGACCACCGTGGCACCCACCGTCACGACCACGCCGACGACGCCCAAGCCCGAACGGTTCGACAGCCCGTGCGGGTACGCGACAGCCGTCAGGTCGACCGATTCGGTCGACGTCGTCGACATCGTGCCCGCCAACGGTTACGACTACCACCTCGAAGATCGCGATCACGGCGACGTAGCGATTCAGTTCTCCGGCGCCGGCGAGGACTGCGAGTTGAAGATCACCACGATCGGCAGCGACCCCAGCGCGGACTGAGTGCACCCGAACTCCTCCGCATCTCTGGAACGCCTACCGACACCGCCTCGCGGTCACTGCTGCGGCGTCGCGTACGGTACGACCGTTGTGTTGTCACCCGTCCTGACCTTCTCGACCGAGCGAACGGTCATGGGCCTGACGCACGCTGCAGATGGTGTCGCGCGGCTCGTGACAACGCGTTCGAACCGGACTGCTCGCACGATTGATGGCCGTTCGGCCATCAACCCATGCGCCGCGCGATGCTGACTCGGGTCCACTCTGGCGTACGCCAGAGCCCGTCGGTCAACCTGTGGTCACGTCGACAGCGACACGAGCCGGACGAACCGCGTTGGCCTTCGCGAGCGCAGCTCGCCGAGCCGCGAGGATGAGCACGATCGCCAAGAAGGCGACGATGTTGACCGAGGCGAGCGCTGCGATTCGAAACACCTGGTTGGTCTTGTCGGTGCCGGCTGCCACCCCGTGGTAGGTCGCCATTGTGTACAGCGGCAGGCTGAGATGATGAATCGCTCGCCACAGCTTCCTGGGCAAGTGCTTCATGGCCAACGATGTCAGCTCGACGGCTACGAGGACATACAGCGCGATGATTCCCCACGCGACCGGGCCCGGCTTCCACTCGGTCGCCATCGGCACGAACAACTCTCGCCAACCGAACTCGACGTACGAGTCAGCCCACAACCCGAACAGGTGGATCGCCGTGAACGTCACTGCGAAGCCACCGAGGAACCGGTGCAGGTCGAGCAGCCATGCCGGAGTCGAGGCCTTCGCGACGGCCTTGGTCGAGATGAACAGCCCCCAACACACCGACAACGTGAGCAACGCCCACGCGATGATGCCTGAGGATCGCGATACGAACCACCACACTTGCGTACTCAACGGAGGGCCTCCTGTGTTGCTCCGCCCTGGTTGATTGCCGCCACCGACAGGAGCCTTCCCACCCGGTCGAATACGACACCTGAACATCCATATTGCCTCATCACCGAAGGTGCACGATGCGATCCGGCAAGCACTGCGACCTTCGCGACCACCTCTGCCCACCACAACTCTGACGACGTGGTCGTGACCGAGACCACGTCGGTGTCGCTGGGCTGGCCCGTCGACGGATCGATCAGATGATGAAGTTGACGACCGCCCATCGTCCATCTACGCCCGAGCACGCTGCTCGTCGCAATCGCACCCTCGGCCAACTCGAGCCGTGTGAGGATCCCGACACGGTCGCGAGGGTCCTGAACGTCGACCGACCACGGGCCTGGTGTCCAGTTCGACCCCCACACACGAACGTCGCCACCCAGTTCGATCTGGACCGTCGACGCACCGAGCGCGCGAAGATGTTCGAGCACGACGTCGCCGGCAAGCCCCTTACCGATCCCGCCCGGATCGAACCGGCTACCGGTGGGCAGCCGCACGCCGCCCACATCCCGCAGTACTTCGATCGACCGGTTCTCGACCGGTGCTCGCAGGGTGAGCGGGCCACCGAGATCAGCATCGGGCGCCACCGCATCGGGGCCGTAGCCGAGCTGCTCCAGCCGATCGAGCATCAGCGGGTTGAAACGCCCGCTGGTCGCCACCCGGGCGAACTCGGCACGCTCGAACAGGCGCGCCGTGTGATCGGAGACGAGGACGAGATGGCCCGACGCGTCGTTGACGGCGTTGACCTCGCTGTCCGGCAAGAACCGGCTCCACCGCCGCTCGAGCAGATGCACGAGCCGTTCGCCCGCACTCGCGAGTTCGTCGTTGTCGGTGACGATGCGACAGGGGCTCGCCATCGCCCGGAACTCCCGCATTGCGTATGGCCGGACTTGGGCGGGAGCCGGCCAGATGGCAGCGGTCGCCATGGCTCAGGCGCCGCTGGGGGCAGTCGTCGGCGGAGGCGGCGGCGGGGGTGGGGGTGGAGGTGGAGCGGTGGTCGGTGGTGGCGGCGGAGGCGCAGGAGCGACCGTCGTTGCCGGGGCCGGAGCGGGAGCGGGAGTGGGCGCCGGAGCCGGAGCCGGAGCCGGAGCCGGCGTAGCGGCCGGAGCCGGCGCTGGCGTGGGTGCGGGAGCGGCCGCCGGAGCAGGAGCCGGAGCGGCCGCCGGAGCTGCAGGGGCCGCGGGGGCGGTCGCGGTCTGGCCACCACTGGGCTGTGGCGAGACCGTAGGAGCGGGTTGACCTGCAGCGTCGAGGTTTGCGGGCGCGGACGTTGCAGTCGGGTCATCCACTGGAACGCTGCTGTCGGGCGTGCTGTCGACAGGAAGCGAACTGTCCGACGGCGCGAGCGTCGTGGTGCTATCGGTCGGAACCACACTGGTTTCGACAGCGGCCGGAACGGTGGTGGCGGCGAGCGCAGCGTCAGTCGGGTCGGGATCAGCGTCGGGCTGGTCGTCGGCCTGCGCGGATGCGGTGAGCGGCCCCATGAGCGGGAGCATGGCCAGGAATCCGACACCCGCGGCGATGCCGGTGGCGCGTCGGGCGCGACGGGCCGGGTGAGGACGAGGTGTGTGGTTGACCAGCTTGTCGTTCAGTCGGGCGATGAACGAGACGCTCGCCGGCGCCGGCGTCGCCTCGACGACGCCCGGGACCGCCCCGCTAATCACCTGCGGCGTCGCTGGCATGGTGCTCGGAGCCACACCGGGCACGAGGCCGGCGGCAGACGGTGGTGGCAGTGCCGACATCGCGGCGGGCGCCGACGGCGTCGCCGGTGTGGCCGGCGCCTGACCGCGTTGCGCACGCAGACGGGCGATCCGTTCCTCGGGGGTCAGTTGCGACATCGAACGCTCCTCAGTTCTCCACCTGGATTCGTCCGCCCTCGACTGATGCTTTCCATTCGTGATCCTGTTTGGTCTGCACGTTGAAGAACTTCAACTTCACCGTGCTGGGCCCGTTGCTCTCGACCTCGTAGACCCACCCGCTGTTGGGAGAGAAGCTGTAGAGGCTGATGCTGTTGCCCTGTCGAGCGAGCACGACGCTGCCGACGCCTCCGCTGACTGCGTAGTCGAGATATTCGACCAAGGCGGCCGGGGCCGCAGTGGTTGCCGGGGCCGCAGTGGTTGCCGGGGCCGCAGTGGTTGCCGGAGATGTTGTCTGCGGCGCGGTAGCCGGGGCCGGGTTGCTGGGAGCTTTCGGGGCTGTCGTCACGGGCGCCTTGGCCCCCGATGGGGCTTGCGTCGTCTGAGGCGGCGCTGCGGCAGTCGGTGCGGCCGTGACCGTCTGGGCTGCCGGAGCGGCGGCGAAGGCGGGAGCACCAGGCGAACCAGGACCAGCCTGCGGTGCTGCTGCCCCTGAACCGAGTGTGACGTCGGTGGCGGGCTCTGTCGCGACGGTGGGGTCGGATGACGGCGGCAGGTCGATCGCTACCGAGGTCGGTACTGACTCGGCCGACACGACGGGTGCATCGGCCGGCGCAGCAACCTGGGCCTGGGGTGTCGGCGCCTCCGCCGACACATTCACCGCAGGGTTCGCTCCGAGCACCGTGAGGTCGAGGGCGAGCCCACACAACAACACCAGTGCTCCGAGCACACCGGCACGCCAATTGGCAAGACGCGTGTGAAACCACGAAGGCGTTGCCCCATCCATCGACGTATCCATCGACCGGTACACGTCGCAGTTGAGGCGAGGTGTTGGGATCTCACCGCATCTTGACCAAGGATCGACACAACTTCACGCAACGTCGAACATCACGATGATTCGAACGCTCGGAGTGGGTGGGAGCCCACAACCCATCACCGCTCAGCAAACGCGTCGAGCACCTTGTGGCTGGCTACTTCTTGGCGGTGGTCTTCTCGGCCTTCTCGGGCTTCAACACGCCCTTGGCGAGCGCATCGTCGAGATACGCCTCGGCCTCCTCCGACGACACCTTCAGAGCCGGCGAGATCTCGCTGATCAAGTTGACCCGAGCACGCTCGTACATGGTGCGCTCGGCGGCAGAGAGCGAGGCATCGCGATTACGGGCGGCGAGGTTCCGAACCACCTCGGCGACCTGGTACACATCGCCGCTCTTCAGCTTCTCCTGGTGGTTCTTGAACCGGCGGCTCCAGTTGGAGGGCACACGCGGATCCGGCTTGGCGAGCACGGCGACGAGGTCCTCGAGTTCGTCTGCGCTGACCGGCGGTCGCACACCGACCTCCTCGGCCATGTCGACGGGCACCTTCAGAACCATCTCGCTGATGACGGTTTCGAGGACGAGATATTCCTTCTTCTCGCCGAACGCCTCCATCTTCTTCGTGCCCTTGACGACGCATGCGCCGTGCTGGGGGTAGATGACGGTTTCGCCCTTCTTGAAGTTCACGCAATACCTCTCGCCGTGACTAGTGCCCGGGACCCCGGAAACAGTATTTCCAGGCTACAGCGCCCCCGACAGGATTCGAACCTGCGCACTTCGGATTAGAAGGCCGATGCTCTATCCAGCTGAGCTACGGGGGCCTGAACAGAATACCTGTGGTGTTCGGGTGAACCGGGTTGCTCAGAACGCTGAGTCGAGCGCCTTGCCGGCCGGACCACCCGCGCCACCTGCCGCACCGGGGACACCGGCTCGAATCGTGGATCCTGAGATCTTGCGATTCGCGGTGCCATCGTCACGCCAGCCGATCGAGTCCCCACCCGACGACTGGGCTGCAACCGTCCCCCTGGCGGGGCCGAGCCCCACGCCCCGGGCACCACCGTCTTCGCCGGGATCGCCACCGGCAGACGCCAACCCGCCTGCCCCACCATTGCCGCCCTGACCGGCGCGGATGGTCGAGGCGGACACCACAGCCGTGCCGACATCGACCGTGAGCAGACCGATCGACGGGCCGCCGGCGCCACCGCCACCCCAGCCGCCCTGGCCGCCGGCGCCACCGCCGCCACCATTGCCGCCCGAGCCGGCGGTATCGAGGAAGGTCGACACCCCCGGAGCGCCCCGGCCACCCTCGCCGCCCTGTGACCCGTTGAGCGGGTTACCACCGAGGCCACCCTGGCCGGCCGCGCCACCCTGCACGATCGAGTCGTTCAGTTCGAGTCGAGCGACATCGGAGACGAGGAGGGCGATCGAAGCATGCCCGCCGCCACCACCTTCACCGGCCGGGCCACCCTGGCCGCCGCCACCACCACCACCGCCACCACCACCGTCGAGCAAGATCAGACCGGCGCCGCCGCCACCACCGCCACCGGACTGGCCGGATCCACCCGGCGCGCCCGGCAACCCATTCGCTCCCGTCAGTCGATCGACACCGAGGCCCACGCCACCCGCGCCACTCTCGCCGGGAAGGCCTCCGACACCGCCCGCTCCGGCAGACCCGTCCTCGCCGTCGGTACCACCTGACGCACCTGAGCCGCCATCATTTCCATCGGCGAGTCCTGCACCACCGTCGCCGCCTCGAGTGCCCGGGGCGCCCGACAGTTGGGCACCTCCGGTTCGTCCCGACGCATCGTTGCCCTTCACGCCGGCGACGATCGGCGGGTCCGGAGTCGCCAGTGGGACGGCGTTGGCCCCTGCTCCGGCGCTCGCCCCATAGATCTCGCTCCGGACGATCGCGACCGAACCCACACCCTGGATGTGCACAGCGATGTTCGCGTCCGTCGTGGAGTCACCGGCGCGGACGATCGAATCCTCGAGACGGGCCGAGTCCGCGCCCGAAATGTCCAGCACGGACCCGGCATCGCTGTCACCCCGCAGATCGATCGAGGCGACGACGATCGGTCGGTTGCCCACGAAGCTGAGACGTCCGCGCAACTGGGCCCGACGGTCGCCTGTCCGCACCCAATCAGCGTCGTAACCTCCGTACAGGCTCGATCCGTTTCGAATCTGGGCGTCGACCCTGTACGCGGAATCGACCGTCCGGATGTACACGTCGGTGCCGTCGCCCCTGGCGTCAGCTTCGATGATCGCCGCAGACAGATCGCGGTAGGGGCGGTCGAGCGACCCGTCGCCCGACTTCGATCCATCGATGGCATCGACGAACAACGCCCGGTCCGCCTGCTCGTATACGTCGATACGAAGATCGTCAGTGGCGACGTCGCCTCCGCGCCCGATGACGGTCATCGCGAAAGTCAGCGTCGTCGGGCTCTCGGGGGCGTCGAAGGTCACCTGGGGACCCACCAGTCGACGCGCTCCGTCGGTGACGTCGGGGCCACCGACCTGACGCCACACCACCGACTGGTTCACATCGCTCAGATCGAACGCCGTCAGGGTCACCGCTCCCCCGGCGTCGACGGCCAGGTCGTCGCCGGCATCCGCCACGGCGGGCGCCGACGGGGTCGTCGACGTGGTCGTGGTGCTGGTCGACGTCGTCGTCGAGGTACTCGTGCTGGTGGTCGTCGTCGACGGGAGCGGGATCGGAGAGGTCGTCAGCACCCTGGTGGTGGACGTGACCGAGGTGGTGAACGGGGCCGCAATAGGTGTCTGGTCACCGCCACCCTTCGCGACGGCGATGACACCGGCGATCAGAACCAGCACCGCTCCGATACCCAGCGCGATCAAGTACTTCGGCTCGAGGAACTCGGGGCGCCCGCTGGATCCTGATTGCGGCGACGGGCCACCCACGGGCGGGAAGGGGTCACTCACAGCGGCAACCGTAGCGGCCAACTCCGCGCCGTTGGGCTCACCCGATCGTGCGACGCAGCAGGTCGAGCGACGAGATCACCGAGAACTGGCGCATCTGTTCACGCAGCCCCGGCAGGCGCAACGTGCGGCTCAGCTCGCCGTCGGGCCAGACCAGCGCGACGCACAGCGTGCCAGGAGGCATCCCGTCCTGTTCGGCAGGTCCGGCCACACCGGTCAGCGCCAGAGCGACATCGGATCCGAGCACGCGACGAGCACCGCGCGCCATCTCGATCGCTGCCGACTCGGTGACGACCGGGCCATCCGACACTCCGAGCACCGACCGTTTGACCTCGGAGGCATACGACACGATCGAGCCGCGGAACACCTCGCTCGAGCCCGGAACCCCGGTGATCCGTGCGCCGACCAGGCCACCCGTGACCGACTCGGCGAGGCCGAGCGACCAACCCTTGGATCGCAGCAGGTCGAGCACGACCGACTCCATCGACTCGCCATCCGAACCGAACACGAGATGGCCCAGTTCGGATCGAACCCTTGCATCCCAGACATCGAGCAACGAGTTGCAGTCGTCGAGGGTCGCGGCTTTCGCGGTGAGTCGGACCTTGAGCCCGTTCCATCCACTGGCAAGGAACGCCAAGGTCGGACTGCCCGCCAGCTCGAGCTCTGCGATCACGTCATCGAGCCGCTCGTTGAGCCCGCTCTCACTCTCGCCCCAGGTCAGCAGTGTGCGACTGGAGATCACCGACGCGTCACCAGAGCGTCGCTTGAGCTCGGGCAGGATCCCGCGTTCGAACATGTCGAACATCTCGTGAGGCACGCCGGGCACCGCGAACACCACCTTGTCGACACCGTCGACGCTCACGGGGCAGATCAGCCCCGGCGCGGTGCCACGGGTCTGAGCGATGACGGCAGCGCCGGTAGGGACGAGTGCCTGCCGCAGATTGTTCTCGGGCATCCGCCGCCCGCGAGACGCGAACAGTTCACGGATCGCGTCGGCGACCCCTTCGTCGACGACCAGCTCGACGCCCATCACCGCCGCGATCGCCTCGCGCGTGAGATCGTCGTGCGTGGGTCCGAGCCCGCCGCACACGATCACCGCGTCGGACTCGGCGATCATCCGACGCAGCATCGCTGTGATACGACCGACGTTGTCACCGACCTTCACCTGCACCAACGAATCGATGCCATGAGCAGCCAGCTGCTCGCCCATCCACGCCGAGTTGCTGTCGACGATCTGTCCGAGCAGCAGCTCGGTTCCCACGGCGAGAACGTCGCAGCGCACCGGTCAGGTAGCTCCGGATCCGGCGAGGGCCTTCTCGGTCACTCGCGAGTACCAGAGATACTGGGCGCCACTGATCAGGGACAGCCCGACCGCGATCCACAACAGCGTCACCCAGATCCACTTTCCGTCGACCGCGAACCAGGGCCACAGGGCAAAGCCGACCGCTAGCTGCTGGAACACGGTCTTCCACTTGGCCATCCGACTGGCAGGAATGCTGACGCCCTTCGAGGCGACGAACGTTCGGTAGACGCTGATGACGAATTCGCGCGACGCGATGAGCGCCACGGGCAGCAACCAGAACACATCTCTCGCCACGAGCGTGAACATCGCCCCGAGCACCAGGACTTTGTCTGCCAACGGATCGAGAAACGCACCCGACGCCGTCGAGCCATGACGGCGAGCCAGATATCCGTCGATGCCGTCGCTGACGCACAGCACGAACCACAACAAGAAAGCGAGCCACGACCCGCGGTTGTGGTCGGGGATCACCAGGAACATGATCGGCGACAGCAACAGGCGACCGACCGTGATCGCGTTCGCCCAGGTTGCGAGAGCGTTGGGATCGACCGGCATCAGTCGTCGTCTCCGTCGTCGATCGCGCCGCCGACAGCGATCAAGTC
>JAHEDX010000171.1 GCA_024641005.1 Acidimicrobiaceae bacterium
ACCGACTCGCCGGCCGACGAGATCACCTCGACGGGACCGAGCAGACGCACCATCAACGGCCACGCGTCGGACGAGGGCGCCACCTCCTCGGCATCGGCATCGGCATCGACATCGGCATCGGCATCGGCATCGGCATCGGCATCGGCATCGGCATCGGTCATGCTCGCGATCGTCACGACGGGAACCACATCGGCCGGCACGGTCGGGAACAGCGTCTCGACGTCCGAGAAGGCCAGATCTGCTGCGTTGTCGAGACGGTCCTCGGCGCCGATCAGGGTGTCGTCCCCATCCGGCAGGCTCAGGGTCACCGCGTGGGCCTCCGGGTCGGCCACGTCCACGAGGTCGGCCAACGCCGCGATGTCATCGACCGACAGACCGACCGGGACCATCTGCAGATGCAAGGGCTCGAACTCCCAGACATCACCGACGGCAACGAGCCGGCTCACCTGCCCGACGACCGGTGAGGCGGAGAACACCGCCATCCCGGTTCGTTCACGTGGCAGCACCACAGCTCCGGCAGCCGAGCCCGCGAAGACGACCGCCGGCTCCCACACCTCGCTCGAACTCGCTCGGGTGCGCAGCTCGAAGGTGGACCGTTGTTCGGAGATCGTCGTACCGAGCACCTCTCGTGCCGCATCGACCGCGGCACTTGCATCGGGCATACTCACGTGCAGGCGGTGGCCCAGGAACGCCCCGTCGGGGACGTCGACACCGATCAGGTTCGTCACCTCGGCTCGCTCCGATCCGGCGAGCGTGGCAGCCACCGCTGCGACGATCGCGTCGGCCTGATCGGCAGGGCCTTCCACCTGGATCGCCTCCCACGCCTCGAGGTCGACGTACACATCGCGATCCTGGTGATCGCGGCCGAGTTGAACCATCGTCGGGCACGGCGTTGCAACCCGAACGGCGTCGTGGGCGAGCAGTTCGAGGGGTGTCGTGCCGGCGAGCCGCCATGCGTCCTCGCCACCCGTCCACGGCCAAGGCAGCTCGGCCGGACCGGACAGACGCAGCTCGAGGTCACCCTCCGCTTCGACGAACACAGCCATGACCCGCTCGCCTTGCTCGACGAGGGCATGGGCCAGCGATCGGATCGCAGCATCGACACGAGCGAAGGGAACACCAGGATCGATCGACCGCAGCGCCCGCTCGGTCGCTACATGACCGGGCCTTCGTTCGGGCAGCCGGGCACGGGGCCGAGCGCGCCGTAGCTGACTCCGTCGGCGAACGGCGAGCAACGACAGGACGCCAGCCGACAGCATCGCGGCCCGACCGAAGTCGACCAGCGCGGGTGAATCGGTCTCGAATCCTGGATCGACCGTTCGTTCCGGGTCCGAATCGAGCACATCCTGCGGTGCGATCGACGTCACTTGTGGTTCGGGCCGGGCGGCCACCGTCGACGTGTGAGAGTCGGCGGGTTCAGAGATCGCCGATCCGGAACCGACGCCGCTGTGAGGGCTCAGGTCGGATGCGAGTGCCGGCCTCGATCGCCACACATTGTCGGGTAGCGCGCGCTCAGCCTCCGCCGTCGCGAGATCGACGACCGGTCGTGGCCGAACCAACTGGTCGATCTGGTCGGCCTGGTCGGCCTGGTCGATCTGACCGGCCTGTTCGGCCTGTTCGATCTGACCGGTCTGTTCGATCTGGTCGGCCTGGTCGATCTGACCGGTCGGCAGGTCGAGCGTCCAACCCGGCCGAATCAGATCGGGGTCGACGAGTTGGTGACCATCGTCGAACGTCCGGCCCTCGTTCGCCTCGAAGATCCCGCGCCAGCGGGCACCGTCTCCCAACTCGTCCTCGGCGATCGACCACAGCGACTCCCCCTGCTCGACCAGGTGTGCATCGAACTCGTCGCGCTGCGGGTCGGCCTCGACATCATGCTGTGGAAGCAGCAGCTCCCATCCCACATCGATGAATGCCGCATTGGTGAAGCGCCGACCATCCCGCATCTGGTTGCCGAGGTTGAGCTCGACCACCCGCTGCGCGAAATCTGCGACCGCTCGGGCATCCGGCCCGACCAGTCGTTGCGCAATGCCATAGATCGAGTCGCCGGCACGCACGGTGTACCGATCCGATCGAGAGGTCGAATCCCGAGATGCAGCATCGCTCGTCGGCGACGGCGCAGGGCTGGGCTCCGTCTGTCGGCCTGGGCCGGACCCGGCCGGGCCCCGACCACCTCCTGGATCGAAGGGTCGCCAGGCCGCGTCGACGGACGCGATCGTCGAGGTCGGTCGCCGCAGCGGTACGAGCTGAACGCCGTCACGTGCGAAGGTCGGCGACGAGGTCGTGAACATCGGCATCACCACCAGCAATCCCGACGCGATCACGCGGGCCGTCGACTGTGGAGCCGAGAGGCCACGGATATCCGGCAGGGTCATGCCGTTGTGGCGCACCATGTGAACGATCTCAGCAACGACCGTCAACGTCACCACCATTACCGCGCACCACGCCACGACGAGCGACAGACGGATCACGAGGTCGGCAACTGCCCGGTCTGAGAGCGGACCGGTGAGTGCCTGCTCGATTCGATCCGCGCGCCAGTCGGGCAGGGCGGATACTCCGTGCAGTGGACTGCCGCCGCCGAACCTCGAACGCGACAGCGTCACGAGAGCCCACGGGACTCCGAGCGTCAGCAGCCCGAGGAGCACCATCGAGCGGACGAATGCCGGCACGCCCGATCCCGAATGTCGGCTCACCATGCCGAACGCCTCAATGTGCCGACGCCAACTCGACAGCCA
>JAHEDX010000108.1 GCA_024641005.1 Acidimicrobiaceae bacterium
GCCGTGAACTCACGGTGTGGACGGTGGCACCTCGACGGACCGGGGCCGATGCTGTTGGACACGTTTGGTGATCCGGATCATCATCGCCAGCACCGGTGACGACAGTGTGGCCCCGAGAAACCCGGCCAGCGAGGCACCGACGATGGTCGACATCAGACTGACCATCGGGTGAAGCGACAGTTTGTCGCTGGTCAATTTCGCCGTCATGACGGTCTGCACGCCGTTCTGCACCACGAGGATCACGACCAGAAGTATCAGTGCCTTGGTGGTATCGCCGGTCCCCAGTGCGACCAGGCACGCGAACGTGGCAGACACGATCGCACCGAGATAGGGCACATACGAAGTCACGAAGGTCACCAGCGCCACCGTGAAGGCGAGCGGTAGGCCCAGCAGCGTCATGGTGATGCCGATCAGCACGGCGGTAACGACACTGGTGAGCGACAGGACCGCGAACCCCTGCCGGATGACCGAGGTGGCGTCCTCGACGATTCCCTCGCCGAGCTCGGTGTCGACGCCGAGGTGGCTGCCCACCCAACGACGAAGCCGCTCCCAGTCGGTCAGGATGAAGTAGAGCAGGAACAACCCGAGGAAGGCTCCGCCGAGGAAGGCAAGCGCGCTGGAGAAGACACTCGTGAACCATGACGCGAGTCCCGGGATCAGATCGATACCGAACTGCTTGGCCTCACCAACCCGGTCGTCCGCGACACCGATGTCGATCTGCAGGCTCTCGAGCCACGTGTCGACGTGATCGACGCCGGCGGTCAGCATGCGACTGACCTCATCGCCCTGATCGAGGACGCCTTTCACGGCGAGCGCGATGGAGCCGAGGATCGCGGCCATGAGACCGAGCATCACCAGCGCGGCACCGGCCATCCGGGGCACCCTGTACCGCTCGAGCCAATCGACGGCGGGGGTCGCCAGCATCCCGACGACCGTGGCGATCACGAGCGGGACGACGAGGCCGGTCAGGGTTGCCAGCGCCGAGTACACGATGGCGGCGAGCGCGATGATCCCGATCGCGAGCCAACTCGCACGACCCCAGCGATACAAGGTCGACTGGTTCGACCACCGATGTGAAACGAACCGCTCGTCAGCCACGGCTGCCGACATCCGGGCACAAGGTGTCGAGCGAGCCCGACCCTGTCGTGGTGGCCCGTGGCTGGGTCACTTGTGTTGACGACCTGCCGAGCCGCGAGGCTTGCCGAAACGTGCCCATATCGCAGTTACGACCACCGCGCCGACGATGGAACCGATCAGGCCACTGGGACGCAGTTTGAGGCCGTCGCCGGCGATCAGGCTGATCAACAGACCACCCACGAACGACCCGCCGAAGCCGGCGACCAGGGCCATACCCCAATCGACGCCTCGCCCGGCTCGTCCGAGCAGGAACTGGGCGATCGCGCCGATCGACATCCCGAACAGAAGAATTCCAAGAATCAGCACGCCCGCACGCTAACGCGGCCGTTCGCCCACGCGGCAACTTCGAGGAGTGAGCGAATCGTCCGGCTGAAGACCCGGCCCGCGAAGTCGCCGGTGATCGGAAACCGAATCGACGTCAGTGGCCAGAGATCAACGAGTCCTCAGCGCCGGGTTCGCCAACGCTACGTCCAAGTCCATGCGGCGCTGTTGAACCGTCTGGGCGGAAGCTCGGACCAGATCGTCGCGATCGGCCATGGCCGGGTCGGTGCGCAGCGTGACGTCGGATTCGAGCGCTGTCCTCAACCCGGCGGTGGTGCGGCCGACTTCGCGGAGCGCCACGACGGACTCGGTCGTGGTTGCCTCGATCGCCAGAGACGCCGCCCAGGCTTCGAGTTCGACGATACGGGCGCCCGTGACCTGCCAGGCCCGACCGAGTTGAGCCGGATCGCTGGTGCGCAGCAACTCCATCGAACCGAGGTCGTGTACCCACCGGCACCCACCGACGAGGTCGGACAGGCGACTCGGCTGAGCAGCCGCAGGCACCGGCACCGGCGCGGCATGCCGAGAACGTGGCGATGCCAGCTTCTTGACGATCGCCAACAAGATCAGGAGCGCAGCGCCGAGCAGCACGATCAACAAGATGTCCTGGGCCCCGATCCCACCATCGGAATCTGCAGGAACCTCCGGTTCCGGTTCCGGTTCCGGTTCCGGTTCGGGCGCCGGCGTCGTCTCGGGCCCGGGTTCCGGTTCGGGTGGATTCGTTTCGGCCGGTTGCCCACCGCCATCGGGCGCCGAGACCCCTGGCAGGGTCACGCCGGACAACGGGCCGTCCTCACTGCATCCACCCATCAAGACGACGATCGCCAGACCGGCAACGGCGCACGGCAACACCATCCGGCGACGATCCCTGCGAGCGGTCGAGTCGAGCTTCGTCAGTGTTCCCATTGCATCATCCTCTCCGCCTGGTCGGCGACGATCCGGTCAACACGTCGATCCTACGGCGCCCCCACTGGCGGGGGTCAGCGCCCTGCCGTCACGATTCGGAGGGAAACGGTTCGTTCAACGTCGCGTCGGCCCGACCAGCACCACCACCCGATGGTCCGAGCCCCCTGGTCGAGGGACTGTTACGGTTCCTGGCGTCGGGACATCGATCTGGAGGGAGCTGACATGGAAACTGATGCTGGAGGCGTGCTATCGGCCCGGAGGGTCGTCGTGTGGGCCGCACGGGCCCTGAGCTACCTGCTCTACTTCTACATCCTCGTGGTCGAGATCATCTTGTTCATCGGGTTCTTCCTGCTCCTGTTCGGGGCCAATCCGACCGCGGACTTCACCGAGTGGGCCTATCGCAATCTCGATCGCACGATGGAGCCGTTCCGGGGGATCTTCACCCCGATCGAACTCGGCGCGACGAACGGCAACCAGGTCGCCTCGATCTTCGAGACCTCGGTGCTGTTCGCGATGATCGTGTACGGGATCGTGGCGATCGCGGTGCACTCTCTGATCGACTGGCTGTCGTTCCGACTCGACCGCCTCGACGAGAGCAAGGCAGAACAAGCCGATGCGATCGAGTCGGCCACCGCTGCGCCGGCGCCTCCCGCCAACCCGGCTTCGTAGCCAACACACGAGTCGGCACCCGACACGCCGGCGGCGTCCATACCGACCGCCGTATCAACGCGCCCAGGCGACCCGGACGTACGCCGGATCGTCGCGTGCCACCCCGGTCGGGCTGTCGTCGACCTCGGTAGGGTTGAAGCGAGAACCGACGACTTCATCAAGGAGATGACCACATGAAGGTACGACTTCCACTCGGGATCCTGCTGCTCTTGGCGGCCGCGGTTGGCTACCTGCTCGGCACCGAGGCCGGTCGCCAGCAGCGCGACCGTCTGATCGCCATGATCCGGCGCGAAGAGGCCATCGACGAGCTGATCGAGGCCATCGACGACGCCGTTGCCGAAGCCGACGAGGTCCTGAACGACTGAGGGCCCACCAGTACTCGTCCTGGGAGTGACGCCACTGCGGCGTCGACATCCGAAGGTGACATGGGTACCCGAGTGCGAGGTTCGACAGGACCTCGCGCTCGGGTACCCATGTGTTGTTACACCGACGGATTCAGCGTCACTCCGGTCGCGTTCGCCGCAGGAGCGCTACTGGGATGTCAGTCGACCGGCACGAGTTCGGCGCGAGGCGCACCCTCGCTGGCGGCGACGGCGTCGCCGTACAACAGATTCATGGCGATCGCGGCCAGCGGCACCACCACGACGTACACCAACGTGACCAGGCCCGAGAACAGCCAGAGCGGGACCGCTGTGGCGAGAACGAGCAAGAGCAGCGACAACAAGGTTGCCGCGACGAGCACGATCGTGTTGAGCGCTGACGCCACGAATGCCGTGTGGAACCAACGTCCGCGTACGAGTTCGGTACTGCGCCGCAGAGACCCGGCCGCATCTGCATCCTCGTGGGCGATCACGTGAGGCACGAACTGGTACCTGACGAGCTGGCGGATGCCCCACGGGATCCCGATCACGGTGATGATCAGCACCACCACGGTCGCATACGCCCGGGCGAACGCTCCGAGTAGGGCGTCGCCACGATCCCAGGTCCGGCGAGCGGCGGCCATCACGGCCGCCAACCCGCTCTCTCCGTTGCGTTGGTAGTCCGCAACGATCGCGTTGACGATGACATACGTGGCGAGGTTGACGAAGCTGCCCGCCAATGCCGCCAGGAACAGGTTGGTGCCATGCGACGGCCGGGCGAGCGCCATCAGATCTCCCAACACCGGCACGAATCGGCCGAGCGCGGCGATCACTGCGGCGAGGACGGCCGCGGGGATGTAGAGCAGACCGATCGCAACGAACACGAGCGGCGCGCCTCGATAGGTGGTCGCAGCTGCGCGGATGATCTGGCCGGCCCGGCGTCGCCGACGGAGAGGTTCCGGCTCGACCCGCGTCCAATCCGTGCGGCCGATGAGAAATCGGGTGAACAGCACGATGACGAGCAAGGCGACGACGAGACGGGCAGGCGTGACGGTCGCTGTGATCAGTGTGCGCGATCCGCGTTCGACCAGCCCGCAGAACGACGAGATCACCGAAGCACCGTCTGAGTTGCTGGCAGGAATGACGACGCTCGACGGACGCAGTTCGTCGAACCAGGGCAGCGGTTCGAGCCAACGTTCTTTGACGGCGGGGCCTGTCGGGCCGTTGAACGCACCGTTCTGACGTTCGCCCCAACGCCCGGTGTACGACAGCCAGGCCAACGGATCGGCCGGGTCGTCGACCGAATCGGGCAAGAGCACGACCTCGGGTGCAAGCCGAGTCGACGGGCCTGTGGTGTTGTCGCAGCCGAAGCCTTCGGCAGCACCCCGGCCCAGATAGAACGCCGAACCGTAGTAGCTCGCGTGCGACCCTGCCGACGGGTACACGACCGGGTGATCACCCTCTCGCTCGAGCTTCGCGGCATCCCAGTCGGCGCTCTCGCCACCTTCGTGTTGCGAGTAGCCGACCTCGACCGGCGCGGAGGCGAGTGCCTCTTCGACCGATGACGCGTCGAACAGCAGCGAGATGCCCTCCCAGTCGCTCTCGTGCTTGTTGTTCCAGTCGTTGTAGTACCAGTAGAACCAGTACTGGACGACGAGTTTGTCGGGCACGTCGGGTTGCTGGACGATGTGTGCGTAGACCGTCGATGGACGATCGCCCGTGAACTTCCAGAAGTCTTTCTCGTAGATGCAGCCGGGCGTCAACGAGCTACCTGGAAAGTCGAGGAAGAACCCTTCGCCGAGTTCGAACAGATCGGCTGCGCCCGGGGCTCGCTTCACGACGATGTCGTCGCGTCCGACCTGGCGCAACGCGACCTCGGGGTTGTCGAGCACGATGTCGACCGGACCCGGACGGTACGACTCGCCGTCAGGATCACAGGCGTCGGCTTGCTGCTTCAACATGATGATCGGGGCGAAGCGCTCGACCAGTTGCTGTGCCGGATCGTCGGAGGTGGGCTGTTGGGCAGGCTCGTCTGCCCTCACCGGGCTGACGACCACGCCGAGTACACCGACGCTGGCGACCGCAGTCGCGATGATGGTCGCGGCACGACGGCGCCACCTCGAACGCAGCAATCCGGAACTTGCACGGGCACGAACAGCCGACGACGGCTTCCGTGTCGACTCAGATGTCACTGATCGCCCCTTTCGCCCGATCGGCCTGCGAGTGCCCGATCGACGCACACAGCGACATTAGCCACAGTTCTGGATCGGCCAAGGCCTCGACGACCCACGCGAGGCCTGAGATTTCGGTCAGGTCGATCATGTGGAGCGCCCGTGCAGCCGCTAGCGTCTGCACGGAACGGAAACTCTGAACGAGCGTCCGTGCAACTACGTCTACTCACGGTTCTACCTGGAGGTTCATCATGGCGCTCGGACCGATCGAAGTGCTCGTCGTCGGGTTTCCCGGCAACCAGTTCAACGGGGAGATCATCCCCGAACTCGAACGACTGATCGACAACGACATCATCAGCGTCGTCGATGGATTGTTCCTGCAGAAGGACGCCGATGGAGAGGTGACCTTCGTCGAATTCGACGAGGACGGCGCGAACGCAGACGCAACCCGTCTTGCCAACCTCTTGAACCAGATCGAATCCCTGATCTCCGACGAGGACGTGATGGAGCTCGCAGAGGGCCTCGAGCCCGACAGCTCGGCAGCGATCCTCGTCTTCGAGCACACGTGGAGCAAGCCGTTCCGTGATGCGATCATCGACTCGGGCGGCATGTTGGCCGCCAACTTCCGTGTTCCAGGTCTGGTCGTCGAAGAGCTCCTCAACGAACTCGCCGCCGCAGAGTGACACGACCCATCAACTGAACGATTCGAGGAGGAACAGACATGCCACGTGGAAGAATGGGACGACCAGGATTGGTGGGCACGATGGCCCGCACGGCTGTGGTGGCCGGCACCGCATCGGCGACCGTCGGTGCCATGAACCGCTCACAACAGGCCAAGGCGCAAGCCGCCAACCAGCAGCAGGCCGCCCAACAGGCTGCGTTCGAGTCGCAGGCCCAGCTGGCCGAGATGCAGGCCCAGATGCAGGCGATGCAGGCCCAACAGGCTGCACCCGCTCCTGCTCCTGCTCCTGTGGCCGCACCAGCGGCCGCGCCGGCCGGTGGCGACGATCTGCTGGCCAAGCTGTCGCAGCTCGCCGATCTCAAGGCAGCCGGCGTGCTCGACGACGCAGAGTTCGCGGCCGCCAAGGCCAAGCTCCTCGCCGGCTGACCAGCCGCAGCGAGCGTGCCCGCTCGAGCACCCGGGAAGCGCCAGCAGTTGACGCGCCCCGGTGATCGAGCCAGACGCCAGCTCACGGGGCCATCGGCGGCGCCTCGGCTGTCGCACGAGGATGGCCGATGACGGACATACCGGATCTCGTCGTCCACCACGGGCAGTACGCCCCCGACGCCCCGCGCTCGGCGGGGACACTCCGAGTCGTCTCGTGGAACATCCAGTTCGGCGTCGAGATCGACGCGGCTGCCCTCGAACTCGCCGCCAACCCTCACCTTCGCGACGCCGACATCGTCCTGGTCCAGGAACTGGACGAGGACGGCACCGCACGGCTGGCAGAACAGCTCTCGCTGAACTTCGTCTACGCCGCACCTGGTGTGCACCAGCAGACAGGAAGGAACTTCGGAAACGCCGTGTTGTCGCCCTGGCCGCTCGGCGAGCCCGAAGTGATACGACTTCCTTACAAGGCCAGCGTTCGCGGCCAATCCCGCGTGTTGACCCTCAGCGAGGTGACGGTCGGGAGCCTGGCGATTCGCACTGGGAGCGTCCACACCGAGGTGCCGTCGATGAGCTCGGCCAAGCGACTCAGACAGTTCGACCAGATCGCCGCAGCGATCGCCGGGCCGTCGGTCGATCGAGCCGTCGTCGGCGGTGACTTCAACACCGTGTCCCGACGCGGGATCGCCGCCCTGACCGAACGCATGGAGGCGGTCGGGGCGAAACGGATCTCGACCGGCGCCGGCACGACACTGCGGCGCACCGGTCAGGAGTTCGCCCTCGACCACATCTTCGCTCGAGGTCTCGAACCCCTGGCCACCGGTGTCGTGAGCGGGTGCACGGCCAGCGACCATCGGCCGCTGTGGGTCACCATGCGCGCCGACGACAACCGTGAGGACCACCTGGGCGGGACGGTCTAACGTACTGGGGTGGGCCGGACCTGGAAGCCAGTCGTCGGACCCGACCGATTCGGCACGTTGCTGGTCTTCCTGCTCGCCTCGTTCCTACTGTCGGGTGTCAGCTCTTCGGGCTGGTACCGGGTGGTGGGCGCATCGTTGAACATCGCCGCGTTGCTGGCCGGCTTCGCTGCCACCGAGCTGTGGAACAAACGAACCCGAATCGGCATCCTGATCACCATCGGCGTGCTCGGCACGGTGCTCTTGGGCTCGTTCCCCCAGACCTCCTTCCAGGCCGGAATCGGAGCGCTCGCCCAGGTGATCGTTCTCGGAGCGGTGCTCCTCGCCGTGGTTCAGCGGGTCCTGGCTCACGAAGAGGTCGAATTGCCCACGATCCTCGGGGCCATCGCTGCCTACTTCCTCGTCGGTCTCGTGTTCGCCTGGGTCTACCTCGCTGTTGGAGGCTTCGTCGAGGGACCGCTCTTCCAGCCCGCCGAAGCAGGGTTCCCGGCGTACTATTCGTTCGTCGTCCTGACCACGCTGGGGTTCGGGGACATCACCCCGATCGATGAGTTCGTGCAGCGCCTCACCGCGGTCGAAGCGATGACTGGGCAGGTCTTCCTCGCGACCCTCGTCGCCAGGCTGGTCTCGATGTACAAGCCATCAACTCGCGCCGAATGATCGCTCTGTCGCCGCAGCCGATCGCGCTCAGGCCCGGCAGTGGACGGGCCAAGCTTGCTACGCTCGGCGCCCTGGGCCAACCGCGTGCGAGCCGATCGTCGATCACGATCCACCATCGCGTCGATCGGCGACCGCTCAGTCACCAATCGAATGGCGGTCCGAGGAGGCGACGTGGTCAGTACTGAGATCCGCGACTGGACGTTGGCAAAGGACGTCTCGGAAATGATCGAGATCGCAGCGATCTGCGTCATCACGATCGGCATCGTTGTCGCCTTCGTGACCGCCATCCGGCTCGCTGTCCGCAGATCGCCGGAGGACGCGCTCGACGGGTTCAAGCGTCAGCTCTCCCGAGGGCTCCTGATCGGCCTGGATCTGCTGATCGCCGCTGATGTCATCAGGACCGTCACGCTCGAACCGACCCTCGTCAACGTCGCTGCGCTGGGACTGTTGGTCGTGGTGCGAACCTTTCTCGTCTGGTCACTGGTGCTCGAGACCGAGAATCGCTGGCCTTGGCAGCCGGCGGCGAGCGAGAGGCCGGCCGCTTGACCGAATCGGTACGGTCGGCGCCGGCCCCCGGTGACAGGGGCGGAGCATGAACAACCGGAACACGATGTCGCAACTGGTCGACCGAACACGACCGGTTCGCGATGTCATCATCGAGACCTACGCCGCGTGGCGCGAAGACCGTACGTTGCGGCTCGGAGCCGGCCTCGCCTACTACGTGTTGTTCACATTCGTACCGTTCCTCGCCCTCACCGCTGCCCTGGCAGAACCGCTCTTCGGTGCCGTCGACATCCAATCGTTCCTGTCGGATCGTCTTGCACAGTTCGGGATGGCGGCCCCCGAATCGGCGGGGCAGTCGATCGTCGACGAACTGTCCCGCCGCTCCAACCAGTCCACGTTGGGGATCCTGGGGATCGGGTCCCTGCTGTTCGCGTCGTCGCTCGTGTTCATGGCCCTCGTCGATGCCGTCAACACCATCTGGAATGTGCCGGTGGTGTCCGGATTCCGCAACTCGATTCGACGTCGCTTGATGGCATTTCTCATGGTGCTCGTCACGGGTTTCGTGATCGTCGCTGATTTCGCGATCTCGGCGGTCAGCGGCGCGGCAGAGAAGCTGGTGCCCACCGACGTCGTGCTCGTCGGAACCTTGTCGAACTTGATCACGACGCTGGCCTCCGGCCTCGCATTGGTCGTGGCGCTCGCATTGTTGTTCCGCTACACCGGCCCGGTCCGACCGTCCTGGCTGATCACAGTCTCTGCGTCGTTGGCCACGGCGGCGCTGTTGGTCGTCGGCACCAGCGCGATCTCGTGGTACCTGCGCACATTCGGCGGATCGTCGCTCACCGGAGCGTTCGGAGCACTGCTCGCGACCT
>JAHEDX010000042.1 GCA_024641005.1 Acidimicrobiaceae bacterium
ACTGGGCATGCGGCCACCGTAGTGGCCGCACGCCCGGTCAGGCACATCCCGCGCTACCCGGATTGTCGTCGACGTCGAGGGCGACGTGAGTCGTGGCGCAGCCGGCTGTGGCCGGCGGCGCGCCGGAGCGCCTCACGGCGATCCTCGACCATCTGGCGTTGCAGGTAGAGGTCGTTGAAGGGAAACATGATGGTGCCTTTCGTTGGTGGGGATGGAGAGCGGGGAGCAACGGGGCGGTGGTGACCCGCCGGTGGCTCCGATCGACGCCTGGCAGCGATGCGTGGGCGGCTCGACGGCACGCGATGGGAGCGTCGCAGTGCTCGGTCGTGGGTCGGATCTGTGATCAGGCCGCGGTGCCGTCGGCCCCGAGCACTGCACGGGCGGAACCGCATGCTCGGTCGGCGTGAGCGTTCATCCAGCCTGCATCAGTGATGCTGCCATCGGTCGTGATCTCGTCGAGTGACATGGTTCCTCCTTCCGTGGGCTCGTGGTCCGTGTCGCTACCAGCATGCACAACGCCAGGCTCGGTCACCAAGGAGGTTTCGCGGGTGAGCTGCCGCCTACCCTCGACGCGATGGAGATCGGCATCGACATGTGTCTCGGGGGTCGCGAGCTGACCGAACCGAAACCGTCACCCGATGGCACGCTGGTCGCGTTCGTCGTCCGGTGGGGGAGCAGCGTCGCGATCTCGGTCGTGCCGGTGGTCGGTGGGCCTGAGCGGTTGGTCACCACCGACCCGCAACCGTCACCCGGTCGCGGGCTCGGTGGGGGCTGCTTCGAGTGGATGCCCGACGGATCCGGGCTGGTGTACGCGGCGCGTGACGGCGACCTGTGGTTGCAGCCGGTGCCGGTCGGTGCGACTCGTCGGATCAGCAATGTCGGCGAGGGGTGTCGAGTCGAGGCCCCGACGATCGCTCCCGACGGGTCATTCGTCGCGGCGGTCGTCGATCAGCAAGAGCTCTGGCGTTGGTTCCTCGAGGGTGATCGCCCGCCCGAGCGTCTCGATGACGGGTCGACCGACTTCGTGTTCGACCCATTCGTCACCCCGAGCGGTTCGACGCTGGTGTGGACCGGGTGGAACGTACCCGACATGCCGTGGGATGCGGCCCGAGTGCAGCGTCTCGATCTCGGCGGATCGAAACGCGACGAGATCCGTTCTGTTGGCGCGGTGCAACAACCGCGTGCGATGCCCGACGGAACCTGGCTGTCGGTCCGCGACGACACCGGCTGGTTGAACGTCTGGTTGGGGGACGGGCCCTTGGTCGACGAGCCCTTCGAGCATGCCGGCCCGACCTGGGGGATGGGGCAGCGGTCCTTCGCGCCCGCGCCCGACGGGTCGGCGGTCGCGTACACGCGCAACGAGCACGGGTTCGGTCGGCTGTGTGTGGTCGACGTGGGATCGGGCGAGGTGCGCGAGGTCGCACGCGGTGTCCATGGCCAGCTCGGCTGGAGTGGCAGCCATCTCACGGCGCTGCGGACAGGGGCGCGTACGCCGACCCAGATCGTCGCCTACCGTGCCGAGTCGTGGGAGCGCACCACATTGGTCGTCGGGCCGGTCGCCGGTTGGGACGGGGTCGACCTGCCCGAGCCCGAATCCGTCGAGGTCGAGGTCGACGGTGCCGTCCTGCACGCCCGCCGCTACGTCGCAGGGCACGGTCGCACGCTGTGCTGGATACACGGCGGGCCGACGGATCAGTGGCAGGTCGAGTTCATGCCGCGCATTGCCTACTGGTGGTCGCGGGGCTGGGACGTCCTCGTGCCCGATCCTCGGGGCAGCACCGGGTACGGACGGGGGTACCAGCAGGCACTGCGGGGCGAATGGGGTCGCCTCGATGTCGACGACACCGCCGCGATCCTGCGCCGATCGCACGATCTCGGGCGCAGTGTCCCGGCGCAGACGGTGATGATGGGAAGTTCGTCCGGCGGGCTCACGGCGCTCGGCGTGCTCGGAATCCACCGTGGGCTTGCCGCAGGCGGGGTCGTGCTGTACCCCGTGACCGATCTGTCCGTGCTCGCCGAGGAGAGCCACCGGTTCGAGGCCCACTACACCGTCGGTCTCGTCGGGCCGCCATCCGAATCCGAGCGTTACGCCGAACGGTCACCGATCTCCTATTGCGAGGACATCGACGTTCCGGTACTGGTGATGCACGGTGATGCCGACCCTGTCGTGCCTCTCTCGTCCACGGTCGCCATGGTCGCCCGGATGAGGACAGCCGACCGCGATGTCGAGCTGATCGTGATGGAGGGCGAGGGGCACGGCTTCCGGGACCCGGTCACCAAGCGGGCCGAATACGAGCGCACCGGCGAGTTCCTGCTGCGCGTCACCGGGCAGCGTTGACGGGTAGCGTCACGGCATGCCGTTCGTGAACAAATTTGGTGGCGACAGCGAGGAAGAGTCGACCGATGTCGCCGCGGGCGCCCCTCCGGCCTTCGATGTCGATTTCGATCCCAACGATCCCAACCAGGTCAAGGTCCACTACAACCTGACCGGCTGGGGCCTCGATCAGCGCGCCGAGCTGGCCGAGACCCTCGCCGAGTTGGGTGTCCCACATACATGGGAAGGCGAGGAGCTGGTCGTTCCCGAGCAGATCGAGGACGAGGTCGACGCCCTGTTCGATCGGCTCGAAGCAGAGATCGGCCCGTTCCCGGTCCCATTGCTCGACGGTGACGCGTCGACCGAGTTCGGCCTCGACGAATGGCCGTTTCGCGACATCGAAACATTGAAAGAAGCATTGATCGAGGCGGAGATCCCACACACGTGGCAGGGTCGCACCCTCCTTGTCGCTCATGACGCCGAGCAAGTCGTCGATGATCTCCTCGACGCGATCGAGGCCGGGGAAGTCGCCTCGCTCGACGAGGACGCCGAAGCCCCCGATGGGGCGTTGCACGACCTCTACGTGGCTGCTGACCAGCTGGCGCGAGATGGCACCAATGGTGCGGCCCGCACGGTCGTACTCGACCTGGTTCCGCAACTCTCGCCGACCGCGCCCCCGTTCGGGCTGGCCGTCCGGGCATGGACCGTGATCGTCGAACGCGCTCGGGAACTGCTCGGCCAGTTCGAGGACGGTGTAGGGCCCGATCAGCTTGCCGAGTTCGCCGACGAACTCCGCGCTGTCTGCCGTCCCTACGTCTGAGTCGGCGGCGGGCGGTGACGAACCACCCGCACCGCTGAGAACCGGGTATCGCCGGCCGGTACCCTCGCACTGATGTTGCTCGCCGAGCTCGAGGTCTTCCACACACGGCCGGCCGTGCCGACGCGCCGGGTGGCGCTCGGTCATCTCGTGTTGCCGGTCACCCCACCGCCCGGTTTCGGAGGATTGTTGTTGGGGGCCGTGGTGGCCAACCACATCTCGGGCGTCCACGCCGACCTGCACAGCGACGTCGCCCGACTCATCAGCGCCGTCGAGGTCGGTGAACGTGTGGTGCAGCCCCGTCTGCGTCATCGCTTTCAGGTCGATCGCCACGGGCTGTCTCACAGCCGCCACAGGATGATCGGCAACGACGACGACGTCGAGTTCGACTTCGGCACGACAGGGAGCGATCTGGCCCAGGTACTCGGGGCCGTCTACGCGGTCGAACGTCTGGATCAGTCGAGTCGGCGCGTGATCGCCCCCGTGCTCGTCAAGGCTCTTCGTTGGCGTGGACCGATCGGACCGGCGCTCGTGGCCTATCTCGCCGGCGCACAGTCGACGGCACTGACGGCGCTCGCCGATCCGAGAGGATGGGCGATGGCGATTCTCGGATTCCCACCCGACGCCGAGGAGCCCTCGAGGAGGTCGATCACCAGGCAATATCGGATCCGGATGCGTGATGTGCATCCCGACCACGGTGGCGAGGCGCAGGATGCGAGCAAGGCGATTCTCGATCTCAACGAGGCCCGCCGGATCCTGTCGGGTTCGGTGATCTGATGACGCTGCTGCTCTACCCGGGAGCCGGGTCCGATTCGTCGCATCCGTCGCTCGTCTCGATCGAGCGCACCGCTGCACCGCACCGCTGCGTCCGAGCCGACTTCCCGTACCGCAAGGAGGGTCGCAAGGCGCCCGACCGTGCGCCGCGACTGCTCGCCGCGATCCGAGAGGAATTGCAGCACATCGGCGGTGATGGGCCCCTGATCATGGGCGGTCGTTCGATGGGCGGGCGCATGTGTTCGATGATCGCCGCAGGGGTCGACGAGCAGCCGGCCCCTGCCAACCTTGTCGGCCTGGTGCTCATCAGCTATCCGCTGCATCCACCCGGTCGGGCCGATCGGCTGCGGGTCGAGCACTTCCCCCGGATCGAGGTTCCCACCCTGTTCATCTCCGGCACGAAGGACACCTTCGGGACACCTGACGAACTGAGAGAATGGACCTCGACCATGCCCAAGCGCGCCAAGGCCACCCACCTGTTCATCGAGGGTAAGGGGCACGATCTCAAGGGCGCAGATCACACCATCGCGGGGGCGGTGAAGGACTTCCTCGATCGCGTGATCCGCTGACGCCGCCAGGGCTCAGGCGGAACTCGGCGCTGCGCGGTCCTCGGGATTGAGTTCCTCGAGTTCCCGGTGAGCGGTCTCCGGAAACTTCGTCAACACGATCAGGACGACGAGCACCTGCCCGAGTGCGACGAGGCCGATCACCTGACCGTAGGACTGCCCTCGATCGAGCAGTTGGCCGACGATCAGCAGCCCGCCGATACCACCGAGCAATGCGGATGCGGTGAGCAGCCCCGCGGCGCGCCCCCGGTTGCCGGTGGGGAACAGTTCGGCCCGGTACACCGCCAGCGCCGGGTAGGCGATTCCGCCGATGAAGCCACCACCGAACGCGGAGAACCACATCGGCATCCCGCCCACGACGAACGAGCCCAGCACCAGCGTCGTCGCGACGGGGATTGCGATGGCGATCAACCGACGACGGCCTCGAAAATCGGCGAGTCGACCGCCGACGATCAATCCGAGCGCGGCGGGCGTGGCGGTCGTGAGTGTGAAGAGCGAGATCATGCCGGCATCGAAACCCCGGATCTCGCGGAGATACCGGTTCTGGTAGGCGCTCGCCGGGGCGACGAAGAAGTTCGCGAACACAGCGACGGCGGCGAGCGTGGCGAGCCGGCCGCGATCGAGACGTGGCGCCACGGCGTGCGGCCGTTCGTAGCGCACGGTCTCGGGCAATCGGCGTGAGATGTCGACCGCCACCACGAGCCAGATCAGGGTGACGATGTACACCAAGCGCCAACCGTTCTCGCCGAGATCGGCGAGCGGGAGCGCCATCACGGCGATGCCGGCCCCGAGTCCACTCGCCATCGCCATCACGCTGACGGCGTACGCCCGGCTGTTGCGCGGCATCTCCTCGGCCACGACCACAGCGATCAGGAAGTCGAGGGCGAGTCCGAGTGGACGACCGATCGCCTGGGTCGCGACGAGTGCTGGGAAGGTCGGCGCCAGGGCTCCGAGCGCGGTGACGATCGGGGCGGCCCAGGCGACCACCCGGATCACTCGCTTTCGCCCGATTCGATCGGCGAGGATCGCGAACGGGAGCGCGATGACGATGCCTGCCCGCACGATCGATTGAGCGACGCCGTACCCCACGTCCCCGACCCCGAAATCCTCAGCGGCGAACTGAGCGGTCTGCGTGAAGAGCGTGTTCGTGAATGCCGACGACATCGAAGCTGCTGCCAGCAGGCCGAGCACGAGCGCGTGACGCTGGCTGATCTGGTCGGGTGGCGCCCACCAGGGTGTGCGATGGGGGTGCCGGTGGACCGGGTCGAAGCCGCGTCGACCGATCAACATGCGGACGGGAAACGCGAACAGCCATCCGAACCACGGGATGTTCAGCCGATACGTGGTGCGCTCGGTGAGGTGTTCGCCATCGCTGGTGACCGTGCGTTCGTAGCGTGTGAACGGCCCCTCGAGTTGACGATAGGTGCCGTCCTGCGAGCGTTGCTCGCCGACGAGGTCGTCGCGGGGGTGATCGATGAACTCGCGGACCGCCGGCTGGTCGGGCCACACGCGTGTGACCGTTCGGCCTGCTCCGAGCACCCGGCAAGCTTACGAGTTGTGGGATGTGCCAGGCGCATCCCACAACTCCTGTGGCTGGGCATACTGGTGGGGTGACCCCGGAGCTGCCCGACGAATGCTGCATCACGGTGCGCCACACCGGGCCGCTTCACGGTGAGGTGGTCGTGCCAGGAGCCAAGAACTCGGTGCTCAAGCTGATGGCTGCCAGCCTGTTGGCCGACGGAGCGTATGAGTTGACCAACGTTCCGGCCATCGTCGACGTGTCGATCATGGCCGACCTGTTGAGGGCGATCGGGGTCCGGGTGTGGCTCGACGAACCGGGGATCGTCACGATCATCAACACGGGCAAGCTCACACCTGTCGCTCCGTTCGAACTGGTCGAGCGGATCAGAGCATCGATCAATGTGCTGGGACCGTTGCTGGCCAGGTGTGGGCACGTGAGATTGTCGATGCCGGGTGGCGACGACTTCGGAACCCGGCCGATCGACATGCACATCGCGGGGCTCGAGGCGATGGGGGCAACGTTCCGCTTCGGAGATGACTATGTCGAGGCCGTTGCCGAGCGCTTGCACGGAGCCGAGATCACGTTCGATTTCCCGAGTGTCGGTGCTACCGAAAACCTGGTCACCGCCGCCGTCTTCGCCAAGGGTGTCACGACGATCCACAATGCCGCCCGCGAGCCGGAGATCATCGACCTGTGCGAGTTCCTGGTCGCGATGGGCGCCCAGATCGATGGTGCCGGCACGTCGACGCTCAGGATCAGAGGCGTCGAACGCGACCAGATGCATGCATGTGAACACGAGACCGTTCCCGACCGGATCCAGGCCGCTACCTATATCGCGGCATGTGCGGTGGCGGGCGGTGAGCTGGAGTTGCTCAACGCGAAGCCGGCCCACATGCAGATGGCGCTCAGCCGCTTCAGCGACATGGGCATGGAGTTCGAGCAACTTCCGTACGGTCTGCGGGTCACCGCGCCCGATCGCCTGCGCTCGGCTGATATCGCGACCTTGCCGTATCCCGGTATCGCCACCGATTACAAACCGGTGATCATCGCGATGCTGTCGGTTGCAGAAGGCGTCGCGATCGTCACCGAAAATCTGTATCCCGGACGATTTCGGTATCTCGACGAACTGGTTCGACTCGGCGCGGACATCAGACTCGATGGCCATCACGCGATCGTGCGAGGTGTGCCGCGGCTCGTCGGGGCACAGGTCGTCTCACACGACATTCGCGCCGGGGCGGCGATGGTGGTTGCGGGCCTGGCGGCGGAAGGCACCACCACGATCACCGGCGTGCACCACATCGATCGGGGTTATGACGACCTGGTCGGTCGGCTCAGCGCCGTCGGTGCCGACATCACGCGTCACGAGCCCTGAACCCTGCTCAAGGCTCGTCGAGCGGGTCGATCGAGCGCTGAGCGGATCCTGACTCCGCCGACGCGCCGTGGGTCGCCGCCTGTGCATCGACACGCCGTTTGGCGATCGCCAGCAGCACGATGATCAGCACGATCGGCCCGCCGACGAGCAGGACCTCGTCCCACCCACCCTGATGCGCGAGCAACGTGGCAGAGAAGATCATCGTGGGCATGCCTCGGCATCGTACGGGATTGGCTGATTGAATGGACGCTGCCATGCGTGCCCAAGTCGAAGCCTGCATCGAAGTCATCCGCCCAGCTCTGCAGGCGGACAACGGCGATATCGAACTCGTCGATGTCGACGAGCAGACCGGCGTGGTATCGGTCCGCCTCGTCGGAGCCTGTGGCACGTGTCCCGTGTCGACACAGACGCTCAAGGGTGGGATCGAACGGATCATGCGAGATCGTGTGGACGGAGTGACCGAGGTCATCAACGTGGCCGAGGCCGAAGCGGCGATCGACAGCTCGGTCTGACATTCTCTGAGTCCATGGCCCGTACGTCAGATCCGAACGAGCTGTTCTCGGCGGCCGTCGCCGGCGATCGCGGTGCGACGGCACGATTGCTGTCGCTGATCGAACGCGGTGGCGAGCCGGGCCGAGCGGTCGGCAGGATCGCATACCCGCGAAGTGGACAGGCCTACACCGTCGGCATGACCGGTGCGCCAGGGGCGGGCAAGAGCACGCTCACCAGTGCGACCATCGGACACCTTCGATCCATGGATCTCGAGGTGGCGGTGCTCGCCATCGATCCGTCGTCACCGTTCACCGGCGGCGCGATCCTGGGCGACCGCGTTCGAATGCAGGATCACGCGACGGATCCCGGCGTGTTCATCCGATCGATGGCGACCCGCGGGCACCTCGGGGGGCTCTCGCTGGCTACGCCCGAGGCGGTTCGACTGCTCGATGCCATCGGTCGCCGTTGGATCCTGGTGGAGACCGTCGGTGTCGGCCAAGTCGAGGTCGAGATCGCCGGCAAGGCCGACACCACGGTGGTCGTGGTCAATCCCGGGTGGGGTGACAGCGTCCAGGCCAACAAGGCCGGGCTGATGGAGATCGCCGACGTGTTCGTCATCAACAAGGCCGACCGGAAAGGCGTCGAGGAAACTCGACGTGATCTCGAGCAGATGCTCGACCTCTCCGACCTGCCACGCGATGCCTGGCGCCCTCCGATCGTGCCGACGATCGCATCGACCGGCGAAGGCGTCGTCGCGCTCTGGGATGCCGTGGTCGCCCACCGTGCTCATGCCGAGTCGACCGAGCAACTGGCCCAGCGTCGGGCGTTCCGGTCGCGCGAGGAACTGCGTGAGATCGTCGCCAATCGGTTGCGCGAGCGGGCCCGCGAGATCTGCACCGGCGATCGTTGGGACGAACTGACCTCCGCTGTCGTCGCCCACACCACCGATCCGTGGTCCGCTGCCGACGAGATGCTCGCCGGCATCGTCGCCTGATCGCTCGGACCCGACCGGCCCAGATCCCAGCGGGCATGATGGACCCATGACGGAACCGGTGGTGTTGTTGGAACGTCGTGACGACGGGGTTGCCGTCGTCACGCTGAACAATGGAAAGGTCAATGCTCTGTCCGGGGCAGTGGTCGCTGCCTTGCACGAGATCGCCCTCGAGCTCACGGCGAACCCGCCCGGTGCGGTCGTGGTGACCGGGGGTGAACGGATCTTCGCTGCGGGCGCCGACATCTCCGAGTTCGGAGGGGCCGATGAGGCTCGGGGCATCACGGCGCGCATCCATGCCTCGCTCGACGCCATCGCCGCGATCCCGCGATTCGTGATCGCCGCCGTGTCCGGCTACGCGCTCGGCGGTGGATGTGAGCTGTCGCTGGCGTGCGACTACCGGATCGCCGGGGAGCGGGCGGTGTTCGGGCAGCCCGAGATCCTGCTGGGAACGATTCCGGGCGGTGGCGGAACACAACGCCTCGCACGCCAGGTCGGCCCGAGCCGGGCCAAGGAGATCTCGATCACCGGTCGTCAGGTCAAGGCGGACGAGGCACTTCGGATCGGTCTGGTCGACGAGGTCGTGCCGACCGACGAGTTGCACGAACGGGCGCTCTCCCTCGCAGCCGAATGCGCCAGAGGGGCTGTGCTGTCGCAGGCGTTCGCGAAGCAGGCCATCGACCGCGGTCTGTCCGTGTCGCTCTCCGAAGGTCTCGAGATCGAACAGGAGCTGTTCATCGAGTCGTTCCGCACCAATGACAGTCAGATCGGTGTGAAGAGCTTCCTCGAGCACGGACCCGGCAAGGCCGAGTTCACGGGCACCTGATCACGCCATCGGACCGCGGCGCTGCCGGTCGTCACGCGTCGGCGAGCGTCTCGCGGTACACGCTCACGGTGCGTCCCGCGATCGCATCCCACGAGTAGCTCGCCTCGAGCAACGCTTGGCCGCGCCGGACGAGTCGATCCGCGAGTTCGGGCTCGGTGAGCACGCGTTCGATGCAGTTCGCGAGATCGTCGGCGTTGCCAGGCTCGAACATCATCGCCGAGCCAGTTCCGCCGACGAGTTCGGCGAGTCCGCCCGTGTCGGCCACGATCAAGGGCGCCCCGCCGGCGAGTGCCTCCAGCGCTACGACGCCGAACGGCTCGTACAGCGATGGGATCACCACACACCCCGCCCGATGGATGGCCGCCCGCAGTTGGTTGTCCGACAGGAATCCCGGAACCTCGATCAGGTCGCCGACGCCGGCGATGTCGATCTGTGACTGCAACTCGGGCAGGTAACTGCCGCGTCCGGCGATCATGCATTCGAGGCCGGCCACCCGATGACGAAGAACCCCCACTGCCCTGGCCAGTACCTGGAAGCCTTTCTCGTACTGGACGCGGCCCCACGCCAGTACGAGACCGCTGCGGATGCGGCCACCCGTTTCGTCCTCGGCCGCGTGCTGCCACCAGGACGGATCGATGCCGCTCGGAATCCGCTTGACGTGTTCGGGGTCCAACTCGAAGCCGTCGAGAATGTCGCGCACGAGCAGCTTCGTCGATGTGATGACCCGTCGTGAGCGGTGTGCCTGCCACCACTCGACACTGTTGACGTCGGTCGGATTCCCCGGCCCCAGGTGGCCGCCATGGCGGCCGCGCTCGGTGCCGTGGAAGGTGGTGACGATCGGGACACCGTAGAGCGTCGCGATGACGTCGGCAGCCCAGGCCACCCTCCAGTCGTGGGCGTGCACGACGTCGGGATGCCAGTCGCCGAGCGAGCTAGAGATCGCCACCATGGCGTGGTTCCCGGAGGCGGTGCTGACGATCGGATCGTCGGGAAGCCAGGGCAGATCGACCTCAGCGCGCAGCACTCGCAGTGCGTCCACCTGTGCATCGCGGTCGGTGTCGGGCACCCGGCGGGTGATGAGCACGACCTCGTGCCCGGATCGCTGTAGCGCGTGAGCGAGCCCGTCGACGTGAGCGGCCATGCCCCCGGCCGCGCTCGGCGGAAACTCCCACGACAGCATCAGGATGCGCACGGGCCGCACGATAGAGGATGCACTCTCGGGACCGTCGAAGCCGACCGTCGTGGCGGGCGCGTCACCGGGACCGTCACATGGTCGTGGCGGCTGCCGAGGCGGTCGGGCGGATGCTCGCTTCGTCGTTCGGACACGGCGTGTCTATCCTCACCGCGGTGGCCACTCGGGAGTTTCATCTTGACCCCGAGATCCGGCCGGTCGTGTCGGCCAGCCTCACGCTCGGCGCGGTGGTCGGCGTGTTCGGCATCGTGTTCGGGGTCGGTGCGGTGTCGGCGGGTGGATCGGTGCTGCAGGCCTGCGCGATGTCGTTGCTGGTCTTCACCGGAGCGTCGCAGTTCACCGCGGTCAGCGTGATCGACGGTGGAGGCACCACTGGTTCGGCCATGAGCAGCGCGATGCTGCTGGCAGCGCGCAACGGCGTCTACGGGCTCACCATGGCCCGGCATCTCGACGGCTCGCTGGCTCGGCGGCTGATCGCCGCTCAACTCACCATCGACGAGTCGACGGCGATGGCGACCGCTCAGTCCGACCGCCGGTCACGTTCGACCGCGTTCTGGATCACCGGGCTGTCGGTCTATGTGTTCTGGAACCTGGGCACGCTGGTCGGGGCGATCGCCGGATCGAGCATCGACCCGAGGACCTATGGGCTCGACGCTGCGTTTCCGGCCGGGTTCGTGGCGATGGTGGCACCGCACTTCTCCACCCGGAACGGGCGCGCGGCTGGATTGCTGGGCGGCCTGATCTGTCTGGTCACGATCCCGTTCGTGCCGGTCGGGATGTCGATCTTGTGCGCCTCTGCCGCCGTGTTGGTCGGGGTGCGCAACCCATGAACGAGATCAACTGGTTCCTCGTGCTCGGGCTGGCGCTCGGTGCCTACACCTGCAAGGTCGTGGGTTTGGTCGTCGTCGGTGCACGCACCTTGCCCCGGGTTGTCGACCGCTGTCTGATCTTGATCCCGGCGGCGCTGATCTCGGCGCTCATCGTCAAGGACACCTTGTCGGTCGGCCAGGACCTGGTGCTCGATGCCCGGGCGCTGGGCGTCGGAGCGGCGACCTTCGCGGCGTGGCGCCGGGCACCGCTGGTGCTCGTGATCGTGATCGGGGCAGCGGTCACGGCGCTCGCGAGAGCACTCGGCACAGCCTGAGGGCCAACTGCGCCCGAGCCGGTCGTGATCTTGGGGGGCGACGTCTCCGACCCGGCGACGTTGCCGTCAGGCGTTGGACAACGAACCGGCGTTGCGGAGTGTCTCGGCTGCCTGCTCGGGCGGCACGATGTTGATCAGCACGCCGGTGCCCCGCTCGAAGCCGGCCTGTGTGACGAGGACGGGCCACACATGGATGTGCCAGTGGTATTCGCCGGTGTGGGCGTGCGGAGCCGTGTGAAAGCCGACGTTGTAAGCGACGTCGCCGATTGCTTTGTTCAAGAAGGCGGTCGCATCACGTAGCGCACGGCCGACGGAGGCGAGCGATTCGTCGTCGGCGTCCTGCAGGTGCAGATCGTGCCGCCTCGGCACGATCAACAGTTCGAATGGTGAGCCACTCCAGTACGGGCAGATGACGGCGACATCGTCGTTCGCGAACACGATCCGGTCGCCGGTCGCCAGTTCGGCTTCGACCGTGGTGCACAACAGGCATCCTCCGGCAAAACGAGCGAAGGCGCGTTCTTCGTCGAGGACTTCGCCGGGCACGAACGGAAGGCCCAGCAGCTGGCCGTGAGGGTGGGCGATCGAGGCTCCGGCCTCGCGACCGTGGTTCACGATGGCCTGCGTGTAACGGATGTGGGTGATGCTGGCGTGGTCGGCGAACCGGCGCTTGAGCGTGAGCATGAACTGCGCCGCTGCATGATCGCTGAGACTGTCGAGCGAAGCATCGTGGTCGCGGGAGTACACGAACACTTCATGGATGCCGGTGCCCTCGGCCATCACGTGCACCGGGCCGTCATGGTGTACCGCGAACCCGTCATCGCCTTGGAAGGCCGGATAGAGGTTGGGGATGACGCGTGTTTCCCAGTCGCCGCCGGCACTGATCGTTTCGAGAGCGGGGGGCGTCGCCTCTTCATGGCCGGGGCAGAAGGGGCACGGTCGGTCGGCCTCGAACGACTGCAGATCGGAGCGGGGTGCGAAGTCGGTCGGGCGCCGCGCACGCTCGGCAACGATCGTGACCCAACGTCCGGTCAACTGATTCAACCGCATCTGACTCATGAGAAATCTCAGGATAGAGCCCGACGCGTCCAGAAGGTGACCATTCGTCCACAAGTTGCTCTCAGTGGCTCGCGGCGGGCGTGGGCGACGGTTGGTCAGCTCTGGCGATAGACCGAGATGTGACGATCGGAATCTGGCCGGAAGTCCGTGCGTCCGAAGGCTTCCCAGCGGTGTTCCAGCAGTAATCCTGCTTGCGAAGCCATCCGGTCGAGTTCATCGGGAGCGGTGTATCGGATCGACCACGGGCGCAGCCGAACGCCTCCCGCCTCGGTGATCTCGACGAACTGTCCCTCGGCCAGTTGGCGGTCGGGATCGTGGCGAGACACCGACAGCACGACGCGGTCGGTCTCGAGGGTGCGAACCGAGATGTCGTCGCCCCGTCGCGGCGGATCTTCGGGAACGAATGCCTCGATCACGAATCTGCCGCCTGGCGCCAGCCGGGCGGCCACGGCCTCGAAACACGCGGATTGGGCACTCGGTGTCCGCAGGTTGAAGAGCGTGTTGTAGGCGACGAACACCAGCGTGAAGGGGCCATCGGGTAGATCGGTGACCATGTCGCCACGCACCACATCGACCCGGTGCTCGGGGTCGCGGGCGGTCAGCTTGGCCAGCATCGCGTCGCTGGAGTCGATCCCGGTGATCCGCAACCGCCCGGGGCCCCCGCTGTACGCCAGTGGGATCGCGAGCCGTCCGGTTCCGACGCCGAGTTCGAGCACGGGACCATCGCCGGCGAGAGCCGACAGATCGGCGATCGTCGCATCGATGTCGGAGATTCCGCCGTACCAGTCGTCGTACACGTCGGCGAACGCCGCGCCATAGCTGGTGTCGTCGTAGCCCCTCATCGCAATCGAACGGTAGCTCGGCCCGGTGCCGAGCCGGCAGGTCGATAGCGTGGACACGTGGCCATCACGTATCTCGATCATGCCGCGACGACGCCGATGCGGCCCGTCGCTGTCGAGGCGATGTTGCCGTTCTTCTCCGGTCGGTTCGCGAACCCCAGTGGCTCGCATCGGTTCGCACGCGATGCTCGACGAGCCGTCGACGAAGCCCGCGACCAGGTTGCCGACGTGTTGGGCGTCGCTCCCGGGGAGGTGGTGTTCACGGGGTGTGGCACCGAGGCCGACAACACGGCGATCCTCGGGGCCGGGGGAGTCGCCGTCTGCTCGGCCGCCGAACATCACGCGGTGCTGCATCCGGTGCTCGAGCACGGTGGCACCGTGGTCGGTGTCGATGCCACAGGGCAGGTCGACCTCGATCGACTCTCGGCCGCGCTCACCGCCGAGACAGCGATCGTCAGCGTGATGGCCGTGAACAACGAGGTCGGCACGATCTCCGACCTCGCCGCCGTTGCGAAGCTCGTACGCCGGCTGGCTCCCCGAGCCCTACTGCACACCGATGCAGTTCAGGCGGTGAGCTGGCTCGACGTGCGCACGATCGCCCCACTCGTCGACCTGATGTCGTTCAGTGCTCACAAGTTCGGCGGGCCGAAGGGTGTTGGCGTGCTGACGATCAGCGATGGTGTGTCGGTCGATCCGCTCATCATCGGCGGTGGTCAAGAGCGCGAGCGGCGCAGCGGCACCCACAATGTCGCCGGGATCGTCGCGCTCGCCGCGGCGCTCGTCGAGGCCGACGACCAGCGCGCCGGCGAGAACGAACGGCTCGCAGCGTTGCGTGACCGGCTCGTCGACGGGGTGTCCGGGGCCGTCGATGGTGTCGTCGAGACGGTGCCACGCGATCGCAAGGTCGCCGGTTCGGCCCACCTGTGCGTCGAAGGCATCGAGAGCGAATCGCTCTTGTACCTCCTGGACGAGGCCGAGATCTGTGCGAGCGCCGCGTCTGCGTGCGCGAGCGGAGCGATGGAACCGTCGCACGTACTCGCAGCGATGGGCGTCGACCGGGCGCTGGCCATGGGAGCGCTCCGTCTCACTCTCGGACACACCACCACGATTGACGACATCGATCGCGCGGTCGATGTCGTGTCGACGAGTATCTCTCGGCTGCGTCGGGTGTCGGTGCGTTGACGATGAAGGTGATGCTCGCGATGAGCGGAGGGGTCGATTCATCCGTCGCCGGGGCGCTGTTGTTGCGCGACGGCCACGACGTGGTCGGTGTCACCATGAAGCTGTGGGGTGGCGACAGCGACTCCGGTTGCTGCAGCGTGAGCGATGTCGACGATGCACGCCGCGTGGCACAGCAACTCGACATCGACCATCTCGTCTTCAACTTCGGTGACGATTTCAACGCTCGCGTGGTGGACCCGTATGTGCGCGACCACGCACTCGGCGTCACCCCGAATCCCTGCATCGAGTGCAATCGGCACGTCAAGTTCGATCGGCTCCTCGTGCGGGCCGATCAGCTCGGCTTCGATGCGGTGGCAACCGGGCACCATGCCCGAATCGGGCATCGAGCACACGGATCGCTCACCCTCGAGCGCGGCTTCGATGCGGCCAAGGATCAGAGCTATGTGGTGCACATGCTCGATCAGCACGCCCTTGCGCGCACATTGTTCCCGGTCGGCGACATCGACAAGACCGAGGTCCGTCGCCTGGCCGCCGAAATGGGTCTTCGTACCGCATCCAAGCCGGACAGCCAGGACGTCTGCTTCATCACCTCGACCGGCGGGCGCGAGACCTTCCTCGGTGATCGCATCACGTTCCGTCCGGGCCGCGTGGTCGGCACCGATGGCGATCACCTGGGCGAGGTCGACGCGGTCGAGATGGTCACGATCGGTCAGCGCCGGGGGATCGGTCTTCCCGGCGGCGGACCGAAGCGATACGTGGTCGACGTCGACGTGCCCAACGCGACCGTGGTCGTCGGGGCCGACGACGATCTGTTGCGAGCGGTGATGACGGTCGAGCGGTTGACGTGGATCGACGGGCCGGTCGAGGGCGAAGTGCTGGTGCAGTGCAGTGCCCACGGCGACACCAGACCCGCGTTGGTCGCCGGGGAGGGCCATGAGGTCCGGGTCGAGTGGCGTGATCGACAGCGCCGCATCGCTCCAGGCCAGAGCGTCGTGTTCTACGACCTCGACGACCGTTGTGTGCTCGGTGGCGGCGTCGCCACTCGCTGACCGAGCGGCTCGAGGCCTGCTGCCGATCAACCGATCGGCAGGCGCCTGGCCCCGATCGCCGCAAGCGCTCGGCCCGGCCTGGTCGGGCTGATCAGGCAGGCCGTGAGGTGGATCACCTTGCCCCGTGGTTCCTTGGGTGTGGCAGCGAAGATCACGGTGACCGGTTCGACGGCAACTATCTCCACGGCGTGGCCGGACGCAGGTCCGGTGAGGTCGGCGGCCTGCGTGTCGCTGGGCGCCAGCCGGACGGTGGCGATCTCCTGTCGGCGCAGCATCAGCGTCTCGGCCAACACGAGATGGTCGTGGATGACGATGCCGATCGGAACGGTGACGAGCCAGCGGCGCGACAGGCGGTGCCAGCGCGGCCAGGCCCAGATCCCGAGCATCGTCGCCAACGCCGTCAGTGATCCTCCGAGTATCCACGAGCCGGTTGCGAGGAGCAGCGGACCGCTGAGCAGGGCAGCGGCCCAGACGGCCCAGGTGAGGACGACGGCGAGCAGGTATGCCGCGGGGGGACGAAGCAGGTGACGGTCCTCGTCGCCATAGGCAGATGCCTGCACGAACGCCCGGCCGAGTTCACCGGAGAAGGCGATGACCGTCGAAATGGCGGCGACGCCGACGAACAGGGCTGCGTCGACGGCATGTGCACCCAGCGCCCAGCACGTGAATGCAGCGGGCAGCGCCACGGGAACGATCACGCGGGTCGCCGTGAGACTGGCGACCGCCGGAATCGCCATCGCGGCGACACCGATCAGCCAGACGGCACCCCCAGCCCAGATGGCGGTCGAGTGGACCGCCCCGCTGCTCGAGTCGGTAGCGCTGTCGATCGAGGCGGCGCCGAACACCAGGACGCCGACCCACGCGAGCCGGAGTGCCCACGGCAGGAGTTGTTCGGGCTGGGGAGCAGATGACACCCCGACAGTCTGGCGTGCCATCCGGTGAACGACTGCAAGCTCGCCGTGATCAGGTCGTTCGGGTGACTCGGAAGAATCGTCCCGATAGCAGCAGAGATGGCACGATTGAACGATCACTTAAGAGGATCTCGATGAACGGATGAACAAGCCGACGCACAACGGTGCGGGACAACCGCCGACCGACGGTGTGTCGGGCGCGCCGCAGCGAGTACTCGACGTGATCGAACCCGGCTCCACGACGGGCATCGGCAGCCTTCCGCACCGCAACGCTCGTCAGGCGGTCGAGTTCGCACTCGACGGGTACGACGTCCCGGCGATCCCCAGCCTTCCTCGGCGCTCCCCCGCAGAATCATCGATCGCCCAGGCGCTGGTCGGGGCATCAGGGGTCACGCTCGGCCAATACGGCACCGTCGCCATCGACATCGCACGTCTCGATCCCGAGGCCCCGGTCGACACCGAGATCCGGCGCGACAATTTCGTCGGATTCCGCACATTTCTCGACGTTGCGGCCGAACGCTCCTACGACGGCCCCGTCAAATGGCAGTTCGTCGGCCCGATCAGCGTCGGCGTGGCGCTGCGACGAGCCGGCGCTCCCGCCGACGTAGCGTTCGCGGTGTCCGTGAAGGCGGTCAGCAGCCATCTCCGGGCCCTGTCGTCGGCGGTCTCGTCGGCCCTGCCGAGGTCGCCCCAACTGGTCACGCTCGACGAGCCGTTCGCCGACGGTCTCATGTCTCGTGATTTCCCGATCGCTCCCAGCGAAGCGATCGACCTGTTGTCCGAGGCGATGGCGGTGCTCGAGCCAGAGGTGACCGTCGGTGTGCACAGCTGTGGTGAGACCGACGTCGCCACCCTCCTCGAGTCCGGTCCCCGTGTCTTGTCGCTGCCGGCCTCGCTGCGGCTGGCACCCCTCGCCGGATACCTCGACCGTTTCCTCCGCAACGGCGGCTGGATCGCCTGGGGTGCCGTCGCCACCGAAGGACCCATCGGGGTCACATCCTCCCGGTCGTGGCACCAGCTCTCGAACGTGTGGTGCGAGCTGGTGCAGCGCGGCTGCGACGCCGCACTCCTCAGGCAGCAGTGCCTACTCACACCCGAGTGCGGCCTCGGTACACACAGCGTTGCCGTCGCCGAACGGCTGTGCCACTCGCTGCGCGACGTATCGCGTTCGGTGCGCAGCGAGGCCGCCGCTGCCAAGTTCGTGCTCGGGGCCTGAGCCGGCGTCTCGCCACGAGCCTGCACCGTCACCGTCACCGTCACCGTCACCGTCGCCGTCGCGACTGCAGACTGCGGTGTCGGTGAGGTTCCGATCTCTACACTCGGATCCGATGCCTGAGACGCACGACGCGGCCGCTGCCCGTGACCGGATCACCGAACTCCGGTCGCAAGTGGCTCACCACAACCGGCTCTATCACGAGCTCGACGAGCCGGAGTTGCCCGATGCCGATTATGACGTGCTGGCCCGCGAGCTGAGGGCACTCGAGGCCGAATTCCCCGAGCTGGCCGCTGCCGACTCGCCCGCCCAAACGGTCGGTGGGGCTGCGAGCGCGACGTTTGCACCCGTCACCCATGCCGAACCCATGACCAGCCTCGACAACGCGATGGACGGCGACGAGTTGCGGGCATGGGCGGATCGGGTGGTGAAAGGGCTCGGAGGGGTGGTTCCCCGATTCGTGGCCGAACTGAAGTTCGACGGCTTGGCGATGAGTTTGAGATACGAGCACGGCGAGTTGATGCAGGCGGCGACCCGAGGCGACGGGCGGGTCGGCGAGGACGTCACGGCGAACGTCGCCACGATCGAGGATGTGCCCAAGCGCCTGGTCGGCGTCGCAGTGCCCAGGATCGTCGAGGTGCGTGGCGAGGTCTACATGCCGACCGCCGTCTTCGAGTCGCTCAACGAAGAATACGAGGCCGCCGGTCTGCGCCCGCTCGTCAACCCCCGCAACGCTGCCGCCGGTAGTCTTCGCCAGAAGGATCCGAACATGACGGCGAAGCGGCGCTTGTCGTTCTGGGCTTACCAGCTCGGTGAGGTTGTCGGTGGGCCCGAGTTCCGGAGCCACCAGGACTCGCTCGACTTCATCGCCGGGCTCGGGCTGCCGGTGAATCCGGAGATTCGTGCACTCGACACGATCGCGTCCGTCGAGGAGTACTGCCTGTTCCGACAAGCGCACCGCCACGATCTCGGGTACGAGATCGACGGCGTCGTGATCAAGGTCGACGATCTCGCCCAACGCGAGCTGCTCGGGTTCACGGCGCGGGCTCCGCGATGGGCGATCGCCTACAAGTTCCCGCCGGAGGAACGCACGACGCTGCTGCGTGCCATCCAGGTCTCTGTGGGTCGTACCGGCCGTACGACGCCGTTCGCCGTGCTCGAGCCGGTGTTCGTCGGTGGTTCGACGGTGTCGATGGCGACGTTGCACAATCAGGATCAGGTCGCATTCAAGGATGTCCGCCCTGGCGACACCGTCACCGTGCGCAAGGCCGGTGACGTGATTCCCGAGGTCGTCGGACCCGTGTTGTCGTTGCGACCGGAGGGCACCGAACCGTGGCAGTTCCCGACGACCTGTCCCTGCCCGCTCGCCAGCACTTTGGTACGTCTCGAAGGAGAGGCTGACACGCGCTGCGTCGAACCCGTCTGCCCCTTTCAGCGCGATCAGAAGATCATTTACTGGGCGTCTCGTGGAGCGATGGACATCGAGGGTCTGGGTGAGCGAACGGTCGTGCAACTCACCGGGGCCGAACTGGTGAGAGACGCCGCCGATATCTATTCGCTCACGGCCGATCAGATCGAGCCGCTCGAGGGTTTCGCCCGGCCGAGTGCGGAGAAACTGGTGGCGTCGATCCAGGAGTCGACCGACAGGCCGCTTCCGAAGGTGCTGACGGCGCTGGGCATCAAGCATCTCGGTCCCTCGGCCTCGTTGGCATTGGCCGCCGAGTTCGGCACCTTGCGGCGAGTGATGGAGGCCACCGACGACGAACGGTCCGCCGTCGACGGGGTCGGTGGGGTGATCTCCGCGGCGATCGGTCGTTGGTACGAGCGGCCGTCGAACCAGGATTTCATCGATCGTCTGGAAGCTGCCGGGGTCAACTTCGGCAGCGAGGCCGAGGCGGCCGCACGCGAGGCGGCGCGCGCTGCGATCGAGCAGACGTTGGAAGGCAAGGCGGTCGTGGTCACCGGCACGGTGCCCGGGTACAACCGCGAGGAGGCGGAGCAGGCGATCGTCGCACGCGGTGGCAAGAGCCCGGGCAGCGTGTCGAAGAAGACGTTTGCCCTGGTGGTGGGCGACGGTGCGGGTGCTTCGAAACTCGCCAAGGCCGAGACCAACGGCACCCCGGTCGTCCCCGCCGAGCGCTTCGCCGAACTCCTGACGACCGGTGAGATCCCGTCGTGATACCCGGCTGGGCAACGTGAGGACGATCGGCCTGCTCGGGGGCATGAGCTGGGAGAGCTCGATCGAATACGAGCGGATCATCAACGAGGGCGTCCGCGCCAGACTCGGGGGAACCCATTCGGCCGACCTGATCATTCGCAGCTATGACTTCGCCCGCATCGAGGCGTTGCAGGAAGCGGGGCAGTGGGACTCGGCGGGTGATCTGCTGGCGGGCGACGCCCGAATGCTGCAAGAGGCCGGAGCCGAGATCATCGTCCTGTGTACGAACACGATGCACGTGCTGGCCGCTCGGATCGAGGCGGCGATCGATGTCGAGTTCCTCCACCTCGCAGATGCAACAGCGAGCGCTGTTCTTGCTGCGGGAGTGCGGCAGGTGGCGCTGCTCGGCACGCGGTACACGATGGAACACGACTTCTACCGAGGTCGACTCGAACAGTACGGACTCGAGGTGGTCGTCCCGCACGAGCCCGATCGAAGCACGATTCACGACGTCATCTACGACGAACTCGTCCGGGGGATCGTCGACCCGGGCTCGAAGCGTCGATACCTCGACATCATCCAGGCCCAGGTGGAGCGGGGTGCCGGGGGAGTGATCGCCGGCTGCACCGAGATCGAGTTGCTCGTCGGCCCCGACGACGTCGCAGTGCCGTATTTCCCCACCACGCGCCTCCACGCCGAAGCCGCAGTGGCAGCAGCGCTGTCAGGAACCTGACCCTCGACGACCTTTGGCCTACACGACGTTGAAGGTCCAGGTGTAGCTGCGAGCCCGCTCGCGGCCCTCGGTGACCTTCCAGTAGATCACTTGGGCTCGGTGCTCGCCTTCGGCGAACTCGCTGACGGGAGCGTCCTTGCTGGGCACGAAGGTGAGCGTCGAGTTGCCCGGCTCGAAGATGGTGACGGACGGGAGTTGCACCTGTTGGCCCGGCACGACCTGGATGCTCCCGAGATCCTCGACGCTGACGGTCTCGATCTCGGTGCCGTCGACGACGAGCACCCCGGTATATCCCGACACGAGATCGACGAACACATTGCTCTGGCTGAGTACTTGGACCGACTCGGGCACCGGGTCGACGCGTTCGATGAGATCTGGCAGCTTGGCGCGCTCGTCGCCGGTGATGCTGATCAGTACACCACGGAACATCAGGGCGAGCCCCAGGCCGACCAGCACGCTGACAGCCAGCAGTGTCTTGTCGATGTGGCGCTTGCGCCGTACGGGGAGGGCCTGATCGGCCGTGTCCTGGTCGACGTGTTCGGTGGCAGGAATATCGGTGTCCTGGTCGGTCACGGTCCCCATCATGCCGGGTGCATCGCCGGAACGGCCAGCAGGGCCGCATCGAAGTTCGCGTCCGGGGCGTCACCTCAAGCGGAAGGCCAAGCGCTAGCGTTCGGGCATCGTGAGCCCCAGCGTGACACCCCCCGGTGACCCCGTCGAGCCTGCTCAGCTGGTCGGCTCGCTGTTTGCCGATCGCTTTCGCGTGCAACGGCTCGTGTCGGTCGGGGCCAACACGGCGATCTACACGGCCGAGGACGAGCACCACGCACGCACCGTGACCCTCAAGGTGGTTCGCCCCGGTCTCGCGGCCTCCCCGTCGTTCCGGGCCAGTTTCGACGAGACGATGCGTTCCGTCGCTGCGCTCAGCCATCCCAATATCGCGGCCGTCTACGACTGGGGCGTGGCCCGTATCGGCGACACGTCCTCGGCCTACGTCGTGATCGAACAACTCACAGGCGGCAGCCTCCGCGACCTGTTCGATCGTGGTCGTCGATTGTCCCCGTCACAGGCCCTGGCGGTCGGGCTCGAGGCCTGCCGCGGCCTCGACTACGCGCATCGGCGTGGCTTCGTCCACACCGAGTTGACGCCCTCGAAACTGGTGTTCGGCGACGACCGCCGACTCCGCATCATCGATTTCGGCCTCGCCCGCCTGCTGGGCGAGCCGGTCTGGGCGCAACCCGATTCGGTGCCCACCCACGTCGCCTGGTACGCCTCGCCCCAGCAGGGGTTGTCGATGCCCCTCGATGGCACGACCGACGTGTACGCATTATGTCTCGCGCTCCACGAGGCGGTCACCGGCGTGCTGCCGTTCAGGGACGATTCGACGGTCGCGTCACTGGCGGCGCGGGTCGGCAAGCTGATGCCGGTATCAGCCGACCTCGGGCCGCTTGCATCAGTCTTCGAACGTGCGGGCCGACCCGATGCCGAGGATCGCGCCACGGCCGCCGAGTTCGGCAAGGAGCTGCTGCGTGCCGCCTCCAAGCTGCCTCGACCCGAGGCGTTGCCGCTGCTGTCCACCGGGTTGTTCGATACTCCGGTCGAGCAGCTCCGCTCGCCTGACGATCCGACAGGTGGGGTGATCAGGCCGGGTGACGGGTCGAGCGCTGCCGTGCCTCTCGTGCTGGTCCCGCTCGACGAGCCCGACGCGGACGATCTGGTCGAAGCGACCCCCGAGGGAACGGACGGTCCCTCGGACGCTGTCGAATCCACTGCCGCATCGGTGGTCACCGCTGGCGTCGTCACTGGGATCGCCGCCGGCCCGCAGGACGATCTCGTGATTCTGCCTGTCGATTCCGGGATGGCCGGTGACATCCAGCGCGCCTCGTCGGACGGTGCTTCCGAGACAACCGACGCAGCGTCCGAATACACCCCTTCCTCGCCTGCGACACGCGTGATGCCGGTGGTCGGTCAGCCGGTCGCAACCGAGCGAGATCGTCGTGGTTTCCCTTGGAAGATCGTGCTCTCACTGATGGTGCTGGCATCGCTGGCGGTGCTCGGTGTGCTCGCGACGCAGCTGTTCCGGACCCCGGTGTATCGAACCCCCGACCTGGTGGGCCTTCCCGAGGCCGAAGCCCGAAATCTCGTCGCCGCCAATGGGTGGGAGATCAGCGTCCAACACGAACGCAGTGATCTCGTTCCTGTCGTCGGCCAGGTCGTGCGAACCGCCCCCCAGGCTGGCATCGACCTCGCAGAAGGCGAGCCATTCCTGATCGTGGTCAGCGATGGTCCGACATTGCGTGAACTTCCCGAGTCGACCGGCGTGTTGTCCAGTGAGGCTCAGACGCGGCTGATCGAGCGTGGGCTGGGTGTCGACGTCATCGAGCAGTTCGACGAGATGGTCGGCGAAGGGATCGTGATCTCGTGGTCGGTGCCCGGTGATCCGACGTTGACGGCAGGATCGATGGTGAATCCGACCACGATCGTGCAACTCGTCGTCTCCCTCGGGCCTGCGCCTCGTTCGATCCCCGACGTGGTCGGCATTCCCATCGACGAGGCACGAGCCCAATTCGATTCGCTCGGCTTGCTGCTGCTGCAGGACAGCCAGATGTTCAGCGACGAGTTTGCGGTCGGGGTGATCATCAGCCAGGCCATCGAGCCGGGAACCGAGGTGGAGCGTGGCTCCGAGATGAACGTGGTCGTGTCGCTCGGGCCGGATGTCGTCGCATTTCCCGACCTGAGCACGGCGGCCAACTTCGAAGCGGCGGCCGTGATACTGCGTGATGCCGGGTACGAGCCTCGGCTCGTCTTCGGGGATGCTCAGGGCGAGATCCGCTCGTACACGATCGATGGTGTCCAGCCAGAGGTGGGCGAAATGTTCCGGCGCGGCACTGTCGTCGACATCGAAGCACTCTGAATCCCGGACGCTTCCCGGTGTGGCGACCGGGCACGGCCGGCGCGTATCGCGCCCGTGCCGACCGGTGACGTCAGCTGTCGGGGCGCTCACGGCTCGGGCGTCCACCTCGATTCCGGCCGGCGTCACGTACCCACTCGACGATGTCGGCGACCATGCCTGGACCGCGTACGCCTTGCTACGGTGCGGATCAGTCGGTGCGCGTCGAGTCCGCCGGCGTCGTCCCCACGTAGCCGCACACGAGCAGAGGAGCAGGTGCCGAATGGTCGAACTCGAGGATCGCGTCGCGATCGTGACGGGCGCCGGCCGGGGGCTCGGGCGCGAACATGCGCTCTTCCTCGCGTCCCATGGCGCACGCGTCGTCGTGAACGACCTCGGTGTTGCCAACGATGGGTCGGGGAGTGACTGCTCGCCCTCCGATGAGGTCGTCGCCGAGATCCGGGCCGCAGGGGGCACCGCAGTGGCCAATTGCGACGACGTCGCCACGTGGGACGGCAGCCGTGCGATGATCGCAGCGGCGATCGACGCATTCGGCGATGTCGACGTGCTGGTCAACAATGCCGGCATCCTGCGCGACAGCACCGTGGTGAACATGAACGAGGAGGACTTCGACGAGGTCATCCGAATCCACTTGAAGGGTCATTTCGCTCCGACCAAGTGGGTAGCTGTTCATTGGCGCGCTCAGTACAAGGCAGGCGTCACGCGGCGGCGCAATCTCGTGCACACCAGCTCGACGTCGGGGATCTATGCCAATCCGGGACAGGCCAACTACGGCCCGGCCAAGTCGGGCGTGGTCACGTTCAGCCAGATCGCCGCCAAAGAGCTGGCGCACTATGGCGTCGTGTCGAACTGCGTCGTGCCCGGCGCACGCACCCGACTGACGCTGTCGTCGCCAGGGCTCCCCGAGATCATGGAGGCGCCTCCCGATGGTTTCGACCAGTGGGATCCGGCCAACGTGTCGCCGCTGGTGGCCTACCTCGCGGGCGAGACCTGCCCGTTCAACGGCGAGACCTTCTACGTCCAGGGTGGCACGGTGCGCCGTCTCGAGCCGTGGACGCTCGTCGGGGACTCGATCGAGCACGCGACGCGGTGGGATCTCGACGAGCTCGACGAGGCGATGCGAACATTCCGAACGCGTCGCTGACCCATCGTCGCCCGGCGCACACTGGGCTCGTCCGGCCTGCTTCTACTCGGTGATGGCCTGGATCTCAGAGGCGACTTGCTGTGAGAACTCGTTGGTCGGGATCGCCGTCTGCATCGCCATCAGCTTCATCATGTCTCCCTGCACCTTGATCTTGCCGGCCATGAACGACTGCATCGCCACGGTCGGATCCTGGTCGACGAGCATCGCTTTCGCTGTGGCCCAGTCGGTCATCAGCACAGCGTCGGGTTCGTCGAGCTCGCCGAGTTCGAGCCGGAATCCACCATCGCTCGTGTCGACGAACGCGTTGATCGTTCCTTCGCCGAAGGGAACATCGGTGATCACCTGATTGATGCGCACGGAAATGGTGATTTCGGGAAGCTCACCCTGATAGCGGTCACGGATCTCGTGAGCGGCCGCGATCCATTCCTCCGACAAGAACACGTACATGGCGAGGACTGTATCTGTTGGGGCGGCGCTGTCGTACCGGTCCGCTCGGGGCGGCTCAGACGTGCACGAAGGTGCGTTGCGTCGTGATCGAGTCGAGAAAGTCGGTATCGATCTCGAAGCCGAGACCGGCGGCCGTGGGCACGGCGACCTGTCCGTTCTCGATCGTGATCGGATCGGTGACGATGTCGCGATGGTAGAAGCGACTCGAGGCACTGATGTCGCCGGGCAACGTGAAACCTGCGAGCGCGGCCAGTGCAGCGTTCGCCGCTCTACCGATGCCGGTCTCGACCATTCCGCCGCACCAGACCGGGACCCCGCGTTCGAGACACATATCGTGGATTCGTCGTGCCTCGAGGTAGCCCCCGACCCGTCCGGGTTTGATGTTGATGATCTCCGCTGCGCCCAACTCGATCGCATCGGCGGCGGTTTGCAGTGACACGATCGACTCGTCGAGACAGATCGGTGTCCGGGCCGCCGCGGCCAGCCGTGCGTGGCCCAGCACATCCTCCTCGGGTAACGGTTGCTCGATCAGGAGCAGGTCGTACTCGTCGAGACGGCACAGGTGCTCGATGTCGGAGCGACCGTAGGCGGTGTTGGCGTCGACCTGGAGGCCCATGTCCGGGCCGATCAGCTCGCGCACGAGCCGGACCGGCTCGAGATCCCAACCGGGTTCGATCTTGAGTTTGATCCTGGCGTATCCGTCGTCGACATAGCCCTGTACTTGAGCGAGCAACTCGTCGAGTGTGTCGAAGATGCCCACGCTGACACCGCTCGGCACATGATCGCGGTCGCCGCCGAAGTAGGCGTGCAGGTTCGTCGATTGCGATCGGAGCTGGGCATCGAGCACGGCCATCTCGAGCGCGGCTTTCGACATGGGGTGGCCCGAGAATCGGTCGAGTCGGTGAGCGACATCGGCCGCCTGGATCTCGCCGCCGGCGGCGAGTGTGGGCCAGAAGTGCTCGGTGATCACGAGTTGGGCGCCGTTGACGAACTCCGACGAGTACGCCGGTTCGCTCATGGCGACGCACTCGCCCCAGCCGGCGCCGCGGTCGGTGGTGACGTGGAGGAGCAGGATGTCACGTCTGGTCTCGACGCCGAAACTCGTGCGGAACGGCGTGACGAGGTCGAGCGAGATCCGCCGGAGTTCGAGCTGTTGAAGCCGCATGCAGCGTTCCGATCAGGTGGGAGTGTGGATGATGTACGCGCCGGTCCGGGTGAAGGCGGTGACCACACCGCCCGCCTCGAGCAGACTGGTGAACTGCCGACGAACCTGGTGGCGCCACTCCGCGGCAGCTGCGGGATCCGTCCGGCGCAGTACGACGATGTCCTCGGGTGTTTCGACCTCGTGACGCACCATCTCGTCGAGTGGCAACGGCGACGTGGCCGATGGGTCGGTCGACCAGGCGACCACCAGCCGATCCGACTCGTCCTGCGCATTGATCGAATCGGTCATCGGGCCGTAGAAGTTGACGAGATACTCCGCGATGTCGGCGTCCAGTACCTCGATGTTGAACCAGGCGTTTCGCCGCACGAGTGGGTCGAACGTCCACGTGATCCAGGGGATATGTCGTTCAGCCGCCCACCGGCGCTGGTGGTTCTTCATGGCGCGGCCGACACCGCTGTGCTGGACGCCCGGCAGGATGCCGGTCACATGGCTGTGGAGCGCTTCGGCGCCCTGGTGGCGGGCCAGAAAGCCAAACGATGCACCGATGATGTTGCCGGAGTCGAACGCACCGGCGACATAGCCGCCCGTGTGCGAGATCGCTCGCAGCAGTTCGACTCCGACGATCGGTGTCACCGAACCCCACACCTGCTGGAAGACCGTCACGATGGTGGCCATTTCCTCGGCCGACGTCAGTGTCCGAATCTCGAGATCCGCTTCACTCATGCTTCGGACGGTAACCGCTCGGACCCTGTGGCGCCGACTGCGAACGGTCCCGGCGGGCGCGAGATCGAGGTGTGATCGAGCAGGGACGTGACGATCGACCGATTGACGAGTCGTTCAACCGGTTGGGTTCGCGCCGTCCGGAGCGATAAGCATGCACACCTATGGCGCGCATCCTCGTCACCGAAGCCATCGCCGATGGCGGTCTCGACCGCCTTCGCGCCGCCGGTCACACGGTCGACGTCCAACTCGACCTCTCCTCGTCAGATCTGCTGGCAGCGATTCGGGGGGTCAATGCTCTGATCATCCGCTCGGCCACGCAGGTCGACGCCGACCTGCTGCAGGCGGGGGCCGACCTCGTCGTGGTCGGCCGGGCCGGAATCGGCCTCGACAATGTCGATGTCGCTGCCGCAACCGCACGTGGCGTGATGGTCGTGAACGCTCCCCAGTCGAACATCATCTCGGCAGCCGAACACACCATGGCCTTGTTGCTCGCACAGGCTCGTAACGTCCCCCAAGCTCATGCTGCGCTCAAGGACGGTCGTTGGGAGCGCAGCAAGTGGGAGGGTGTCGAACTCGCCGACAAGACGTTGGGCATCGTCGGACTCGGCCGGATCGGCAAGCTGGTGGCCGATCGTGCCAGGGCCTTCCAGATGCGCCTCGTGGCCTACGACCCGTTCGTGTCGGCAGACCGGGCCAAGCAGATGGGGGTCGAGCTGTTGCCGCTCGATCAGTTGGTCGAGGAGTCGGACTTCCTCACGATCCATCTTCCCAAGACGAAGGAGACGGCCGGTCTCATCAATCGCGACGTGCTGCTCAAGGCCAAGTCGAATCTTCGGGTCATCAATGTGGCCCGCGGTGGGATCGTCGTCGAGGCCGATCTCGCCGAGTGCATCCGAGACGGAGTGATCGCAGGTGCCGCCCTCGACGTGTTCGATGTCGAGCCGACCACCGAGTCGCCGTTGTTCGAGCTGCCCTCGGTCGTCGTCACGCCTCATCTCGGTGCATCCACCAGGGAGGCGCAGGACAAGGCAGGCGAGGCGATTGCCGACATGGTGCAACTCGCCCTCAACGGCGACTTCGTGCCGTGGGCCGTCAATGTCGATGCCGCAGAGGCGAACGAGACGATTCGCCCGTTCCTGCCCTTGGCCGAAGCCCTCGGTCGTCTCTATGGATCGTTGCACGGTAGTTCGCCCGACTCGTTCGAGCTGTGCTGCCAGGGCGATATCGCTCAATACGACACCCGGATTCTCGGGCTCGCGGTGCTGAAGGGTTTCTTCAGCAGGATCAGTGCGGATCCCGTGAGCTATGTGAACGCTCCGACCCTCGCGAAAGCAGCTGGGATCGTGATGCGCGAGACCAGCTGTACCGAGACCGACGAATACGTCAACCTGATCACGTTGCGCTGCGACGATCACAGCATCTCTGGCACGCTCGCCGGTCGCCGCCGCGAACAGCGCGTCGTCGAGGTCGACGGTCATGCGTTCGACGTCCCTCCGGCCCAGCACATGCTCGTGATCTCCAACGACGATCGCCCTGGTGTGATCGGCACGGTGGGTCTGTTGTTGGGCAATGCCGGTGTCAACATCGCCGACATGGACGTCGGCCGAGTCGCTGCAGCAGGCACGGCTGTGATGTTGCTGGCTGTCACCGCCGAGGTTCCCCAGCACGTGATCGAGACGCTGCGCGACGCCCCGGGCATCCTCAGCGTCAAGGTGCTCCGCAGCTGACCTCACATCAGGTGCCGGGCACCTGACGAAATGGTCACCACCCGGGTGGGAGCGTTGCCAGTCGTGCCGATATGGCGGCGTCGCGGGCGGCCTCGGCGAAGTCGGCGTCGCTGCTCGCATAGATGATCGCTCTCGACGAACTGATCATCAGCCCGCGCCCTTCGGTCGTTGCGCCTGCGGACACAGCGGCCCTGGGCTCGCCTCCTTGCGCTCCGATTCCCGGGACCAGGATCGGTAGATCGCCGACCACCTGGCGCACGGCGCGCAGCTCATCGGGATATGTCGCCCCGACGACCAGGCCGCAGTCACCGTGCTGGGACCAGTCGTTTGCCACCATCTCGGCGACGCGGATGTACAACGGCTTGCCGCCGCAATCGAGGGATTGCAGATCGTTGCCGCCCGGATTGCTGGTTCGGCACAGTGCGATGACGCCGCCACCGTGGGCGAAGAAGGGGACGACCGAGTCACCGCCGAGATACGGATTGACGGTGACCGCGTGTGCTCCGTATCGACCGAACGCCTCGCGGGCGTACTGCTCGGCGGTCGAACCGATGTCGCCGCGCTTTGCGTCGAGGATCAGCGTGACATCGGGATAGGTCTCGACGATGTACTGGCACAAGCGTTCGAGGCTGGCCTCCTCGCGCTGGGAGGCGAAGTAGGCGATCTGCGGCTTGAACGCACACACGAGATCGGCAGTCGCGTCGACGATCTCCTTGCAGAATCGGAACACGGCGTCATGGCCGATGTCGAGCGCCTTCGGAAAACGTGCCGGGTCGGGGTCGAGCCCCACGCACAACAATGAGTTCGATGCAGCCCAGGAACGGCTCAGCTGCTCGTGAAAGCCCACGCCACCAACGGTAGAGCACGTTGAGACGTGTGCGGCGCCGGTCCAGGTGTCGATTCGGTAACGAACTGCTGATGTGCCGTGCGCTCGTCACTCCTGCAGTTCGATTGCCGCGGTGGGGCACAGGTCGGCCGCCTCGCGGACCTTGTCGTGCAACTCCTGCGCCGGCTCCTCTTGCAGGATGTAGAGGTAGCCGTCGTTGCGAACCTCGAAAACCTCCGGGCAGATCTGCATACATCCACCCGTCGAGGCGCACATGTCGAAGTCGACGGTCACTTTCATGGTGTTCCCCCTGTCATTCGAGTTGTCCCGAGATCTGCTCGGCCGATCGTCGCTTCAGGACTTGGCCGCACGATAGCCGTCGGCTTCTGCGTCCTCGGTCCGGGCATAACAGCGCTCGGGAACGGTGCGCGCGTAGAACCGGCCACCCGGCAGGTGATAGATGCCCGAGTTGTCGTTGGCCTTGATCGGGAAGCCATCCGGACAGTTGCCCTCGACAGGGGCGACCCAAGCCGGACGATCGAGATCCGTCGCCGGAGCGTCACCGGACGGTTGGTCGGGAACTGCCTCCGGTTCGGTCGTCCGCTCGACAGCGTCCGGCGTCCCGGTCGTACCGACGTGCGGTTCGAGTGGGGGCCATTCGGGCGCACCCGCCGGGGTCGGGGCTTGCTGCCGCTGCCACGCGATCCACATCGCGTACCCGGCCCCTCCGATCAACGCCAACCAGAACGAGCGTCGCAGCATCGTGATCATGATCGAACCCTAGACGCGCGTCCACGCCCGGACGGGCAACCGAACGGGAGTCGTCCTCGCTGCGCCGGAAGGCGACGTTCGCCATCTCGGATCGCCGGTGCCCTGGCATGGCCCGGCGGATCGCCCCCCCGCATGGTCAGACCCGTCGGGTCAGGAGACGACTCCCGACCCGACGGCCCGATCAGCCGTGCTGGCGTTCGTACGCCGACAGTACGGCTTTCATCGACGCGGTGGTGATGTTCGGGTCCTGGCCGAGACCCCACTTGATGTCTCCGCGGCCGTCGATCGTCTCGACATATGCCACGGCCTGCGCGTTGCTGCCGCGACCGATCGCGTGCTCCGCGTAGTCGACCACGTCGAACTCGTCGCCGAAATGTCCCGTGATCGCGTGCACGAACGCCTCCACGGGGCCCTCGCCCTCACCCTGGATGGTCACTGGTGCGCCATCGACCTCGAGTTGGGCGCTGACATTGGTGCGACCCTCCTTGGTGTGCAGTTCATGGGTGCGCAGGTTGAAGCGCGGCACCTCGGGGAGGTACTCGGCCTGGAAGGTGTCCCACATGACGAGCGGGCTGATCTCGGTGCCGGTGTTCTCGGTGACGTGTTGAATCGCCTTCGAGAACTCGATCTGCAGACGGCGAGGTAGATCGAACCCGTGCTCTTCCTTCATCACATAGGCCACGCCACCCTTGCCGGACTGCGAGTTGACGCGGATGACCGCCTCGTAGCTCCGACCGACGTGGTGGGGGTCGATCGGCAGGTAGGGGACACCCCATCGGTCGTACTCCTTGGGAAGTTGCTCGAATCCCTTCTTGATCGCATCCTGGTGCGACCCTGAGAACGCGGTATACACGAGATCGCCGACGTAGGGATGGCGCTCGGGCACCGGCAGCCGGTTGCAGTACTCGGCGGTACGACGCAGGGCATCGATATCGGTGATGTCGAGTTCGGGGTCGACGCCGTTGGCGAACAGGTTCATCGCCAGCGTGACCACGTCGACATTGCCGGTGCGCTCGCCGTTCCCGAACAAGGTGCCCTCGACCCGGTCGGCACCGGCCATCACGCCGAACTCGGCAGCCGCGACGGCGCACCCGCGGTCGTTGTGGGGGTGCAGGCTGACGATCACCGAGTCGCGCTGCTTGATGGAGCGGCAGAACCACTCGATCACGTCGCCGTAGACGTTGGGGGAGTAGCACTCGACCGTCGCCGGCAGGTTGAAGATGATCGGCGTGTCCGGCGTGGGCTCGATGACGTCCATCACGGCCTCGCACACTTCGATCGCGTACTCGGGCTCGGTGAGTGTGAAGCTCTCGGGTGAGTACTCGTAGCGAATCCTCGTCTCGGGAATGGTCTCCTCGAGCTTCTTGCAGAGCTTGGCTCCGTTGACGGCGATCGACTTGATGCCTTCCTGGTCGAGGCCGAACACGACCTCGCGCTGCAAGGGGTTCGTCGAGTTGTAGAAGTGCACGATCGCTCTCGGTGCGCCCTGCAGGCACTCGTAGGTGCGCTCGATCAGCTCCTGACGGCATTGCACCAGCACCTGGATGTGTACGTCGTCGGGGATCAGGTCGTTCTCGATCAGTTGGCGGACGAAATCGAAGTCGGGCTGGCTCGCCGAGGGGAATCCGACCTCGATCTCCTTGAACCCCATCTGCACGAGCGCTTGGAACATCTTGAGTTTGCGTGCCGGGTCCATGGGGTCGATCAGCGCCTGGTTGCCGTCGCGCAGGTCGACCGAGCACCACTCGGGAGCCTTGTCGATCACGACATTGGGCCAGGTGCGATCGGTGAGCACGACGGGAATGAACGGCTCGTATTTCTCGAAGGGCATCTTCTTCGGGCTGATGTTGGCGGGTGGCATGGGGTGTCTCCTGGTCGGGTGCGAGCGTCTTGGTGCGAGATGGGTATCGGAATTGGCCGGAAAAATGGAAGTGCCCCCGGCCGGGCGGCGGGGGCGGGCGAACGTGGATATGTGCGCGTTCGCCCTAACTAAGCAGAAGCAGGCTGTGCGCGCACGTACCGGTCACGTCGCCACCTTAGTACCTATCGCCCTGCGATGGCAACGGTGCCGATACCCTGACGACACCATGAATCAACCCAATGCACGGCCATCTGGCCGCCGACGTGGAAGCCGGCCCGGGGGGCG
>JAHEDX010000043.1 GCA_024641005.1 Acidimicrobiaceae bacterium
ACGATCTCGGCATGAGCTTCGCCGACGCCATCGCTGGCACGATCGTCGAAGTCGAAGACGGCCAGATGGTGAATGGCACCGTCGTCAAGATCGACAAGGACGAAGTCCTGCTCGATATCGGCTACAAGAGCGAGGGTGTGATCCCGAGCCGCGAGCTGAGCATCCGCAACGACGTCAACCCGTCTGAGATCGTCAGCCTGGGCGAGGTAGTCGAGGCACTCGTCCTCACCAAGGAAGACAAGGAAGGTCGACTGCTCCTGTCGAAGAAGCGTGCTCAGTACGAGCGTGCGTGGGGCACCATCGAGGCCAAGAAGGAAGCCGACGAGATCGTCGAGGGTCCGGTCATCGAGGTCGTCAAGGGCGGCCTGATCGTCGACATCGGTCTGCGTGGCTTCCTGCCTGCGTCGCTCGTCGAGCTGCGTCGTGTCCGCGACCTGGCGCCGTATATCGGCACCACCGTGCAGGCGAAGATCATCGAGCTCGACAAGAACCGCAACAATGTCGTGCTGTCCCGCCGGGCGTACCTCGAAGAGACCCAGAAAGAGACCCGCGACAGCTTCCTCAACAACCTGAAGATCGGCGAGGTCCGCGAGGGCACCGTGTCGTCGGTCGTCAGCTTCGGAGCGTTCGTCGACCTCGGCGGCATGGACGGGCTCATTCACGTCAGCGAACTCTCCTGGAAGCACGTCGATCACCCGGGTTCGGTCGTCGCGGTCGGAGACCCCGTCAAGGTGCAGGTGCTCGACGTCGACTTCAGCCGCGAACGGATCAGCCTGTCGCTCAAGGCGACCCAGGCCGACCCGTGGCAAGAGTTCGCCGAGACCCACGAAGTCGGCCAGCTCGTCTACGGCCGTGTCACCAAGTTGGTGCAGTTCGGTGCGTTCGTCCAGGTCGGCGATGGCATCGAGGGTCTGGTCCACATCTCCGAGATGTCGGCCCATCACGTCGATTCGCCCGAGCAGGTCGTCACCCCCGGTGAGGAGTTGTGGGTCAAGATCATCGATCTCGACCTCGCTCGTCGTCGGATCAGCTTGTCGATCAAGCAGGCCGCCGAAGGTGGCGAGCTCGCAGCCGAGTACCGCGAGCACTTCGAGATCGACTCCGAGGGCAACTGGGCGACCAGTAGTGACGAGGTCGAGGCAGCTTGGGCCGAGTACCAGAACGCTGATGCCGGCGCAGCGCCGGCGGCTGCGGAGGTCGCAGAGGTCGAGGCTCCTGCTGCCGAGGTCGAGGCGCCGGCCGCCGAGGCCGACCCGGCCGCTGACGAGGCCTGATCGAACGTGCTCCTGGTCGGGTTGACCGGGGGCATCGGCGCCGGCAAGTCCACGGTGTCCGTGCTCCTCGCGGAGCATGGCGCCGTGATCGTCGACGCCGATCAGATCGCGCGCGATCTCCAATCGGCCGGCTCCCCCCTGCTCGAACGAATGGCCGAACGCTTCGGGTCCCAGATCATCCGCAGCGACGGTTCGCTCGACCGTGCCGCAGTCGCTGCGATCGTGTTCGGAGAGTCCGACGAGGCCAAGCTGGCGTTGTCCGATCTCAACGGCTTGGTCCATCCGGCGATGCAAGACGAGATCAAACGCCAGATCACGCAACAGGCCGACACCGATCGCGTGGTCGTTCTCGACTTCCCGCTGCTCGGTGAGAACCCGCGTGACGACATCGCCGCCACGGTCGTGGTCGACGTCGACACCGAAGTCGCCGTCCAACGGTTGGTCGAGTTCCGCAACATGAACGAGTCGGATGCCCGTAACAGGGTGGCCAGCCAGATCGGTCGTGACGAACGCCTGGCCAAGGCGACCCATGTCATCGACAACTCTCGCGGTCTCGACGAACTGCGTGATCAGGTCGACGCGTTGTGGAACGAACTCGTGGCGGTCGGCGGATCGTCCGGGGCGGGTTGACGATCAGTCGATCAGCCTCGCCAAGTCGAGCAACGCCTCGACCTCACCGGCGTGCTGTTCGCCCGTAGGTACGAAGCCGAGTGCCATGTAGAAGCGGGCGGGGGAGCCCACGACATCCGGAACGAAGTCGACCTGGATGTGCGTGCAGCCTTCCGCTCGACGCCGGTGGGCGATGTCGAGCACGACGCGTCTGCCGATGCCGCGGCCCTGATGGCGCGGATCGATCAGGAACCGCCACAGGTAGGGGTGCGGTCGGCCGACATAGGGCTCGGCCATCATCACGAAGCCGACGATGTCGCCGTCGGCCTCGACGGCTCGAATCCAGGGCTGGATCGTTTCGCCTCGAACGGTCGGAGGTACGAGCGCCTCGGCGAGGGAGGCCAGTACCGGGGCAACGAGTTCCCGTTGCGAGAACGCCGGATCGATCGATCCGACAGCGCTCACGTTGTCGTGCGTGATCTCGATCAACCTGACTTCGAGGGGTGGCCCGGTCGGCCGCGAGCGCCAGGCCTTCCAGTCGTCCTCGAGTAGCGAGAATCGGGTGTCGTCGGCCCATTCGTCGCGGACGAATGCCGAGCGTCGGGCCGTCCCGACGTACTCGAACCCGCATCGTTCGAGGACCCGCGCCGAAGCGAGGTTGCGTGGGTCGATCGTTGCGACGATCCGGTGCACTCGCCGTCGCCGAAACAGCCAGTCCACCACGGCGCCGACGGCTTCCTGTGCGAATCCTCGTCCCTGATGTTCGGGGGCCAGGGTGTAGCCGAGGATGGCGAACGTCGTGTCGTCGTCGAGCCAGACCGCTACGTCCCCGATGATGCCTGTGCCCCCGTCGATCGCCAGTTGCACCCAGCCGCCGGCGGTGGGCCCGTTCAGGACTTCGAGTTCGTCGACCAATTCGTGTGCAAGGTCGCGGGTGTAGGGAAGGGGCCAGTCCTGGAACCGTGCGACGGATTCGATGTTGCGATAGCGCGTGAACTCGGTGACGTCGTCGCGTCCGAGCATTCGAATGGTCAATCGCTCGGTCTCGATCACGATCGATCGCTGGTTCGGCACCTTCACATTCAACCTCGTACGCGCGGCCGGCGTGGAGCCGGGTCCGATGGTCGTACGCTCGGAGCGTGACATCGACGGTGCTCTTGATGGTGGCGGCGGTGCTCGCGGTGATCGATTGGTGGGCCGTGTGGATGCGTAAGCCGACCGTCGAGCGACTCGCCAAGCCGGCGACGATGGCAGCACTGGTCGCCGTCGCCTCGGTGGCCGGCGATGTGTCGGGCGACGTCCGACTCTGGCTTGTCGTCGGAGCTCTGTTCGGGCTGATCGGTGACGTCGCTCTGCTCGGAGCGGGTGAAGCGGCATTCATGGCCGGACTCGGAGCGTTCGCAGTGGGGCACTTGGCGTATGTGGTGGCAGCGCTGTTCGTCGGTTTCGACGCCGCTTGGGCGATTCCCGGCGTCGCGTTCATGGTGGCGCTGCTGGGCTATCGCTTCGCCGCCCAAACCGTTCCGGGGGCTCGTCGCGAAGGCGGACCCGTGCTCGCCGGCGCCGTCGTGTTCTATGCCGTGGTGATCTCGGCGATGGTCGTGACGTCTTGGGCTACTGCGGTGTGGCTCGCAGCGGCAGGCGCGATGTTGTTCGCGCTCAGCGACTGGGTGCTCGGATACCAACGGTTCGTGCGGCCACTGCCGGGCCGAGGCGTGTCGGTGATCGTGCCGTACCACTTGGGGCAGGCGTTGCTCATCATCGGGCTCGCCACTTCGTGAACGAACGATGCCGTTATCGTTCCGACGATGTCTGGGGTCTGGGTGTTCGGATACGGATCGCTCGTCAGCCCCGACTCGTTCGGGCAGACGCTGGGTCGCCGGCCTCGACTCGGGGTCGACTTCTTCGAGGCGGAGATTTCTGGGTTCGGCAGGCGCTGGAACTACGGATCGCTCCGCGCGACGGGCCGAGCGCCCGACGACTCGGGCGTCGTACGCGAGTGGGCGATAGTTGCCCTCGGCGTCACGCGCGCTGCCGGTGAGACCGTCAACGGGGTGATCGGTTGGGTGTCGAACGACGAACTCGTCGGGCTCGACCGTCGCGAGGCGTACTATGACCGGGTCGACGTGTCGATGGTCGCTTCCGTCATCGGGCCTATCGAGATCGCGTCGCCGATCGTGACCTATGTGCCTCGTACCGAGCCCGTCGAACGGTACGAGCGTGCGAGGGACCGGGGCGAGGCAGCCGTCGATCGACGGTATTTCGACCTCGTCGATGCGGCGTTCGCCGACTTGGGCGCCGATCGGCGCGAGCGTTACCACGCCACGACTCCAGCTCCGGACATACCAATTCTCGCGCTGCAGCGCGACACCGTCGCTCACTATCAGGTCGCCCGCACCGACTGATCCCCAAGGGCGGACCGTGTCGAACGTTCGTTCGATGATAGCATCTTGGTCATGTCCGACATCGTGACGACCGACAGTTCGTCCGGCAGCTCGCGCACCGAGGCCCGCTTTCGGGTCGTCTCCGATTTCGAGCCCGCGGGTGACCAACCCAAGGCGATCGAGCAGTTGGCACGCGGTATCGAACACGGTGAGCGCTTCCAGACCTTGCTGGGCATCACCGGCTCGGGCAAGTCGGCCACGATGGCGTGGGCGATCGAGCGGGTCCAGCGGCCGACGCTGATCCTCGCCCCCAACAAGAGCCTGGCGGCACAGCTCGCCCAGGAGATGCGCGAGTTCTTTCCCGACAATCGCGTCGAGTACTTCGTCAGCTATTACGACTATTACCAGCCCGAGGCGTACATCCCGTCGAGCGACACGTTCATCGAGAAGGACAGTTCGGTCAACGACGAGATCGATCGTCTGCGTCACTCGGCCACCGCGGCGCTACTCACGCGGCGAGACGTCATCGTGGTCGCCTCCGTCAGTTGCATCTACGGCATGGGTAACCCCGACGAGTACAAGGGGCAACTGCTCGATCTCAGCACCGGCGTCGACTACGACATGCGCAACATTCTGCGCCGCCTCGTCGACATGCAGTACGACCGCAACGATGCGACACTCGGCCGGGGCAAGTTCCGGGTTCGCGGCGACACGATCGAGGTGCATCCGGCCTACGAGGAGACAGTGCTGCGGATCGAGATGTTCGGTGACACGATCGACCGTCTCACGCGTATCGACCCATTGACCGGTGAAACTCTCGAGGACATGAAACGTGCGGTCGTCTTTCCGGCGACGCACTATGTCGCGGGAAACGAGCGCCTCGCGATCGCCATGCAGAAGATCGAACACGAGTTGCAGGTGCAACTCAAGGCGTTCGAGGAGGAGGGCAAGCTGCTCGAGGCGCAGCGACTCCGCATGCGCACCCAGTACGACCTCGAGATGATCAGCGAGCTCGGGTACTGCAACGGCATCGAGAACTACTCGATGCACATCGACGGTCGCGAGTACGGCGAGCCACCGTTCACCTTGCTCGATTACTTCCCCGACGACTTTCTGCTGGTCATCGACGAGAGTCATGTCGCGGTGCCGCAGTTGCACGGCCAGTTCGCCGGAGATCGCAGTCGCAAAGACATGCTGGTCCAGCACGGCTTCCGGTTGCCGTCGGCGCGCGACAACCGGCCGCTCACGTTCGAAGAGGTGCTCGAACGCATCAACCAGTGTGTGTTCCTGTCGGCCACACCGAGTCCGTACGAGCTTCGGGTGTCGACGCAGATCGTCGAGCAGATCGTGCGGCCGACCGGTCTGGTCGACCCCGAGGTGATCGTTCGTCCCACGAAGGGCCAGATCGACGATCTGATCGAAATGGTCAACGGACGGGTCACCAAGGGCGAGCGGGTGCTCGTCACCACGCTCACGAAGAAGATGGCAGAGGACCTCACCGACTACCTCCTCGAGCAGGGGCTGCGGGTGCGCTACCTGCACTCCAACATCGACACGATCCAGCGAATCGAGATCCTGCGAGCGCTCCGTCTCGGTGAGTTCGATGTGCTGGTCGGCATCAACCTGCTTCGCGAAGGGCTCGACCTGCCCGAGGTGTCGCTGGTCTGCATCCTCGATGCCGACAAGGAGGGCTTCCTGCGGTCCGAGACCTCGCTGATCCAGATGATCGGCCGTGCCGCTCGCAACGTCGCCGGCCAAGTGGTGATGTATGCCGACCGGGTCACCGATTCGATGCAGCGGGCGATCGGCGAGACCCAGCGTCGCCGCCAACTGCAACTCGCCTACAACGAAGAACATGGCATCGATCCTCAGACGATCCGCAAGGCCGTCGGCGACATCTTGTCGTTGCTGCGGCCGGCTGAAGGTTCGCCGATCCCGGGCAAGGACAAACGCCGTCAGCGTGAGCGCGACAAGGTGCAGCGCGAGCTCAGGTCGCTTCCGCAGCAAGAACTCGGTCGGCTGATTCAAACGCTCGAGGAAGAGATGCATGAAGCCTCGGCCGAGTTGAAGTTCGAGTATGCGGCCAGGCTCCGTGACGAGATCAACGATCTGAGACGGGAGATCCGAGACGCACAGTAGGTGGTCGTCGACGCGACCCGCCGGTCGTCAGCTTCGTTCGGGTGTTCGGGTTCGCAGCAATGCGAGCACGGCCAGGCCTGCGATTGGCAGCCCGACGATCAACGGACGCATGCTCCATCGATCCACCTGGGCCACCGTGCCGGTGACGACCACACCGATCACGGTTGCACCGATGACTTGGGCGAGTGCCCTTGCATCTGGACGGGTCGTCTGTACCGGGGCGGTGGTGATGAGTCGGCGGGCGAGGTGGGCAGATTCGCACGCGAGCAGGATCAGTACGGCCCCGACTGCAGCGACGACGCCGCGGTCGACGGTCGCGTCCTGCGGGACGATCGCGATCATCAGCACGCCTGCAGACGTTCCGAGGTGCAGGCCGCCTCGAAAGCGGCTCGCGCCGGCGAAGCCGTAGAGCGACGCGACGCCCAGCAGCAAGCGGACCCACGACGAGTCTCCACCTGCGGCGAGCGAGACCGACATCGAGGCGGCGGCCGCGCTGATCGAGATCGTGGTCCAGCAGTGCACCAGGCGTCGTGTTCGACGTTCGAGCGTGACCGCCTTCATGCCGACGTCAGGTTCCGTGTGGGCAGACGCATCAGCGCCCTGGCCGTGGCGAGCCCGTCGTCGTCGGAGTGCGACACGATCACTGGAATTCCGTTTCGCCTGAGCGCCGCGATCCGTTCGTTGAACACGAGATCACGGATCCGGACAATCGTGTCAGGCAAGCTCGGCGCTCTGGCTCGAAGGTCGTCGCCGGTGTCTATCGCAATGACCTCTACGCGGTGTCCGTGACCTCGCAATGACATGAGGGTCTCGATCGTTCTGGGTCGTGCCAGCGGACTCACTGCCACGACGGTCGCTGACGGCGGAACGTGTCCGTGAGTGCGAACGGTCGGGTTGCGGAACGGGTCGGCACTCGACACCGCCGTCTCCAGGAGGGCTGCGAACAGGGCGTACTTGGCCCGGCGACCCGACTGCGGGGTGAGCCACAGCGGGCGGGCCCCTTCGACCATGATCCCGACCCGATCGTTGCCCGCGAGATGGGAGCTCAACAGCGTCCATGCGATCCGGCCGGCGCGGACGATGACGTCGAGCCCGATCTCGGAATGGCGGCGAAGGGCATCCGGGAAGGTATCGATCACGATCATGACGTCGCCGGCGCGCTCCGGTAGGCGCTGGTTGACGGCCGGCTCGTCCCGGCGCAGCGTCGCCGACCAATTGAGGTCGCGCATTCGGTCGCCGGGGCGGTAGTCGCGGACCTCGGCGAAGTCGTAGCCGCCGGAGTGCACCGATCTCGTGGGGTGAGCGCCTGCGGTGGCAGGCGCGCGATCGATGCGGAGCAGCTCGTCGAGCCGCCGCGCACTGGGCAGGACGGTGATGCAGGGCAGCTCGACCAGGGAGGAGCGGCGTTCGAAGAGAGAGCCGTGGTCGATCAACCTGACCTCCACGGTGCCGGGAGCGAAATGACCCCACCGTTCGGCGAGCATCTGCATCTCCACACCGACTGGTCGATCGACGCCTACTGGGATCGCCCACGCCCAGGGCAGACCGTCGACCGGGATGATCGAATCGGTTGCGGGAGCGACGGTCAGTTCGATCGCGTACGTGGGCGGGGCGTTGACGTCGATCCGGCAGGTGACGACATCGCCCTCGACGCAGCGTTCGGTGTCGAGGACGACCGAGACGGCGATCGGGGCCGGTGTGCGCCGGCGTCCGCCGAACACCAAGGCGATCACAAATGGGACTGCGATCAGGATCAAGCGGAGGCCGCCGTCGTAGACGCCGGCAAGAATCGCTGTGATCGAGATCAGGCCGTAGAGCGGCACGCGTTCGTCATAGCGCGCGGGTAGATCGCGTCGCACCGTGACCGGATCGCTGCCGCTCATCGCCATGAGGGCGTTGCGACCGAATCGATGACGTCCTGGACGATCTCGTTGTTGCGTAGTCCGCGTGCCCACGCCTGGTCGGACGAGACCACACGATGACCGAGGCAGGGCACCGCGACCGCCCGGATGTCGTCGGGGGTCACGAAGTCTCTGCCGGCGATGACGGCCTTGGCTCTGGCGACACCGATCACGGCGAGGCTGCCGCGGGGGCTTGCGCCGAGGGCGAGGTCCCGCGCCCTGCGTGTGCGGCGAACGATTTCGACGGCGTACGCGACGAGCGTCTCGTCGACATGCACCTGTTCGACGATCGTGCGGATCTGTGCCAGCTCGCTCCGGCTCGACACTGACCTGAGGTCGACCTGTTCGCGGCCGCGACCGAGACGGCGTTGGACGACTTCGATCTCATCGACATGAGTTGGGTAGCCGATCGTCGTACGCAGAGCAAACCGATCGAGTTGAGCTTCGGGGAGTGGATAGGTGCCTTCGGACTCGATCGGGTTCTGCGTGGCGATCACGAAGAACGGATCGGGAAGCGCGTGGGATTGGCCGTCAGCGGTCACTTGGGCCTCCTGCATCGCTTCCAGCAGCGCCGACTGCGTCTTCGCCGGGGCGCGGTTGATCTCGTCGGCGAGCACCACTTCGGCGAAGATCGGCCCTGGCCGAAATGAGGGTGTTCGTGTCGCAAGATCGAGCATCGTGGTGCCCGTGATGTCCGCTGGCAACACATCGGGAGTGAACTGAACCCGCGAGAAGCGAAGGCCCGTGACCGTTGCGAATGAACGGGCGATCAGTGTCTTGGCGACTCCGGGCACGTCGTCGAGCAGCACGTGCCCACCGGCCAGAAACGCGGCGACGACGAGTTCGATCGGGTCTCGCTTGCCCACCACAGCTCGCTCGATCTCGGTGACCAGGGCATCGATATGGGCGGCTGCCCTGCTGGCTTCGGCGCTGGATCGATCGGTTGTCACAGGGTTTCCACCTCGTTGAGCAGTTGTGGCAGGACGCGGATCGAGAGGTCGACAGCGTCGTCTCGATCAGCGGTCAGGACGACCCACATCTGGGCGGTCACGAGTCTCTCGATCGCATCGTGATCAGTCGCGTTGTCGAGATGGAGGCGGTGCCGGTCGATGAGCCGTCCCCGGCATGCCTCGGCGATGTGTTCGACCACGAGCGCCGGCACGCGGCCGTCGCTGCCCTCGATCGAGCGCACCAACTCGGCCACGTCGGGAGTCTCGATTCGGGGTGCCGCCGGGGGGTCCGGAAACACGAATGGGCTTGCTGCCGTTGACTCGAGACCACCCCATTGCTCGCGTGCCAATGTGGCGACAGCGGCGAGGGTGGCACACGCCACCAGTATCTGGGCGCCGCGTCCTGCGAACTCGGGCCGCGTCAGTCCCGCTGCGAGTAACACGACGGACAGGGTGATCAGCGCGTACCTCACCCTGGAACCGCCATCAGAGCATCGATCGAAACGACGAGCAGTTGGCGAGCACGATCGGCGTCCCGCTGGGTGACCTGGTGCTCGCTGAATCGAGCGATCTCGAACAGCTCCACCAGTGCGGTGATCGACGTGGCATGTGACGGCCGCGCCGACAAGCAGCGGCGAATGTGTTCGCCAGGCCCCTCATACGGGTGGCGGGGCAGACCGATCGACGAGAGTTCGTTCAGCAGGGAACCGTATGCCGCCCGGATCGCAAGTCGTGGATCGGCCTGGCCGAGCAGCTCGTCGAGCGAGCGTTCGAGCGCTCGAGCCAAGGCGGCTTCGTCGGGAGCAGGCGCGACCTCGACCTCCTCGAGGATCAGCTCGGAACTGAGGTAGACGGCGTGTTGTTCGACTGCCCGAAGCTCGTAGCGACGCATCAGGAACAGCAGGGCCGCGGCCAACAGTCCCAGTCCTGCGATCAGCACGATCGAGCCCTCGAGATCGGTGATATCGCGGCGGTTGCGGTCGTGTGCGGCCGCCTCGGAGGGAACGCCCGACTGGGGCTGACCGACCCCGATCACGACGGGGTCGTCGACCACCGCGGCTGTCTCCGTCGGCGACTTTGGAAGCTCGTCGGTTGCCGTGCTGATGCCGATCAGTGCCCCGCACGCAACGAGGACAACCAGCACCGCAAGTGCGCCCGGCCGTCGGAGGGCTGACCATTTCAGCGTGAGTAGTGCCGCCGCCGTTGCCACCGCCAGGGCGATGACGCCTCCGACGAGCGCGGCGGTCAGCACATCGCGCAGACGTGCGTCGCCCTGCTCGCCGTGCGAAATGACGCCTGACGCACCGGCGAGTCCGAGTCCAGCGGCGAGGACCATCAGCCAGCCCCACGACACTGCTGGTTGAGCGCGCTCGGGCCGACTCACGCGTTCGACCTTACCGCGAGGCTCTCGGAGCGGCGTCGTCGCCACCGGACGTACATGTGTTCGACCAGGGGTGATATGGTTCCGGTCGTGACGGATTCCCAGCAACTCGCCAGGGCCTCTCGGCCGCCATCTCGGTAGCCTCCGACCACGATGGCTCCCCGCACTACTGCGACGCCGTCCGGGCCGATCATCGAGGTCCGCGGCGCACGCGAACACAATCTCAAGAACATCAACGTCGAGTTGCCGCGCGACAAGCTGATCGTGTTCACCGGGCTGTCGGGATCGGGCAAGTCGAGCCTGGCCTTCGACACCATCTATGCAGAGGGACAGCGCCGATACGTCGAGTCGCTGAGTTCGTATGCACGTCAGTTCCTGGGGCAGATGGACAAGCCGGACGTCGATGTCATCGAGGGGCTGTCGCCTGCGATCTCGATCGACCAGAAATCGGCCAGTCGCAATCCACGGTCCACGGTCGGCACCATCACCGAGGTGTACGACTATCTGCGCCTGTTGTACGCCCGTGTGGGCATCCAGCATTGCCCCGATGACGGCACCCGATTGCAGCGTCAGACGCCGCAGCAGATCGTCGATCGCATCCTCGAACTCGACGAGGGCACACGGTTCCAAGTGTTGGCCCCGGTGGTTCGGGGCCGCAAGGGCGAATACGACACGCTGCTCGCCGATCTCAGCGGGCAGGGATACGTGCGTGCGCGCATCGATGGCGAAACGGTCATCATCGACGAGTTCCTCAAGCGCGACGAACGGCTGGCTCGTTATGAGCAGCACAAGATCGAGATCGTCGTCGACCGGTTGGTGCTGCGCGAGGGGCTCGGGCGGCGCCTCACCGACTCGCTCGAAACAGCATTGCGGCTGGCCGACGGCGTGGCCGAAGTCGAGTTGATCGCCCGCGAAGGAGAGCCGGCGCCAGAGACGTTGACGTTCAGCCAGCATCTCGCCTGCCCGAAATGTGGCGAGAGCTACGAAGAGCCGGCACCTCGCAACTTCTCGTTCAACTCGCCCTATGGGGCATGCGATCGGTGTGACGGTCTGGGCACCACGTTCGAGGTCGACCCCGAGCTCGTGATCCCAGATCACGACGCCTCGCTCAACGACGGCGCGATCGCACCGTGGCGCAGCGCGCACACCCAGTACTTCACCCGGATGCTCGAGTCGGTCGCCAATGTGCACGACATCGATCTCGATGCACCTTGGCGCACGCTCAGCGCGAAGCAGCAGAAGGTGGTGCTGCACGGGGTCGGAGGAAAGCTCACGGTCAAATACAAGAATCGGTATGGGCGCAGCCGTCAGTACTCCACCGAGTACGAGGGTGTAATCCCCTGGATCAAGCGCCGCCACGAAGGCGCCGAGAGCGACTACTCGCGCGAGCAGTACGAGGGGTACATGCGGCTCGTGCCATGCAGCGCGTGCGGTGGTGCCAGGCTCAAGCCCTACACGCTCGCGATCACCGTCGGCGACAAGAACATCTCCGAGGTGTGCGAGATGTCGATCGGCGAGTCGGCCAAGTTTCTCGCGTCGCTCGAGCTCAGCGAGCGCGATCGGCTGATCGCCGAGCGGGTCACCAAAGAGGTCAACGCTCGACTCGGGTTCCTGCTCGACGTCGGTCTCGACTATCTCACGCTGTCGCGCTCGGCCGGCACCCTGGCAGGCGGAGAGGCGCAGCGTATTCGGCTCGCGAGCCAGATCGGGTCCGGGTTGGTCGGCACGCTGTACGTGCTCGACGAACCGTCGATCGGTCTGCATCAACGTGACAACCGTCGGCTCATCGACACCCTCACCCGGTTGCGTGACCTCGGCAATACCGTGATCGTCGTCGAGCACGACGAAGAGACCATCCGAGAGAGCGACTGGATCGTCGACATCGGCCCGGGCGCCGGCGAACACGGTGGCGAGGTCGTCTACAGCGGAGCGGTGAAAGGCATTCTGCGGGCGAAGCAGTCAGTGACCGGTCAGTACCTCTCGGGCAAGAAATCGATCCCGATCCCGGCGCAGCGGCGCTCGCCGAACCTCGAGAAGGTCACTGTTCACGGGGCTCGCGAGCACAATCTGCAGGACATCGAAGTCGACATCCCGCTCGGCTGTTTCGTTGCTGTCACGGGTGTGTCGGGCTCGGGCAAGTCGACGCTGGTACGCGACATCTTGCTACCCGTGCTGATGCAGCGCATCTACAAGTCGAAGATGCCGGCCGGTAAGCACAAGAAGATCGACGGCATCGAGTTCCTCGACAAGGTCATCGACATGGACCAGTCGCCGATCGGCCGTACCCCACGATCGAACCCGGCGACGTACACCGGTGTGTTCGACAACATCCGCAAACTGTTCGCGAGCACCAACGAGGCCAAGGTGCGCGGCTACCTGCCGGGTCGGTTCTCGTTCAATGTCAAGGGCGGCCGTTGCGAAGCATGCTCGGGCGACGGCACGATCAAGATCGAGATGCACTTCCTTCCTGACGTGTATGTGCCCTGTGAGGTGTGCAAGGGCGCCCGCTACAACCGGGACACGCTCGACATCGAGTTCAAGGGCAAGAACATCGCCGATGTCCTCGACATGCCGGTCGCCGAAGCGGTCGATTTCTTCGCGAACCAGCCGGCGATCGGTCGATACATGACCACCCTGATGGATGTCGGCCTGGGCTACGTGCGGCTCGGCCAGTCGGCGCCGACGTTGTCGGGCGGCGAGGCGCAGCGCGTCAAGCTGGCGACCGAACTCGCGAAGAGGTCCACGGGTCACACGATCTACCTGCTCGACGAGCCGACCACGGGTTTGCACTTCGACGACGTCCGACGTCTGCTCACGGTGCTGAGCCGGCTGGTCGATCAGGGCAACACGGTCCTCGTGATCGAGCACAATCTCGATGTCATCAAGACCGCCGACTGGTTGATCGATCTCGGTCCTGAGGGCGGCACCGGCGGTGGCCTGGTGGTTGCCGAGGGCTCTCCCGAACATGTGGCCACGGTCGAGGCCAGCCACACGGGTCGATACCTTCGGAATCTGCTCGTCTGAGACTGCGCGACCGAACCATGCTCATCACAGCGCGACCACAGTTGTTCGCCCCGATCCTGCAACAGTGATGCGGTGAGCAGCGTCGGGGTGGTCCATCGATCGATGGACGAGTTCCAAGAACAACAGCGCCGAACCCTCAATGTCATCCGCCTGGCGGTCGTGCCGGGTCAGGCCGCAGTCGCGGGCACCGTCGCTGTCGTCACCCTGCTGGCTTCCGACATGCTGGGCAACGATCGCCTGGCCGGGCTCGGTAGCGCAGCGTTCACGCTCGGTGCCGCAGCCACAGCAATCCCACTCTCGGCGTACATGCGTCGGCGTGGTCGACGACCCGGTCTGGTGTTGGCACTGGCGATGGGGGCGATCGGCGCCGCCGTCGCTGCGACCGGTGGTCAGTTGCGGTGGTTCCCCTTGTTCGTCCTCGGCATGTTCTTCTTCGGATCAGGGCAGGCCGCCACCTTGCAAGCCCGTTACGTCGCAGCTGACCTCGCTCACGCCCGGGATCAGGCTCGGGCGATCGGCGCCATCGTGTGGATCGGAACGCTCGGCGCGGTATTCGGACCGGTCTTCACGCCGGTCCAGAAGGACTTCGGCGAGTGGTTGGGTCTCGACGAGTTCATCGGGCCATATCTCTTTGCCGGTGCGTTGTTCGTCCTCGGAGCGATCGCCTACGCGACGATGTTGCGGCCCGACCCGCTGGTTCTGGTCGGCGGTACCAATCCCGACGCCGAACGTGCCCGGCCGATCGTGCAGGTGCGTCACTCGTACGGCGTGATCCGATCGTCTCCGGGGGCGATGCTCGGCATCGTGGCGATGGCCGGCTCACAAGCAGCGATGGTGGGCGTGATGACGATGACGCCACCGCACATGAAGGACCACGCCCAGGGTGATCTGTCGGCGTTGGTCATCGCCGTGCACATTCTGGGCATGTTCGGGCTGGCACCGTTCGTGGGTCGATTCGTCGGCCAGGTGGGTGCGGTACGGGCGATCCAGGTGGGTGCCATCGTCTTGGGAACGGGGACGATCGCCGCGGTGATCGCCGGCTATGTGCCGGCGATGATCTTCATCGGTCTGTTTCTGCTCGGGCTCGGCTGGAACATCGGTCTGATCGGGGGTACGACGCTGCTCTCGGCGTCGGTGCCGCACGAGGCCCGGGTCGAGGCACAGGGCACTGGTGACCTGACGCTCAGCTTGTGCGGTGCGATCGCGGCGTTCGGATCGGGCTTCGTGAAGCAGGCGGCCGGCTACCACATCTTGGCCGACGCTGCGACGGCACTGGCGGCAGCGATGTTGGTCTACGCCTGGTTGACCATGGCACGGATGAGCCGCGCCGGTGTCGTAGCTGCCGCTTGAACCAGTGCTCGAGTGGCGTCAGCTCCCCATCACGACGCGCGCCCGACCCGATCGCTTTCCGCGCAGCATCGCCCTGTCGGCTGCATGGAGCAGATCGGTCGGATCGGTGGGGCTGGCGTGCCGCGCGAATCCGACGCTTGCTGAGATCGACTCGGGTCCGAGATGACCGGGAAGTGGTTCGGCGATCGCGACGAGCAGCCGATCTGAGATCGACCTCGCGGTCGCCTCGTCGGTGTCGGTCAGCAGCACGGCGAACTCGTCGCCGCCGATTCGGGCGATGACGTCTGCAGGGCGACAGCACGAACGCAAGCGGTTGGCGACCTCGATCAAGACCTGGTCCCCGACGTCGTGGCCATAACGGTCGTTGATCGACTTGAAGTGATCGAGGTCGATGAACAACAGCGTCGCGTCGGCGCCGTCAAAGGCGCTCAACAGCTGGTCGAATCGGCCGCGGTTCGAGAGTCCGGTGAGTGAGTCCTCCAGGGCTGCGGCCCGCAGGGCGCGGTCGGCGACATCTCGCCGTACGGCGTGGGTGATGATCCGAATCTGCTCGCGCTGGTTGATCGCGACATTGCCCAACTTGGCCGCGCTTGCCGGATCAGTGATCAACGTCACCATCACGCATTCGAGGTTGCCGTCGACATCGACGCGGGTGACCGTGCACGAGCTGCACCCCTCGCGCTCGGCTGTGATCCGCAGGATCGGAGGGAGCTGGCTGATCTCGTACTCCATCGTCGACCCGCCGGCCATCTGGTTCCACAGCCGATCGTTGCCGGAGTCGACCAGGGTCGTGAGCGTCTCGGAGCAACGATTCCGTTTCGCACTGATGATCACGCGATCGGGGCGGTCTGGGCGAAGGATGATGTGCGGATCGACTTTCGCCTCTCGAACCGAGCTGGCCTGGTGGGAGACGAGTTCGCTCAAGACATTGTCGAGCGAAGCGCCATCGATGATCAGATCGAGCACCTTGACGGGTGTGGGGAGCTCGCGGCGCGGCATGATCGTGAGGACGTACCCACCGCCATGTTCGTCGAACCCTCTCGGAAGCACATCGACCAGTTCGCGTTCGTCATGAGGTCCCACCATTCGAATCGGAAATGGTGACGGGGTCGTCAGGACGGGGAGGTCCCGCCCGGGCAAGAACATGTGCATGAGTTCCTGCCGGTCGGCCTCGGAGACGAAGTCGAGTGCGTGGTGGCCGATCAGATCCTTGCTCTGATAGCCGGCAACTCCGCCGTGTGCCCCATACGCGTCTGTGACGTTGCCGTCACGATCGATGACCACGATCAACGGCCGGACGTGGGCGAGGATGTCGCCGGTGCCGAGTCGTGTGGCCATGGGATCCCTGCCGACTGGTGGTCGCCGAGTGTCGGTCAGGAGGCCAGTACGAGGCGGCCCCGACCCGACCGCTTTCCTGACTCCAGCGCGTCGGATGCGGACTCCATGAGCTCCTCGGTGTCGACGAGTCCGAACTGATGGGCGAGGGCGATGGTGGCGGTCACCGATTCCGGTCCGATGTCGGTGGGGAGCGGTTCGGAGATCGTGGTCAGCAACCGTCGAGAGATCTGCAGGGCTGTCGACCGATCGACGTCGCCGAACAGGATCGCGAAGGTGTCGGCGTCGATGCGGGCGACGAGGTCTGATTTCCGGAGCGAGCCAGCGAGTCGGTCCGCTGTCGCGAGCAGGATCATGTCGGAAGTCTCCTTGCCGAAGTCCTGACCGATCTGATCGAAGTGGTCGATGTCGATCACGAGGAGGGTGGCCTGATCGGAGTCGTACTGTTCGAGCGCTTGCTCGAAGCACCTCCGGTTCGCGACCCCCGTCAGCGGGTCGAGATCGGGGTCGGTGGCATCGAATTGGCGGCGGTTGGGTGGGGCAGGTTCATCGACCGACTCGGCCGACATGCTCGCGAGGAGCGCTTCCTCCTCGGCGCGCCGGACGGCATCGCGTTCGGCCGCTGCCGCGAGCATCTGCATCGTCTGGCGACGCTCGTCGATCGGGGTGATCCCGGTACGGGATTCGAACCAGATGGCGACGCACTCGACCCTGTCGTGGGATCGCACACAGCCGATGTGCGTCGCGATCACCTCAGCCGCTTCGGCGGCTGCTCGAACCACCTCCGGCAGTGAACGCACGGCCAGCTCGATCGTGTCGCCGTCGGGGGCGGCGGACCAGAGACGATCGTGCCCGGATGCGACGGCTACCGAGACCGCGGCGCGCAGTACGCCGACGCCGCTCGCAGCGAGCACGCGATGGTCGTCGGTGGTGGGATGTACGACGATCACGAGTGAGCCACGATCGGTACCGGGATGCGTCCAGTTCACGACCGATGAGGCGGCCGAGGCGAGTTCATCACCGGCTGGTGCAGTGAGCTGTTCGAACGGCGAAAAGGGTGCCGGGGCGATGGTCATACCTTGTTATCGGCCCAATATTCCGGGCACTTGAACAAGTTCTGACGCGAGTTGACTCAACGGAGACGTTTTGACAATTCGTTGAGTTTTCGCTTCTCATCGGCTGACAACGAGTCGAGGCCGGTCGCCGAGATCTTGTCGAGCAGGGCGTCGAGCTCTCGTTGGGCGTTCGCGAGATCCGGGCCGGTCGGGGGTCGCGGAGGAGCGGCCCAGGGCCCCTCGACCACGGTGTCGGTGTCCTTGCTTCGAGACCGCGAACCTTTGGTTCGGCTCTTGTGCCGCTGGCTGGGTTTGCGCTGTTGACCGATTCGGGGAATGAACTCGAGCCGGTCGGCGAAGCCCCACTGGCGCACGACCACCAGTCCGAGGGCGATCGCGCTCAAGGTCAGTAGCAGCGTTCCCCACAGTCGATCACCGGTGAGGCGAAGGACATCGATGCCGACGTAGACGAGGGCAAGGACCCAGGCGGGGATTCCGAAGAAGAAGGGCTGCTCGGGATACTGCGCAGCGAAAATCACGAACATCACCGAGGCCAAGAGGCCCAATCCGATCTCGGGAACCGTCGGGAAGCTGAGACCGGGCAAGAGCGTCACGAAGGTTGCGGGCAGGATCGTGACGGCCAGGATCAGCTTGAGGTACCGATTACGGCCGACGAGATCTTCGACGGCGTGGCCGATGAACCAGAAAAAGGCCAACGTGATGACGACCCAGATCTGGGTCGGAGGATTGGCGAGCGGCCAGGTTGCCAAGCGCCAGATCTCTCCGTCGCGCACCAGGCTGGGGTGGAACGCGAGCTTGAGCACGGCGGCCTTGCTGATGGCCCACAGGAACATGGAGGCGACGCCCGCGACCACGAGAAAGGCAGTAGTGGTGATGTCGAGATTTCCCACCCGCGTCCAGCCGTCGCGGCGGCGCGGATCAGGCAGGGCGAACTGGAATCGGTTGGCCACGGGTATCACGGTACCGGGCCGGATCGTCGTAGCCTGATCATCTCATGGTGCGTCGACCCCCGACAGGAACGATTCCCGAGGAACCGGGCTCGTACCAGTTCAAGGACGCGCATGGTCGCGTGATCTATGTGGGGAAGGCGTCGAATCTTCGCCAGCGTCTGTCGAACTATTTTCAGGCGCCGCGCAACCTGCATCCGCGCACTCGTCAGATGGTCGAAACTGCTGAATCGGTCGAGTGGACGATCGTGCGCAACGAGGTCGAAGCACTGATGCTGGAGTACTCGTTGATCAAGCAGTATCAGCCTCGCTTCAACGTTCGTCTACGCGATGACAAGTCGTACCCGTTCCTGGCGGTGACGGTCGACGAACAGTGGCCGCGTGCCATGGTGATGCGCGGTCACAAGCGAAAGGGAACGCGATACTTCGGCCCGTACGCCCACGCGTACGCGATCCGGGACACGCTCGATCTGCTCTTGCGCAGCTTCCCCATCCGAACCTGTAGCGCCGCCAAGTTCAACCAGCACGAGCGGCTCGGCCGACCTTGCCTGCTGTTCCACATCGAGAAGTGTGCAGGCCCGTGCGTCGGTGAGATCGAGGAGATGCCGTATCGAGAGTTGGTCCGCGAGCTCTGCGACTTCTTGGGCGGAGACACCGACGAGATCATCGACCGGCTCGAAGCCGAGATGCAGACTGCTGCGTCCGAACTCGAGTTCGAGAGGGCGGCCCGGTTGCGCGATCGTCTCGTCGCCGTCCGCAAAGCTGTCGAGAAGCAGCAGATGGTCGCCGAGAAGAACGAGGACGTGGATGTCATCGGTATCGCCGATGACGAGTTGGAAGCGTCGGTGCAGATGTTCTTCGTGCGCAAGGGTCGGGTGGTCGGCCGCAAAGGCTTCGTGCTCGACAAGGTCGAGGAGTTGACGCCCGGCAAGCTGGTCGACCGCATCCTCGAAGCCGTGTATGGCGAACAACCCGTGACCGGCTACCCCAAGCAAGTGCTGGTGCCGTTCGAACCCGACGACGTCGCCACGTACGAGGAGTGGCTCAGCTACATGCGCGAGTCCCGTGTGCAGATCAGGGTTCCACAGCGTGGCGACAAGCGGGCGCTGATGGAGACAGTGACCAAGAACGCCGGCGAGCAGTTCACCCGGCATCGCATGAAACGCGCTTCCGATCACAACACCCGGTCGCGAGCGCTCACCGAGTTGCAACAGGTGCTCGATCTGCCTGAGGCGCCGCTGCGTATCGAGTGCTACGACATGGCGCACCTCCAGGGCACCGACTATGTCGGGTCGATGGTGGTGCTCGAGGACGGGCTCCCGAACAAGCGTGAGTACCGCCGCTTCAAGGTGCACGTCGACGGCAATGACGACTATGCGGCCATGGAGGAGGTGTTGACGCGTCGCCTGCAGGCATATCTGGACGAACGGGATCGGCCGATCGGCGAGCCAGGTGACAAGCCGGGCAAGTTCGCGTACCCACCTCAACTGTTGCTCGTCGACGGTGGCAAGGGTCAGCTCGGCGTCGCCAAGCGGGTGGTCGACAGCTTGGGGCTCGGTGACGAGATCCCTGTCGCCGGGCTCGCCAAGCGGTTCGAGGAGGTGTACGTGCCGGGTCGCTCGTCGCCGGTCGAGATCCAGCGGGGGAGCGACGCGCTGTTCATGCTCCAACGCATCCGTGACGAGGCGCACCGTTTCGCCAACTCGTTCCATCGCGAGCGCCGCTCGAAACGCATGACAGCGAGCTCGCTCGACGGGATCCCCGGCCTGGGCGAGGCGCGTAAGAAGCAGCTCGTCAAGGCCATGGGCGGCGTCAACGCGGTGAAGCGAGCAACGCTCGACGAACTCGAGATCTTGAGCTTTCTTCCAGACGCGGTCGCCCGAGCCGTCTACGACAAATTCAACCCCGACCCATCGAACGACTGAAGCAGGCTCGCGACCTGAGCGGACCCCGGTGCTGTCAGCTCAGCTGGTCGATGACATCGGAACGGAAGCGTTCGAGCGATTCGCGCCGGGCCGACGCCGTGGCCCCGAGGTTCCAATCCGGGACGATGAACTCGTCGAAGCCCAGTTCCGTGTATCGGCCCATCTCGTCGACGAGTCGGGATGCAGAGCCGGCGATCATTCGTTGACCCATCGGGCCTGACAGCGCCGCCTCGACGGCAGCTGCGTCGTCGGACAACATCACGAGCGCCTGCACCGAGGTCCACATCGAAGCGGCTTCACGCCCTACGGATTCGCAGGCGGCCGTGAAGGCGTCGCGCCGGGTGCTGGCCATGGCGATGTTGCCCCAGGTGTTCCATTCGTCTGCATGCCGGGCCGTGATGCGCAACATGCGGGGGCTGCCGGTGCCGACCAGGATCGGGAGCGGTGACTGGATCGGGGCCGGGTCACAGGGGGCGTTCGTGATGGTGTACACCGAACCGTCGAACGTGGTGTTGGGTCCGGCGAGCATCGACCGGACGATCTGGATGGCTTCGTCGAACCGGTCGACTCGTTGCTTGGGCGGCTCGAGCTCGATGCCATAGGCGTGATGCTCGTTGATCTGCCACCCCGCCCCGAGTCCGAGCACCATGCGCCCGTTCGAGATGTGATCGATCGTGGATGCCCGATTGGCCAGCACGGCCGGATGATGGACGGAGGTGGGTGCGACGAGCGAGCCGACACGGATGCGATCGGTGACCGCGGCGATCGCCGGCAGCATCGCCCAGCACTCGTGTGTGTCTCCGGGCTGGAGCGCCTCGCTGCCGGTGTTGGGCATGTAGTGGTCGGCGTACCAGATGCCGTACCAGCCGGTGGCCTCGGCCCACCGGGCCGTATCGAGCACCTCGGATGGCGCATGGCTCATGTCGGGCCAGACGGAGAACTTCATGTGACCGACCGTAACCTTCGACGGCGTGAGCAGCGAGTCGGACCGCGATCCATCCCGTGACCTGTGGGAGGACCACGCTGCCTGGTGGATCGACGGGTTCACCGCTGGGGCCGACCCTGAGTACGAGGAGCAGATTCTGCCGCTCGCGTCGGCTGAACTCATCGGTGCGAGCGCGGTGCTCGACATCGGATGCGGTGACGGCCAGATCAGCCGCATGCTGGCGTCGAGCGGTGCTCGCGTCGTCGGCATCGACCCGACCTGGAACCAGATCAGTGTCGCTCATCGGCGCGGTGGTGGCCCCGGCTACCTGCGAGCGACCGCCGACGAGTTGCCGTTCGCCGACGCGAGCTTCGACGCGACGGTTGCCTGTCTCGTGTTCGAACATATCGATGCGGTCGACGCTGCGATCGCCGAAGTGGCACGGGTGACCAAGCCGGGGGGCCGTTTCTGCTTCTTCCTCAACCACCCGCTGTTGCAGACGCCCGGCTCGGGATGGATCGACGACCACATGATCGACCCTCCCGAGCAGTACTGGCGGATCGGCCCATATCTCATCGAGAGCGAGTCGATCGAGCAGGTCGAGCTCGGCGTGTACATCCGGTTCATCCATCGGCCGCTGTCCCGGTATCTGAACACGCTGACCGAACACGGCCTGGTGCTCGAACGGATGGTCGAGCCGGCGCCCCCGCAGGGATTCCTCGACCGGGCCCCCGAATATCTCGAGGCGGCGACGATCCCGAGGCTGTTGTACCTGCGCCTACGACGCGTGTGATCGTCTGGTCGCGCCGCTGGCGGACGACCGAGCGACGGCTGACCCCACGGGTGCCGGTGCCGTCGGTCGGAGCTGAGGGGGACTTCGTGGTGTCCTGCCCGACGGCGTGGCGGCCGCGTATGGTGGAGTCGTGGCCGCCATCGTCTTGATCACCGGGCTGTCCGGCGCTGGCCGTTCGGGCGCCGCAGACGTACTCGAAGATCTCGGGTTCTACGTCGTCGACAACCTGCCCACGTCGCTGTTGCCCACGATCGTCGACCTGGCCGCACAACCAGGGGGTGGGATCGACCGGCTCGCACTCGTTTCGGGTCGTAACCACAGTGATGTGCTGCCCGAGGTTGCCCACATGCGAGCCGAGGGGCATGACGTGACCGTGTTGTTCCTCGATGCATCGACGCCGGTGCTGGTGCAGCGCTATGACGCGACCCGCCGGAAGCACCCGTTCGCCGAGGAGGCCGGTGGGTTGCTCGAGGCGATCGAGTACGAGCGTCAGCTGCTCGACCAGGTGAAAGGGCAGGCCGACCTGGTGATCGACACCAGCGACCTCAACATTCATCAACTCAAAGAAAAGCTGGTCACCGCATTCGAGTCGGTCGACGGGCAGCAACTGCAGCTGGCGGTGGAGAGCTTCGGCTTCAAGCACGGGTTGCCGCTCGACGCGGACATCGTGATGGACGTCCGGTTCCTCCCGAATCCGCATTGGGTCGAGGACCTTCGCCCGCTGACCGGTCACGACCCGAAGGTTCGCGACTATGTCCTCGAACGCGGCGTGACGTCGTCGTTCCTCGAGCACCTCGAAACGATGCTCGTCGAGCTGCTGCCCAGCTATCAGGCCGAGGGCCGCACCTATCTCACGATCGCCATCGGATGCACCGGTGGCCGGCATCGATCGGTCGCGATCGCGGAGGAACTCGCACGTCGCTTCGCCGATCGCGGCATCGCGTCGCACGTCTCTCATCGCGACGTCAGCGGGGCTCGGTGAACTCGGGCACCTCGCTGCTCCGAGTTTCGGATACCTACCTTCGGGTAAGCGTGGAACTACGGTCAGGTGGCGGTATCCAGGGAGTACGCGGCTCGATCTGATCGGCGTTCGCGGCAATCAATCGTCTCGAAAGGACCTCTCATGACGGTGCGTGTTGGCATCAACGGTTTTGGCCGGATCGGCAGGAACTTCTTCCGCGCTGCGAAGCAACGCGGTGCAGACATCGATTTCGTCGCCGTGAACGATCTTGGTTCGCTCGACACGATGGCGCACCTGCTCAAGTACGACTCGGTGCTCGGCACCTTGCCGCAGAGCATCCGAGCCACCAAGAGCGGCATCCGAGTCGGCAACGACACACTCCGCGTGCTCTCCGAGCGTGACCCGAAGGCGCTGCCGTGGGGCGACCTCGGTGTCGATGTCGTGATCGAGTCGACCGGTTTCTTCACCGCACGCGACAAGGCTGCGTTTCACGTCGAAGCGGGCGCGCCTCGCGTCATCGTGTCGGCGCCGTCGAGTGGCGCCGATCTCACCGTCGTATACGGCGTCAATCACAAGGACTTCGACCCGAAGAAGCATCAGGTCATCTCGAACGCAAGCTGCACGACGAACTGTTTCGTGCCGATGGTCAAGGTGCTCGACGACGCGTTCGGTATCGAAAACGGTCTGATGACCACGATCCATGCCTATACCGGCGACCAGCAGCTGGTCGACGGGCCGCACAGCGACCTTCGTCGTGCTCGTGGCGCGGCGATCAACATCGTGCCCACCGGTACCGGTGCGGCCCGCGCGACGAGCCTCGTCTTGCAGTCGATGAAGGGCAAGCTCGATGGCACGTCGTTCAGGGTTCCCGTTCCCACTGGATCGATCACCGACTTCACGACGAACCTCAAGAAGGCTGCATCGGTCGAAGACATCAACGCGGCCTTCAAGGCAGCGGCGGCGAAGGGCGACCTGAAGGGGATCCTGAAGTACACCGAGGACCCGATCGTGTCGAGCGACATCGTCAACGACCCGCATTCGTCGATCTTCGACGCCGGCATGACCATGTCGATGGGCAAGCTCGTCAAGGTCTGCTCGTGGTACGACAACGAGTGGGGCTACTCGAATCGCCTCGTCGACCTCGTGTCGTACGTTGGCAAGAAGCGCTGAGGCTTCGCGATGATCAACGGGATTCCCACCCTGGAGGATCTCGGTGACGTCGCCGGCAAGCGGGTTCTGGTTCGAACCGACTTCAATGTCCCGCTCAGCCATGAGGGTGCGGCGACCGTCATCGCCGACGACTTCCGCATCCGAGCGGCCCTGCCGACGATCCAATGGCTGATCGAACACGGGGCCCACGTCGTGTGCGCCAGCCACCTCGGTCGTCCGAAGGGCGAACCCGACCCGGCCTATTCGATGGATCCGGTACGAGTTCGTCTCGCCGAACTCGCACCGGGTGTCGAACTGATGGAGAACCTTCGGTTCAACGCTGGTGAAACCAAGAATGATGCTGCCTTCGTCGACGAGTTGATCGCAGGCGTCGATCTGTATGTGAACGATGCCTTCGGCGCATCGCATCGAGCTCATGCGTCGATCGTCGGGCCGCCCCGCACGCTGCCGTCGGCGATGGGGCGGCTGCTCGAGAAGGAAGTCGACGTGTTGCTCGGCTTACGCGATCGTCCGAAGCGCCCATTCGTCGCCGTCTTGGGCGGTGCCAAGATCTCCGACAAGCTCGGCGTCGTCGAGGCCTTGCTCGACATCGTGGATTCGCTCGTGATCGGCGGCGCGATGTGTTTCACCTTCTTTGCCGCGCAGGGCAAACGAATCGGCGACTCCTTGTTCGAGCCGGATCAGGTCGAGACCTGTGCGAGAATCCTCGACGCGAGCGGCACCAAGATCCATCTGCCCGAGGATCTCGTCGGCGTGGACGCCGACGGCAACTTCGCCACATGGGGCACGAATCTGCCCGACGGGGCCAAGGGTTTCGACATCGGCCCTGGTTCGGCCGCAGCGTTCTCGGACGTCATCATGGACGCCCGCATGGTGTTCTGGAACGGCCCGATGGGCATGTTCGAAGACGATCGATTCGCAGCCGGCACCCGCACGGTCGCCCAGGCGATGGCGGATACCAAGGCGTTCACGGTCGTGGGCGGCGGCGACTCAGCGGCAGCTCTCGCCCAGTTCCGTCTCGACGACGATGTCGACCATGTCTCGACCGGCGGGGGAGCCAGCCTCGAACTACTCGAACTGGGCGACCTCCCTGGTCTTGCCGCTCTGAGAGGAGCATCCAATGCCAACTAGCCGCAAGCCGATCATCTCGGGCAACTGGAAGATGAACCTGAATCACTTCGAGGCGATCCAGACGGTGCAGAAGCTGCACTATTCGATCCCCAAGGAAGTGTTCGACAAGGTCGATGTCAGCGTGCATCCGCCGTTCACCGACATCCGCAGTGTGCAGACCGTCATCGAGGCCGATGATCTCGATCTGTTGCTCGGTGCCCAGCACTGCCACTGGGACGACAAGGGAGCGTTCACCGGAGAGATCTCGCCGGCGTTCCTGGCCAAGCTCGATGTGAAGCTCGTGGTGTGCGGGCACAGCGAGCGCCGTGACCTCTTCGGAGAGACCGACGAGATGGTCAACAAGAAGGTGCACGCGATCTTCAAGCACGGAATGACACCGATCATGTGTTGTGGCGAGTCGCTCGACGAGCGCGAGGCGGGCGAGACCGAGGCCAAGGTGCTCACACAGGTTGCCGCCGGTCTCGCCAAGTTGCAGGCCGATCAGGTCGCCTCGATGGTGATCGCGTACGAGCCGATCTGGGCGATCGGGACCGGCAAGACCGCGACCGCCGATGATGCCCAAGCGGTGTGCAAGGCGATCCGTGGAGCGGTCGGCGCTCAGTTCGGTTCCGACGTGGCCGCGGCGGTGCGGATCCAGTACGGCGGGTCGGTCAAGGCCGGCACCACCGTCGAGCTGATGGCGCAACCCGACGTCGACGGAGCGCTGGTCGGTGGCGCCAGCCTCGACCCGGACGAGTTCTCTCGGATCGTTCAGTTCGCCGCCGACTGAGCGTCGGAATATTCGAACCAAAGTTTTCGTCCAGAGACTTACCCTTGCTGGGACGACCTGGTAGGGTCGGCTTCGCCCGTTTCGATCGGGGAGGACGATTCGGGCGCTGGTTTCCGACATGACACCGCAGCGTGAACACGCACAATGGCGAGCGTCGGTTGCAGCACATTGCCTCCCTCTGCCCAATAATGAGGAGGACCTACGTGATTAACACGAGGCGTACCAAGCGGATTCTCGCTTTGGCCGTTGGTTTGTCCCTCGTCGCAGCTGCCTGTGGCGGCGACGACGACACATCCACACCAAGCGATGAGACCACCGCCCCCGACGAGACGACTGCTCCGGACACGAGTGACGCCGGTGAGCCCGACGCCACGACGCCCGAGACGACGGCGCCGGATTCGGGCGACATGCCCGACTATTCGGCCGCAGCGATGAAGATCACCGTCGACCTGAACCCGGACGCGGTCTGGGAAGATGGCACGCCGATCACCGTCACCGACCTGCAGTGCACGCTCGACGCGTACCTGAACACACCCGGTTCGCTCAGCACGACTGGGTTCGACCAGATGCTCGGCATCGAGCAGGGTACGTCCGACAAGCAGGCCGTGATGTACTTCGCGACCGTCTACGCGCCGTACAAGACGCTGTTCAACCCGATCCTGAAGGCCGCCCGTCACGCAGATTGCATGGACGTGTCGCTCGACTTCGAGGACATGCCGCCGGACTCCGGTCGCGCGTTCAAGTTCAGCGAGTGGTCCACGAGCCAGTCGATTCTCGTCCCGAACGAGAACTACTGGGGCGACGCCCCGGCTGCGCCGCAGATCGTCATGGTGCCGTTCGGCGACCAGGACACCGAGAAGGCCGCCATCGCCTCGGGCGAGGTCGACTACATCTACCCGCAGTGGGACCCTGGCTTCAAGGAAGTCGGCACCGACCCGGCGGTCAGCATCGACCTCCAGTTCGGCGCCAACTACGAGGGCTTCTACTTCCAGCAGTCTGACGACCCGCAGAACATCGGTCCCTTCGCGGATCCGATCTACCGCGAGGCGTTCTGGAAGTCGGTCGACCGTGAGTCTGCTTTCCAGCAGATCTACGTCCCGATCGGTGGCGAGACCGCCGAGCTGCTGAACTGCGGCCCGATCACGCCTGGACCGTACTGCCCCGACAACGCCGCTGGCCCGTTCGCCAACTCCTACGATCCAGAAGGCGCCGCTCAGCTCCTGACCGACAACGGCTGGACCCAGGACGGCTCCGGAATGTGGGTCAATCCTGACGGCGAAGTGCCGCAGGTGCGTTGGATCATCAACACCGGCAACACCCGCCGTGAGAGCATGCAGGCCTACCTCATCCCACTGTTGGCCGACCTCGGTTTCGACGTCGTCCCCGACAACTGTGATGCGGCCTGCTACTTCCAGCAGCGTCTGCCAGCCCTCGACTACGACATGGCCATGTACATCTCGACGGCTCCGCCGGACCCGGCGTACCTGACCGCGTCGTTCACCTGCAGCCAGATCCCGACCGAGGCCAACAACTACGTCGGTCAGAACTCGGGTGGTTGGTGCAACGAGGAGGCTTCCGCCAACCTCGCCGAGGCCGACACCACGGTCGACGAGGCCGCTCGTGCCGAACTCGTCCAGAACGCCCTCAGCCTGATGGCCGCGGATCACCACATGCTGCCGCTGTTCCAGTTCCCGAACTCGGGTCTCTGGCGCAACGACCAGGTCGGCCCGCCTGAGGTCATGGCCGCGAACACCAACAACTACATGGCGTTCGCCCGCAGCCTCAAGGACATGCAGGACCTCGACGGTGACGGCCAGGTCGTCATCGGCGCCGAGCAGTGGCCAGAGTGCCTCAACCCGATCACGGAGTGCGCCAACAGCTCGTGGTATGTGTGGACGGTTTCGTTCGCTGTCATGCCCGGCCTGTGGGACACCACCAATGGTCAGGAGTTCGTCGCAACCGATCTGCTCGCCAGCGAGCCGGTCGTCGAGACCCTCTGATCCGAGGAATACCTGACACGAATCAGAATTTCTGATTCGATCGATGGAGAGGGGGCCGGCCGCTTCGGCCGGCCCCCTTGTCGTTGACCGACTCAACGGTCGACTAGTGTTTGGCGACGGCCGCACTCCTGGGGGAGTGCTCGATCTGGTGAACCACCCAAGGAGTGCGCATGGCGCGTTTTGTTCTCCGGAGATTGCTCTGGGCAATCCCGACCCTGTTGCTCGTGACATTTCTGGTGTACATCGCGATTCGCATCGGAACGAACCCATCCGAGGCGTATCAGCGTTCGAACCCTCGTGCCAACGAGGCGAAGATCCGTGAATACGAGGAACTCAACAACCTGACCGGTAGCTATCTCAAGGGCTATTGGGGATGGCTCACCGACTTCGTCAAGGGCTTGTTCGACGGCGGCGAGAGCTGGCAGCGCAGCATCAAGGGTCGCCGCCCGGTGTGGCCCGAGATGAAGGACGCGATGGCCAACTCGCTTCGTCTCGGGCTGGCTGCATCCTTCGTCGGTATCACTGTCGGGCTCGGGCTCGGCATCTTCGCCGCCCTGCGCCCGGGCAGTATGCGTGACACCAGCGTGAACACCGGTGCGTTCATCGCCTTCAGCATCCCGCCGTACGTGTCTGCCGTGCTGTTGCAGCTCCTGTTCGCCGTGATGTGGAGCCGCTGGTTCGGCCACACGCTGCTACCGACCTCGGGTGTGTATCCGCCGGGTCATCAGGGGTTCGACCTCTGGTTGATGTTGAAACACATGATCTTGCCCGTGTTCGTGGTGGCGATCCAGATCATCGCTGTGTACGCCCGCTACATGCGAGCATCGCTACTGGAAGTGCTCAACAGCGACTACATGCGCACCGCGCGTTCCAAGGGGATCAGCGAGCGGCGGGTACTGATGACCCATGCGGTTCGTAACTCGATGATCCCTGTGGTCACCGTTGCGGCCATCGACATCGGGGGCATCCTCGGCGGTCTCATCATCACCGAGCGGGTGTTCTCGTATCCCGGCATGGGGGACTTCTTCCTGACGGCGTTCGGCAACGGTGACTTCCCACAGTTGATGCCGTTCATGGTTGTGATCGTGACCTGCGTGATTATGTTCAACCTGCTTGCCGACGTCTCGTACGCCTGGCTCGACCCGAGGATTCGACTTGACTGAGATCCAGATGATGCGAGACATGACCACTGACGACCAACCGACCGAAGGCGAGTAAGAGGATGTCGCAACACCAGTTCGTCGAAGGCACGCTCGAGTACGAACACACTCATGACGGCCTCGACGACGTCTTCGCCGAAGGACTCACCACCGACTCGATGTCGCCACGTCAGATGGCGAGGCGACGGTATTTCAAACACAAGGGTGCGTTGATCTCGACCGTCCTCATGGCGATCATGGTGCTGTTCGTGCTGTTCTCGCCGATCACCGCCCGCTACGGGGTCAACGAGGCGATCTTCAAGGCCGAGGCCGGGCGACCGAACTCGTATCTGTCGCCCAGGTCCGAAGCGTGGTTCGGTACCGACGACATCGGTCGCGACATCTACAGCCGCATGATCTACGGATTGAAAGTGTCGCTGATCATCGGTATCGCGGCGGCGTTGTTCGCCACGATCGTCGGTGTCACGGTGGGGTCGATCGCCGGTTTGCGGGGCGGTCGGTTCGACGACCTCCTGATGCGCGTGACCGACATCTTCTTGGCGTTCCCATTCCTCGTTGCGCTTCTGGTGGTTCGCAATTTCCTGGGCGAGCTCGACTTCCTCACGCCGATCGTGGGTGAGCGAACCTCGATCAGGTTCATCATCTTGTTGTTCGTGATCTTCGGATGGATGGGTGTCGCCCGGCTCGTGAGAGGCTCGGTGCTGGCGCTCAAAGAACGTGAGTTCGTCGAGGCGGCGCGCGCTCTCGGCGCTTCGAACTTCCGGATCGTCTTCCGGCATCTGCTACCGAACTCGATCGGCCCGATCCTCGTGGCGCTCACCAACACCGTCGTCGCGGCCATCATCGGTGAGGCGACCTTGTCGTTCTTCGGGTTCGGACCCGATGCCGGCTCGGGTGATACGTCGCTCGGGTTGCTCGTGTCCGCTGCCAAGGGCGGCGTGACTGCCGGCTTCTGGTGGATGGTCGTGTTCCCTTGCACCCTGCTGTGTCTGGTTGCTCTTTGCATCAACTTCATCGGTGACGGTCTTCGTGACGCCACCGATCCCAAGCTCGTCCACGGGGGCTGATATGTCCGATCCAGTGTTGTCACTGAGGGATTTCCGCGTTTCCTTTCCCACGCTCAACGGAACCGTGCAAGCGGTCCGCGGGGTCGACCTCGATGTCGGTCAGGGCGAGATGGTGGGCGTCGTCGGCGAGTCGGGCTCGGGCAAGTCCGTCACGTTCCTGGGCCTGATGGGTCTGCTCCCCAAGACGACCATCATCGAAGGATCTGCCAAGATCGGCGGCGACGAGTTGGTCGGACGGAGCTCCAAGGAGATGCGCCCCGTGCGAGGGCAGCGGATCGCCATGATCTTCCAGGATCCATTGTCGGCTCTCAATCCGGTGCACAAGATCGGCCGGCAGATCGTCGAGATGATCCGGGCACATCAGGACATGTCGAAGGGCGACGCCAACAAGCGCGCCGTCGAACTGCTCGACATCGTCGGCATCCCGCAGCCAGACCAACGGGCCATGCAATACCCACACGAGTTCTCGGGAGGCATGCGGCAGCGTGTGATGATCGCGATGGCGATCGCCAACGAGCCTGATGTGCTGATCGCCGACGAACCTACGACTGCTCTCGACGTGACCGTGCAGGCGCAGATTCTCGAGGTCATGCAGCGGATCCAGCACGAACTCAACACGGCGATCGTCTTGATCACCCACGATCTCGGCGTGGTCGCCCGTGTCGTCGACCGTGTGCAGGTGATGTATGCCGGTCGTGCGGTCGAGCGGGGGACCGTCGATGGGTTGTTCAAGCACTCGATCCACCCCTACACACGCGGCCTGATGGAGTCGATCCCGGCGCTCGGCCGCGAGCGTCTGGTGCCGATCCCCGGGTCTCCGCCCAACATGTTGCAGCCGCCGCCCGGGTGCGCGTTTGCGCCGCGTTGCGCGCACGCCCGGCCGATCTGCACCGCTGAGATTCCAGAACTGCGCCCGTTTGGCGCTGGCGAGACCGCGTGCGTGCGTGCCGACGAGTTGGCTGAGGAGTACACCAATGTCTGAGCCCGTTCTCGAGGTCACCGATCTCGTCAAGACCTTCCAGGTGCGACGCGCTCGAGGCGTCCGAGTCGAAAAGGCATCGGTCCAAGCCGTCTCTGGGGTGTCGTTCAAAGTCGATGCCGGACAGACGCTTGGTCTCGTCGGTGAGTCCGGCTCGGGCAAGACGACCGTCGGCCGATGTGTGCTGCGCCTGCTCGAGCCCTCCGGTGGCTCGATCCGGTTCAAGGGTCAAGAACTGGTGGGGATGCACCGCAACGAGTTGCGTGGGCTCCGCAAGCAGATGCAGATCGTGTTTCAGGATCCCTATGCGTCGCTCGACCCCAAGCGAACGGTCGGAGCGGCGATCGCAGAGCCATTCGAGATCCAGGGTGTCGCTGGTGACCATGGCAAGATGGTCGGCGATCTTCTCGAGCTCGTGGGGCTCGCCCCCGATCATGCTGGTCGCTTTCCTCACGAGTTCTCGGGTGGCCAGCGCCAGCGCATCGGTATCGCTAGGGCGCTTGCGCTCGATCCGGCGTTGATCGTGCTCGACGAGCCGGTTTCCGCACTTGACGTATCGATCCAGGCCGGCGTGGTCAACCTGCTCGACGATCTTCAGAACGAACTCGGTGTGGCGTACGTATTCATCGCCCACGACCTTGCAGTGGTGCGTCACATCTCCGATCTGGTCGCTGTGATGTATCTCGGCAAGCTGGTCGAGCTCGCCTCGGCGGCCGAGATCTACGATCGGCCGGCCCACCCCTACACCCAGGCGTTGCTGTCTGCGGTCCCCGAACCCGACCCGGAGATCGAGCGCCAGCGGAATCGGATCGTGCTCGAGGGTGAAGTGCCGTCGCCGATCAACCCGCCTTCGGGCTGCCGGTTCCGTACCCGGTGCCCCAAGGCCCAGGCGATCTGTGCCGAGCAGGAACCACTTCTGGTCGACGAGTCGCCGGGACATGCGGTGGCGTGCCACTTCGCCGATGCGACCCCGGTGACCGTGTGGCAGGACGGGACGTTCGAACGTCCCGTGGGCTGACCCGCGCCGTGAACCCGTGTCGGCTGGTGATGTCTGACCGCGAACGCCGTTTGCACGGCCGGACACCAGCGATGCCCGATAGGATTGCTGCTCGTGCGTGACGTGATGCTCTACATCGTGCTGGTCATCAATGTGGTGTCCATGTTCTCGTTGATCGGCGGAATTCTGCTGCATAGTGGACGTGGCGGCGGCCTGTCCGACATGTTCGGCGGTGGCGGCGGTGCAGCGCTCGGTTCGACAGCTGCCGAGCGCAACCTGAACCGCATCACCTTCGTGTTCGCACTGATTTGGATCCTCACGGTAATTGCCTTGAGTTTCCTGTTCGTCAGGGTCTGATTAGGCGATAGCCTCAGGTACCTGGTCACGTCGGAGTGGCGGAATGGCAGACGCGCTAGCTTGAGGTGCTAGTGCCCTACTTATGGGCGTGGGGGTTCAAGTCCCCCCTCCGACACAACAGTTCACCCGTTCTGTTCAGCGTTTCGCTGAGACGGT
>JAHEDX010000172.1 GCA_024641005.1 Acidimicrobiaceae bacterium
CAGGCCGAGGGCGAAGCGCGGGCTCGGCCGGAACTTGGCGAGTCCGAGCGAGTCGACCAGGACCAACCGCTCGACCTTTCGCGGGCGACTCGATGCGTATCTCGCGGCGACGGCACCTCCGAGAATATGACCCACGAGGATCGGTGGCCCGTCGCAGTAGTCGATCAGTGCATCGATCCAGTCGAACACCCGGTTCGTGTCGAGCCCGGCGTCGCCGGTTCCGGAACGGCCGTGGCCGGGGAAATCGGGGGCGATCACGTGGTGGGTGCGTGCCATGCCGGGGAGGACTCGGAACCATCGTTCGGCGAATTCGCCGGGGCCGTGCAGCAGCACGATCGGTGGTCCGGCGCCCGCTTCGAGCAACGCGGTCGGGATGCCGTTGAGTTGCAGGCGTCGCTCGGTCGCGGACACGCCGTCGAGCAGATGTCGTCTCGCCGCCTCTGCTGCGGTCGGTGCATCTGTCGAATGTGGTGCGGTCATGCTCGTGTTCCCCTCTGATCTTGCGTTCTGGTGTGCGGTGGAAAGGCGGTCATCGTGGATCAGGGCCTGATGATCGAGGCCTCGGCGGCGTGTCGGACCCGAAGCTCGTCATCCCAACCGCCATTGCAGTAGGTCGTGACCTCGTAGATCTGGCCGTTGCGGACGCTGCACAGGTGGATCCGCCGCGCAACGACGTCACCTTCAGGGGTGTGCTGAGTTTCGACGTGCTCGGTCACGAAGCCGGCACTCGTCGGCATCGTTCGCACGATCTCCACATCGACCGGGCCTTCGGCGATCGAGCTCAGTTGAGCCGTGAAGGCCTCGCCCGGTCCTTCGAACTGGAATCGCCACAGTGGGGGCAGGAAGTCGAAGAACGTGTCGGGAGCGAAGAGGTCGCGACGTGCTTCGAAGTCGGTGAAACACCGGTGGAACTCGGCGCTGAGCTGGTCGATGGTCGGCTGATCCGTGACCGCTGATGGTTGGGGCATGATTCGTCCTCCGTGATCTCTCGTCGGCGAATTTCGCCGGCACGATCACGGTACGAATTCGATCGACGTCGCCGCATCGCTCGTCTCACCCATTCCGGCGGGGCCGGACCGATGGGTCGAATGACCCATCGGCGGTCGATCACCGGATTGCGTTCAGAGCAGGTCGTGCTCGTAGGCGTACGCCGTTGCTGCCGCTCGACCGGTGACACCGAGCTTGGCGAAGATGTTCTCGACGTGGCGGCTCGCGGTGTGGGGACTGATCACGAGTTCTGCTGCGATCTCGCGGTTGGTCTTCCCCGACGCGATGTGAGCCAATACCTCCAGCTCTCTCGCCGACAAGACAGCCGCGGCCGCAGGTGGCTCGGCACTCCTTGCGGCGTCGATCCCGCTGATGATCGTGTGCAGGCGGGCGAGCTCGGGTCGAGCCCCGAGTTCGATGAACGTCTCACGGGCGTTCTCGAACTCGACCGATGCCGTGGTCGGGTCTCCGAGAGCGATGCATGACAACGCCAGAGCGACGCCGGTACGGGCAGCTTCGTACGGCATCTGCACACGCTGCCAGGCCTCTGCCGCCGCTCGAAGATGTTCCAGCGCGCGAGCCGGCTCGCCTTGCGCCAGCACGACCGTACCGAGCGAATGATCGGCCATCGCCCGCAGCACCTCAGACTTTGACGCGGATGCGAGCTGAGCGAGCTCGTCGGCGGCGCCGCGGGCAGCGGCGAGATCGTGCGCCTCTGTGTGGATTTCGACCGCCGCCGCCAGGAGTGCCGGTCGCGTCGTCGAGGGCGTGGACTCGGACGAGGCGCGGAGGATGGCTGCCGTCGCAGCGTCGACCTCGCCACGATGGAGTTCGAGCAACGCCAAACCGGGCATGGGTTCGCACCCGTGCCGACTCGCTCGCCGGTACGCCGCAGTGGCCGCTTCGAAATCACCGGCCAATCGATGGAGCTCGGCCATCTGGTAATACGCCAGACCCAGCGCCGGGTGCGGAGGCTCGGCGAGGCGGCGGCAGGCCGATTCGACGGTGTCGGCGGCCGCCGGCCAATCGCCACCCGCCTGCTGGAGCTGTGATCGGTGGACCAGGCACTGACCTCGGTAGGGCACGAGATCGGGCTGGGCGTCGCACCACGCGGACAGCGCCTCGGTCCATTCTGTGGCTCTCGCCAGATCGAAGATCTGCATGCACTCGAGGATCACGGCGCAGTACACGATGCCCGACGCGATCGGACCGACGTCGCCTCCGGCAACCGACAACATGACCTCGTCGAGGCGGGCCGTGCCGGCGGCCGTCTCGCCGAGCGCGATGAGTGCCTGGGCGTGACCCAGCATCGCCATCGCAGACAGATCACGATCGTCGAACCGGTCGGCGATGTCCGCCGCTTGAATCGCCAGGTCCCGAGCGACCGACGGTGCGTCGGCTTCGAGCGCTCCGATCAGCTCTGGGATCAGGAGATACCCCGTCGCGCTGCAGTCAAGGTCGGTGCCGACGGCTGACTCGGCGCGGCTCAGCCACCCGCCTGCGTGCGCCATCTGACCGCGAAGCATCGATACCAACGCGAGCCAGAACGAGCACCTCGCGGCATTGGCTCGATCACCCGAGTCGAGGTACGCCCGGTATGCGTCCTCCCACGCCGCCGAACTCCCAGTCTCGTCACCCAGCAGGTAGGCCGCCACCGCCAACTGCTC